>CAZVQJ010000124.1:0-8911 GCA_964629165.1 uncultured Puniceicoccaceae bacterium
ATGGTCAGGTGCACCTCTCCCGGATGTGCCTTGATGCTTGAAGCAATCGAATAGAGCCGTGGCGGCTGCTTTCGCAGCAGGTTGAGCAGCTGGTCGATCGTCAGCGGATCGTTCGGCGGAAACTCAAGGAAAAGGTCCCTCAATTCCCGACCCCACAACCAATCCTGCAGCTTCTCCTTCTGCTCGCTTTCGAGCAGCCGCTCCAACTGGCGGTTCTTCGCAATCGGAGCGTACTTGTTCAGGAAAGGCTTCGAGAGCGACGTAATGTCGTAGCCGGCGAGCACCTCGGTGAGTGCATGGAATTCACCGTCCTCTTCCCGGAGTTCATCGCCGCGAAAACCAGCCATCCGCGCAAAGTCATCGACGACTTCGGCACAGTTTTCCGCGAAAACGCCCACGACATCACCCGCATCGTAGGTCAGGCCGGAGTCGGCGAGGTCCAGCTCGACATGCAGGGTTTCTTTTTTCGAACCCTGTCCGTTGAGAACAAAGCTGTCCTTGATCAGCGCAGGATATGGATTTGTCTTCGACCAGGCCTGCTCGATGGCGGGAGCTGCCATCGGGAAACCACCCACGACGGCGAGAGCAGGCGCTGCCGGGGCCGCTGCCGCGACCCGCTCCTTCACCCCGGTGAGTGCCACCATTCGCTCCAGCACGCTTTTCTGCCACGCTGCCGCCGGTTCCTCAAAATCGACATCACAATCGACGCGGTCATGGATCCGTTCGGCACCCATTTCGGCCAAACGACGGTCGAAGCGCTTTCCACACTCACAGAAGTCCGCATAGCTCGTATCTCCCAGGGCGAGAACGGAAAACCTGACTCCTTCCAGCTTGGGAGCCTCCTCGCTCATCACGAAATCGTGGAACTCCGTGGCGGTCTCCGGCGGATCGCCTTCCCCCCAGGTGCTCACGATCACGAGAAGATTCTGTTCCTTCGCCAGCTTCGTCCGATCGTAATCGCCCATGTCGACCAAGGTGGTGCGAAAGCCTTCGGATTTCGCCGCCGCCTCCACCTGCTGGGCAAGCCCTTCCGCATTGCCGCTCTCGGATCCGTAGAGGATTGTCAACGGCGTCGCGGCGGCCTCCGGAACAGCCGGGGCCGCTGAAGGAGCCCCCGTCGTTGCGTCCGCCCCCACCCCGCCAAGCTGCGCAAGGGCACCGAAGTATCCGCTGAGCCAGCCGGATTGGGATGGATTAAGAGAGGGCAGGAGCGCCGCTAACGCCACCCTCTGCTCGTGCGTGAATGGCGCGTTGGCCGGGACTTCAAATGGTTGATTAGACATGGAACAAACCCTCCATGATTAAGCCGTAATCGATTGGAGCTTGGAATCGAAGGCAAAAACAGTTTTTCTGATATCTGGCGCGGTATGGGGCGTGATTCGATAAAAATGATGCAACGCCTTGTCCCACTCGTTGAGAATTTCGGCCCCACACGGACTTTCCGTGAGACGGACGTGTAACTCGACGAGCCGCCGCAGTGAGCGGATCTCCTCGTTATCATCGAGCCGCTCGAGGAACACCATTTCCGGGTTCAGGTTGCGCAGCAGGCGGTCCTCCCTGTCGTAGACAAAGGCGACGCCCCCACTCATTCCGGCCGCAAAATTGCGCCCTGTCCGCCCGAGACAGACTATCGTCCCTCCCGTCATATATTCGCAGCCGTGGTCACCCACCCCCTCGATGACCGCGGTCGCGCCCGAATTGCGGACGGCAAAACGCTCGCCGGCCTGACCGGCCCCGAAGAGATATCCACCGGTCGCCCCGTAGAGGCAGGTATTACCCATGATCGTGTTCTCGTGCCACTTGTAGGGAACATCCGGCCTCGGGCGCACGATGATCTCACCCCCGTTCATTCCCTTGCCGACAAAGTCGTTCGTATCGCCCACGAGCTGGATGCGAATGCCCTGCACAAGGAACGTCCCCAACCCCTGTCCGGCCGATCCTGCCAGATCAAGGTTGATCGTACCGGGCTGAAGGCCTTCGTTGCCGTGGTGATACGCGACATCCCCAGAGAGGCGGGTGGCGATGTTCCGGTCCACGTTGAGCACCTTGTAGCTACGGTGAAAGACCGGCTGCTTCCGGGTGATCGTCTCCTTCGCATCCTGAATGATGGTGTCGTCCAACGAACCCTGGTTGCCGATCCGTTCGTTCCGGTTCCGCGTCGCCGTGCGGGGCCGTTCCCAGGTGGGATCGACCGCGTAGAGCAGGCGTGACAAATCGATGCAGTCCGACTTCGGGTTACGCGGGTCGTTCAATGGCTCAATCATGTCGGTGCGTCCGACCATCTCATTGAGAGACCGGAAGCCCAGCTTGCTCATGTAGATCCGGACGTCCTGCGCGACTGCGTTGAAGTAATTGACGATGTACTCCGGCTTGCCCCGAAACTTCGCCCGCAGATCCTCCCGCTGTGTCGCCACCCCCACGGGACAGGTATTGAGGTGACAGATACGAAACATCGCGCAACCGCCCGCGATCAGGGCGGCTGTTCCGAAGTTGTATTCCTCGGCTCCGAGCAGCGCCGCGAGAATAATATCGCGTCCGCTTTTCATTCCACCGTCCGTCCGGAGGGTAACCCGGCTGCGAAGGTCATTGAGCATGAGAACCTGATGCGCTTCGGACAAGCCGATCTCCCAGGAGGTCCCGGCGTTCTTGATCGACGAGAAGGGCGAAGCCCCGGTTCCACCGTCGTGGCCCGAAATGAGGATGACGTCCGCATACGCCTTGGCTACTCCGGCCGCAACCGTTCCCACCCCGCTGCTCGCGACCAGTTTCACGCACACCTTGGCGCGCGGGTTCACCTCCTTCAGGTCAAAAATCAGTTGGGCGAGATCTTCGATCGAGTAGATGTCGTGATGCGGTGGTGGGGAGATCAACGTCACCCCGGGTACGCTGTGACGCAGACGTGCGATCAGCGGGCTGACCTTCCATCCCATCAGTTGCCCGCCTTCGCCCGGTTTCGCGCCCTGGGCCACCTTGATTTCGATTTCCTTTGCATTGGCGAGATACTCCGCCGTCACGCCGAAGCGACCACTCGCGACCTGCTTGATCGCCGAGTTCGCGTAGTCCCCGTTCTCATACGGTTGAAAACGGCGGGGATCTTCGCCGCCCTCCCCACTGTTCGACTTTCCGCCGATACGGTTCATCGCGATGGCGAGGGTTTCATGCATCTCGGGCGAAATTGCCCCCAGCGACATCGCTGCCGTCGTAAATCGGCGACGAATCTCTTCCATCGGCTCGACCTCATCGAGGGGAACGGGATCAAGCTGTCCGAAACGCAGGCGCATAAGGTCCTTGAGAGCGGTCGGCACATGCACGTCGGCTGCTTCCCGCATGTCCTTGTAGCTGCTGAACTCTCCTCCCTTGCGGATAAAGGCATTCATCCCGGAAACGAACTTCATACTCCAGGCATGGAACTCGCCGGGCCCTTTCTTGTTCGGCTTGAAAAACCCTTCCGACCATAGCTGCGCCTCTCCTTCGAGCGGGTAGGCGGCCGCATGGCGCCGCAATACATCGCGTGCGATCTCTTCGTAACCAATCCCTCCGATCGGGCTCGGCGTACCCGAGAAGAGGTCATCGACGACCTCCTGGCTGACCCCGATCGCTTCGAACACCTTCGCACCCTGATAGCTGAAGAGAGTGCTGATGCCCATCTTCGACATGATCTTCAGGAGACCTGCGTCGATCGCCTTGCGATAGTTCCCCAAGGCCTCGCCGGTCGATCGTGGAGAGGTGTTCTTGTCCTCTTCTCCCGCCGCCGGTTCCGCCGTGAATCGGCGAATGACGTCGAGGGCAAACCACGGGTAGACCGCATTGGCGCCAAAACCGAGGAGGCAGGCAAACTGGTGGACGTCGCGCACCTCGCCCGTCTCGCAGACGATGTCGCATTGATTGCGATCCCCCATTTCGACGAGTTCACTGTGGGCCGCTCCCACCGCCAGAAGCATCGGGACCGCCGTATGCGATGCATCCACTCTACGATCCGAGAGGACGATCAGCGCCGTATCCCTGTTTTTCTCGAGCGCCTTGCGGACGGACATGCGAATCCGCTCAACCGCCGATTGCAGTCCTGCCGGTCCACTCTCCACGTCAAAGAGGGTGTGGATCGTCACGATGCGACCCTCGAAAAAGGGCACTTCGAACAGCTGCCGAAACTCGTGGTCGAGGAGGACAGGCGTCTCCAACGCCACGAAATGACGCTCTGCGAGGGCTTCTTCGAAAAGGCTCAAACGTCCGCCCAGATGCATCCGAAGAGACATCACAAGCCGCTCCCGCAAAGAATCGATCGCTGGGTTGGTGACCTGCGCAAAGAGCTGTTTGAAATACGAATAAAGCAGGCGCGGGCGCCGCGAAAGGACCGCCAAGGGCGTATCTTCACCCATCGCACCAATCGGCTCCTTGCCAGTCTCGACCATCGGACGCAGGATCATTTTCTCCTCCTCCAGATCGTATCCAAAAAGCACCCGCAGGGCCGTCATCTCGTCCACCTGCGTCACGCTCGACTCCAGATCCTGCCCGGCATCAGCGTTCGGGAGAGAGTGGAGCAAATGGGTACAACGGGCACCGTAGTCCTCCTGGCTTGCGAGGCGGCTCTTGATCTCGGCGTCCTCGAGCAGGCAATGGTCCTGGAGGTCGACGACCATCATCCGGCCAGGACCGAGGCGGCCCGCCCGCATCACCTTTGCATCCCACTTCGGAATCAATCCGACCTCCGAAGCGAGAATAACGGTACCATCATCGAACACCTTGAAGCGCGCGGGGCGCAAACCGTTGCGGTCGAGGGATGCACCCACGTAGCGTCCGTCAGAGAATACCACGGCGGCAGGACCATCCCAAGGCTCCATCATCGCCTCGTGGTAGCGGTAAAAATCGCGCACTTCCGTTGGCATGTCGCGATCCTCCTCCCACGCCGTCGGCATCATAATCGAAACCCCATGGGCGACCGAGCGGCCACCGACCGTGATCAGCTGAAGGCAATTGTCAAAGCTCGCGCTGTCTGACATCTCCTCCTGGATCATCGGAGAGAGGTCATCGTAACGATCCCCCCAGACTCCATGCACGGTGGAGTACTCCCGGGCGCGCATGTTGTTCCGGTTCCCCCGGATCGTATTGATCTCGCCGTTGTGGGCGAGCATCCGGAAGGGCTGCGCACGCGGCCAGTCAGGAAAGGTGTTGGTCGCGAACCGCTGATGAAACACCGCAAACGCGGTCTTGTAGTTCGGCGACTTCAGATCGAGAAAAAATTTGCGCACCTGAGGAGCATTCAAAAGCCCCTTGTAGGTGATCGTCCGGGACGACATCGAGACGACATAAAGCCCGGGAACATTCTGCGCCACGGCCTCGCGAGCGCATTCTTTTTGTGCGAGCAGCAACGCGCGCTCGTAGGCACCGAAATCCATGCCATCCGGGCGCCCGATGAACGCCTGCATGATAAGCGGCCGCGTCGCCTCCGCCTTCCGTCCGAGGCAGGAGTGATCGACGGGAACTTCGCGCCAGGCCAGAAAGCGCAATCCTTCGCTCTCGATGGCCGATTCCACGCAGGCGCGCCCGCGTTCTACCTGCCGGATGTCGTTACGCGGCAGAAAAATCATCCCGACCGCCAGATCGGCCGGCTCGGAAAGCTCGATCCCCCGTTCCGCGAGGTAGGGAATCAACAGGTCATACGGGATCTGCGTGAGCACGCCCGCGCCATCACCGGTAATGGCGTCCGCGTCGACCGCACCGCGGTGCGCGAGGTTTTTCAGCCCGGTAATGGCGCCATCGAGAATATCGTAACTGGCATGGCCATGTATGTTAGCGATGAAACCCACACCGCAGGCATCATGTTCCCAGGCGGGATCATAGAGACCTTGGGGGGCCGGATAACCGAGTGATGCATGCGGTGGAGACGATGATACGATCATAAGAGAGAAATCTTGTATAATCGAGACCATGCCACGCAAGCGGTGATTTTACCCCAGTATTTCCCTCATTTTCACCGCCCGGCACCTGCCCCTCCATCACCTCCCGATCAGCTTCAGTGGCGGCAGAAACCTTGCTCACAGGCCGATCTTCGGCGATTCGAGGTTTTCCAGGAGCCGCCGCAGCACACGTTTCTTCCCGTCTCCGGTTCCATACCAGCAAAAAAAACTCCCGGGCAATCCCGGGAGCTTTGAAAACAATGACAGGAGGTTCGGAGGACCGCCCTTCCTCGTTCCGTTCAGTAACCGATCAGAAGAAACGAACGGTGCGCGAGGCCATCCGCGCATGTTCCTCGTCCGTGCAGGGAGCGTTGGTGGGCACCGCCGTCTCGCCATCGCGCGGAGCGACAAGATTGTTCGCAAGCAGGTAAGCCTCGACCTCATCTCCGCTCACGTCGGCCAGCATGACGCCTTCCACAACCACACAGGGGGAAAGCGGCTGACCCGATTTCTCCACCATCTCCGCGTAATTGGCGGGATCGTTGATGATGTCCTTATCGGTGTACGCGAGGTCGTATTTTTCCATGATGGCGCGGACGCCCTTGCTCCATCCACAGGTCGGTTTCAGATATGCGATGATTTCCATAATATGTCCTTATGAGGGTCCTGACGAAACGGTAAAGAGGTTTGTGAGGAAAGGGGGGCCGTCGCCGGGGCGGATACCCGAACACACGGCACCATGCACCAAAGCTATACCGGACGATTCCTCCGACGCAACCACATCATCAGGCCCACCCCGAGGAGCAGGCTGAGAATGGAATAGAAAATACCGCGGGAGAGCCCGAGGATCAGGTCCGCATCCGGTTCCCGGAAAAGCTCACAGAAAATCCGCGCACCCGAATAGACCACAAGAAACTCGGCAAGGAGCTGCCCGTTCGGGCGGCGGCGGTCCGACGAACCCCAGAAGCGCCACAACAGATACCCCCCGAGGAGCGCCCCCTCAAGCGCCGCTTCATAGAGTTGCGACGGATGCCGGGGATTGACCATGCGCTGCAATGCCGGTTCGAAATAACCCGGGTGTCCGGCGCGGTAGGGGGCTTCGGGGAAAATCCATGCCCACGAGACGGTCGTGACCTTTCCCCACAACTCGCCATTGATGAAATTGGCGATCCGCCCGAGAAACAGGCCAGGAGGAGCCGCCATGCAGACGAGGTCACCAAGAGCCAGCGGCGGGAGCCGGTGTCGGCGCGCGAACAGGATCACCGCCACACACACGCCGATAAATCCGCCATGGCTCGCCATCCCGCCTTCCCACACGTAGAAGATTCGCCACGGCTCACTGAGGTAGCGCCCGCTTCCATACAGAATGACGGAGCCCAGCCGTCCGCCGACCATGACCCCGAGGATGAGCGCAAAGAGAAAGCCGTCGAGCCGGGCCGGCTGAAGCGGCGTGCGGTTGGTCCGTGCCGCCCGGTGGATGAGGAAGGCCGCCATCATGAACCCAAGCACATAGGCCAGACCGTAGTAGCGGATGCCGACCCCGTCCGCGAACTCGATGAGAAACGGCGAAAAATCGTGGACCGGGTATCTCCCGGCAAGGGATTCGCTGTGCATGAGGATCAGATATTGTCGCCTTCGACGCGGGGCGGCTGAACGTCGGGCGGAGTGACCGACGGCCGACGCTGGGCACGCTTTTTCGCCAGCTCTCGCATGTCGACAGCGACATCGGATTCCTCGTAAATCTCATCTCCGATGAGGTGTTCGACGATATCCTCCATTGTCAGGACGCCGGCGGTGGAGCCGTATTCATCGACAACCATCCCGAACTGGTGGTGCTTCTTGAGAAAAAGCTGCATGCCCGCAAGGGCCGAAGCCGTTTCCGGAACAAAGAGGATGTCGTGCTTGAGGTCCCGCATTGTCAATCGGTCACGGTCCTCACTGTAAGCCTGGAGAATATCGCGCCTCCGCACAAAGCCAATGATGTCGTCGATCCCGTCTTCATAGATAGGAATCCGCGCGAACCGGATGTTCTTCGACTTGTCGCAGACCTCCTCGACGGTGGCCTCGGCAGGGAGAAACATCGTCACTGT
Source organism: uncultured Puniceicoccaceae bacterium (assembly GCA_964629165.1). Lineage (GTDB taxonomy): Bacteria > Verrucomicrobiota > Verrucomicrobiia > Opitutales > Oceanipulchritudinaceae > CAWVVV01. The sequence goes on from CAZVQJ010000124.1 coordinate 7,985, forward strand.
TCGCGGCGTCATGATGTCCGCGATCCGCACATCGTCCAGGCTGAGTGCGTTCTGAATCAGCTCGAATTCGCTGTCGCTCAGATTACCGGCCAGGGCGCTCATCTCCGCGAGGTGACGGATTTCATCTTCTTCCTCCTCCTGCGTGGGAGGTTCCACCCGAACAATCACAGTCACGATCCGTTTGAGGAAAAACGAAGCGGGCTTCATCAGGAAGCGAACCGCGCAGATCAGATAGACCGCGAATGGTTGTAATTGCCGACGGTAAGCGACTCCGAGGTTTTTCGGAAGCACTTCGGAAAAGATCAGGATCGAGAAGACGAGGATCGTGGACACCGCAATCACCTTGATGGCGAGCCCTTCCGCGATCGCACCGACCCACGCCGCCCCCGCCGTGTTGGCGATCGTATTGAGGCTGAGAATGGCGGAACTGGTCTCGTCCAAACCCACCTTGTACCGCTCGAGCATCCCGCCGGTCACCGGACGCCGCTTTTTCAGCGCCGCCACCTCCGCCGAAGTGGTGCTCAGGATGAATGCCTCCAGAAAAGAACAGACCGCGGACGTCACCATCGTGATGCCCATCGCCATCAGCAACTGCATCATTGGAACGGCTCCCCATCATGCTGGACTCGCGGGGAGAGAGAGACTCCAAAGGACACTCGGCAGCTACTGTCGGGTTCCTCGTCGTCAGAGACTTCGATTGCAATCACAGCTTCCATGATTCGCCGCCCGCTCCCGGTTTCAAGTCCGTATTCAGTCTTGCTCCACACAGTCACGCGGGAGGCCACCCCCCAAGCCGCGATCCGGGGCCCCCGCAGGCCATCTTCCGACTTCTCAAATACCGTTGCCAGCGCCCGACAGTTGGCAGATGTTGCGGCGCATGGTGGCTCTCCAGCGAACCCCTTTACACCCCTTCCACGTCGCTCACGG
>CAZVQJ010000125.1:0-1517 GCA_964629165.1 uncultured Puniceicoccaceae bacterium
GGAACGGCAGGACCGTCTCCGGCGTGAAATCCTCTGCACCGACGACAATCATGCGGTCCTGCCGCCCGAGAGTGATCTCATCGAAAGCAAAGCCAAGCGCATGTCCACTGGAAGCACAGGCCGATACGAAACCCGTCGATGCCCCCCGGATCCCGTATCGGGCGACAAGGTTGAAGTTGAGGGTTCCCGCGATAGACGAAATCATCCCCATGGGCATGGCCCGCGATGCTCCGAGACGCCGCATCCGCTCCATATGATAATAACTCATCATGGCCGACCCAGCCGAGGCAGAGTATATCCCCGTGCGCCCATTACGGAGCTCGGACACTTCCAAACCGGCATCCACAAGGGCTGCTTCCACCGCGTGGACCGCATAGAGAACATTGGGAGAAAGACACCGCAACTGATCGATGCGAAACTCCAGCCCATCGGGATACTCCCAATCTTCCGGGTCCATTCCCTCGGTCCGGAAACCGGGCACGGGGGCTGCGACACCGACCGGAGACTCTCCACCAAACGCCTGATCGTAGAGGACAAAACCGTGCCGAAGCGTCCGCAGCCTTTCACTCACGGCGACTGCATCCAATCCAAGGCAAGTCGCAAACCCAAGTCCGGTGACGACAACTTTTCGCATCGCAGAAACGCGGGAGCAGACGCCCCCGGAGGTTATTTGTCAACGACCGTCAAGGACAGCGATTCCTGCCAATCCGACGTTCCCCCTTCAAGCTTCGCCCGGATACAACCCGAGGACGAGTTCCTCAACGGAAGCGACCTTCACCCCGTTGACGGTGATTTTCCCGGAAAACTGAACGAGTGGGAGGTGCAGACGGTTCAGCTCCACCCGCATCTGAAGCGTTTCACCAGGGCGACATATCCGGTGACACCGGACACCGTTACAGGAAACAAAGAGCACCCGTCCCTCGTTCGCGGTGCTCATCTCCGGCCGATCCGAACGAAGGATGAAAAAGACCGCGAGCTGCCCCAAGGCCTCGAGCATGAGCGACGCAGGAAAAACCGGATCTCCCGGGAAATGGGCTTCCACGAGCGAATTCCCTTCGCGAATAATAAAGCTGCTTTCAGCGTATTTGCCATTCAACCGAACTTCTTCGAGAAAGAGGAACGGCGGTTGATGCGGCATCGTCGCAGCGATCTGCTCAAAGCTGAAAAAGCGTTTCCGCAGCGGGGACGGTTCGCCACGCAGTTTGGCGCCGAGGAACTCTTTCACATCTCCAATATTGCGCATGCCCCTGAGTTCCTCGTTCTCGATCGTGATCCCCAGCGCTTCCTCGATCACCATGACAATCTCCACCATCAGAAGCGAGTCGATCCCAAGGTCCTCCATCAAGCGGTACTGATCATTGCCCTCGAGCAGCAACGGGCGCACGGCAGGCTCCACAAATCGTTCGATAATGCCCATCACGACCGCTGGCACGAGATCATGATTCTGCGTCCGGTGAAACTCCACGGCGGCATTGATCGACGCCTCGGAGCACCGTTTCATGGTCTCGCGAATCTCG
>CAZVQJ010000125.1:1527-8892 GCA_964629165.1 uncultured Puniceicoccaceae bacterium
GATGCAATCTGCGAAATGGACATGTCGAGTTGGTTGAATGAATTCTCCGTCAACGCCAACTATTGGAGCGTTAACATTTGGGTGAACATGTATTTGCGCCGGATGCTGTAAACAGTGAAGTTTTTCAACGATCGCGAAGCACCCTCTCATCACTTGGGTGCACGTTTCCAGGTGTGACCGGGGGCGCGCCCTGCGGTGAAGCCCAAGTTCCCCCGTGATGCTTCGCAGAATCGGCTCCAGCAGCCAGCTGTGATCATCCTGGCCGATTTTGCCCCGGATCGATGCCAGAACCCGCCGAACGTTGTTCAGGTCGAGGAGCCGGGATTTTAATGGGCTTTTTTTTCATCCTTTTAAGGGAGTATGTCCTCATGGACGAATTGGGGCCTATTGCCTTTTCGGTTTTTGCCGGAATCGATCGATGGAGGTCTCGGAGGCGCGCTCTCGAAAGCGTAACTTGTGAATTCCCGTGCTTGAGAGGAGGCCCCGGAGTCTCCACCGTTGACTCCATGGCCGACCCCGACGATCCCGCAGCACGCATCGCGGAACTCCGCAGTCTTGTGGCCCACCACGAGCAACTCTACCGGCTGGAGAATGCTCCCGTAATCAGCGACCAGGAGTTTGACCGACTTGTGGACGAGCTTTCCGAACTGGAATCTGCACATGGCGAAATGGATTCGCTTTCAAGCCCGACCAGCCGGATCGGAGACGACCGTCAGCCAGGATTTGCGACGTATCGGCATCGCGAAGCGATGATGAGTCTCGACAATACCTACGCCCGGAGCGAACTGGTCAATTGGTATAACCGCCTCGAGAAGCGCCTGGGGGAACGGGCACCCTCCGCTCCGCAAAGAGAACTCATGGCGGAAGGAGGATCCGCAAGCGAGCCACTCGCCCTCCTTGTGGAACCCAAACTCGATGGATTGGCGATCAGCCTGACCTATGAGAATGGAAGGCTTGTCCGCGCCGTCACCCGGGGCAACGGGACGGAAGGCGACGTGGTGACGGAGAATGTCTCTACGATCAAAGCCGTTCCGCAGACCCTCACGGCGAATTCACAGGACGCACCCGCGATACCGGCCATGATGGAAGTGCGGGGTGAGATCTTCATGACGTTCGCGGAGTTTCGTCGGATCAACGAGGCCCGACGCAAAGCGGGGGAAATCGAATACATGAACCCCCGCAACCTCGCCGCCGGCACGCTGAAGCAGCTGGATTCCCGCCTCGTTCGCCAACGCCGCCTGGAAATCCTCTTCTACGGTCTTGGCGCCACGGACGGGTGGGAACCGGCGAATCAAGGTGAAATCCTCGATGCATTCCGATCATGGGGCCTTCCGGTCGCGGAAGAAGTGACGGTTGTGCATGGAATCGAGGAGGCTTGGGAGGCGATCGAGAAGATCGACACCCGTCGCGAAGCACTTCCCTACCCCACCGATGGCGCCGTCCTGAAACTCCACGACCGCGCCGCTCAACGAACAGCCGGCTTTACGAGCAAGGCACCCCGCTGGGCCATCGCCTACAAATTTGCAGCCGAACAGGCGGTCACGCGACTGCGGGCGATCACGATCCAGGTGGGCCGGACCGGGGCGCTCACACCCGTGGCCGAACTCGAACCCGTCCTTCTCGCGGGCACCACGGTGAAACGCGCCACCCTCCACAACGAAGACGAAATTCGCCGCAAGGACATTCGGGAAAACGATCTCGTCGTGGTGGAGAAGGCCGGTGAAATCATTCCGGCTGTGATCCGCTCGCTCCCGGAGTCCCGCGAAAGCGAAAGCGTGCCCTTCGACTTCGCCGGGCGCATCCGGGAACTCGGGTTCGCCGCAGAACGCGTTCCCGGGCAGGCCGCCTGGCGCCTGAAGCTCCCCGGTAATCCGGTGCAACTGCACCGCCGCATCGTCCATTTCAGCGGTCGCACCGCGATGGATATCGACGGACTCGGGAAGGAGGCCATCCTCCAATTGATCGATGCGGGATTGGTCTTGGACCTGCCCGACCTGTATGCCCTCACCGTCGAAGATCTCCTTCCGCTGGAACGATTTGCCGAGAAGAGTGCCCGCAATCTCATCGCGGCGATCGAGCGCTCGAAAGGCAATGAACTCTGGCGACTGCTACACGGCCTCGGCATCCAGCACGTGGGCGCCGAGGCGGCCAAATTGCTCGCAAGGGAATTCGGGCAGCTGGAACGGCTCTCCCATGCCTCGGCCGACGAAATCGCTTCGATTCATGGCATCGGGGACGTCATGGCGGGGAGTATCGCGGACTGGTTCAAGACGCCCGGCAATCGCGAGATCCTCGAGCAACTGCGCGCACACGGCCTCAACTTTTCCGGACCCGCAGAGCCTGCCCCGGAGCATCCGCAACCCCTGCTTGGCAAAACGTTTGTGCTCACGGGCACGCTGCCTGGATGGACCCGCGACGAGGCAGCCGCAAAGATCGAAGCAGCAGGCGGAAAGGTGACGGGCTCCGTCAGCAAGAAGACGGACTTTGTCGTCGCGGGGGAAGCGGCCGGAAGCAAACTACAGAAAGCCCACGCTCTGGGCGTGAACGTTCTCAGCGAAGCACAGTTGCGCGAGCTTCTGGCAAGGGAAACCTGAACAGCGCCGACTTAACGCCGTTTTCGATCAATGAAACGCTGGATCGCAGGCGCACGATGGACGGTCGGCGCATCGCAGCAATTTCGTCCACAGGCAGACCCCCTTTTCCTGCGCAACCAGCTTCGGCGAAGGAGCCACCCCAGCGTCAGGCCAACAATGGCGTAGATGATCAAGTTTTCCGGATCCGTCGGCATAGCAATCCCTTGTCGTGTTCAGGACCATCCGAGCAGTTGCCCGCCCTGATAGATAACAAATGAGGCAAGCCAGGCCACCGCAAACATGTAGACGACTTGAAAGAGCGGCCATCGCCACGAGTTGGTCTCTCGCCTCACGACCGCCACCGTTGACAGGCACTGCAGGGCAAAGACGAAAAACGCCATCAAACTCATGCAGGTCAGCGGCGTGAACAACGGGGAGCCGTCCGCCCGGGTCTGGCGCCGGATGGAATCCACTACCGTCGTCGTGTTTGCTTCATCCTCAATGCTGAAAATAATCGCCATCGTGGAAACAAAAACCTCCCGGGCCCCGAAGCTCGCGATCACCCCGACGGTGATTTTCCAGTCATACCCAAGCGGGGCGAAAACCGGCTCGATGGCCCGTCCGAGATGGCCCGCGAAGGATTCTTCCAGCTGGATCTCCGCCGCCATCACCGGATTCGCCATTTCCTCCGCGGCCGCCGATCGCGGATAGTTCATCGAGAACCAGAGAAGAATGCTGAGGGCAAAGATGATCGTTCCCGCCCGTTTCAGAAAAATCCGGCTCCGGTCCCACATCTCCATCGCGACCGACCGCAGACGAGGCACCCGGTAAACGGGAAGCTCGAGGACCATCGTAGGCGTCACCCCACGCAGAAGCGTCTTCTTGAAGATCAGTCCGAAGAGCAGGGCAGTGACGGTTCCCAGAAAGTAGAGCAGAAACAGGATGCCCGCCTGCTTCAAGGCGCGGTTCTCCCCCTCCGGGAGCAGCGCGGCGATGAGGACGAGGTAGACCGGCAATCGCGCCGAACAAGTCATGAACGGGGCCACCAGGATCGTCACGAGTCTGTCCTTGGTGCTTTCGATCGTCCGCGTTGCCATGATCCCCGGAACGGCGCAGGCATAACTCGAAAGGAGCGGCAGAAAACTACGCCCATGCAGCCCCACCCGGCTCATGATACGGTCCAGGATGAACGCCGCCCGCGCCATATATCCACTGCTCTCGAGCAGACTGACAAAAAAGAACAAGGTCAGGATCTGAGGCAGGAAAATAATGACCCCCCCGACGCCGCCGATGACGCCATCCACGACGAGGCTCTGGAGCTGCCCTTCCGGGATCACCTCGGCGGCCACTCCACCCAACCAGCCCACTCCGGCATCGATGAGGTCCATGAACGGAATCGCGAGTTTGAAAACGCTGTAGAAGAGCACCCCCATCACCACCACGAGTGAAACAAGACCTCCGACAGGATGCATCAATACGCTGTCAATCTGCTCTGTTCCGCTCGGTTTCATGGGATTGAAACGATGCACGGAGCCCTGCAGCAGGTTGCCGATGAACGCATAGCGCGTCGTGATGACACCGCTACGCCACCCCGGCGCTTCCCGGTCGAGACGTTGCCGCCAGATTTTGAGGCGCGTCATTGCTGGCCCGAGTTGTAGCTCTTCGAGACGGTCTTCGTCCGCCGAAAGGGCAAGGCGCGCCTCCGCCCGGGCTCTTGCCGGACTCAACCCCATTCGCTGGAAGGAAGGCGCCAGTTCGCTCGCGGCGTCATTCACCAGTTCCGGATATTCGATCACCGCCCGCGACGCCTTCAGATCCGACCGCCCCAGCGCAAGCCGCAGTTCCAGGATCCCTTTTCCTCGGTGAGCCTCGATCGGAATTACCGGAACGCCGAGTGCTTTGCTCAGACGTTCGCCATCGATGCGGATGCCCCGGCGCTGCGCCACATCCATCATGTTCAGCGCCACAATCGTGGGAAATCCCAGCTCGAGAACCTGCGAGACAAGATACAGGTTCCGCTCCAGATTGCTCGCGTCGACCAGACACAGGACGACGTCCGGGACGGTTTCCCCCGGAACCCGCCCAAGCAGGAAATCGACGAGGATGCGCTCGTCCGGAGAACGCGGATGCAAACTGTACGATCCTGGAAGGTCCACCACCCGCAGCGCCTTGCCGTGGTTGGTGTAGGCCGTCCCCTCCTTCCTCTCAACGGTTACGCCCGGATAGTTGCCGACTTTCTGACGCAGCCCCGTGAGCGCGTTGAAAACGGTCGTCTTGCCACTGTTCGGATTGCCCAGCAGCGCCACCGTTCGGACTGCTGCTGCTGCAGTCGGCTTTTCTTTGGCCACACTCACGACCGTCCTGCCTTCAAACCGGATCTACCGCAATCGTCGCTGCCTCGGACTTGCGAAGAGAGAGATAGCATCCCCGCACCTCCACTTCCACCGGATCGCCCAACGGCGCCACCCGCATGCAGCGAATCGAGGTTCCCGGCAGCAACCCGAGCTCCATCAAACGATAGTGCATCTCGTGCACGCCCATGTATTCCCGGATCCTGCCTGTCTGCCCGGGCCGCAGGTCGGAAAGCGCCATCGAAATTGTCGCCATGATTACCCCATCCTGCACCTTCAGAAACCCGAGTCAAAAATGAAATCGAGATTCAATCTCGGTAAAATCGCCTGCCGAATGGGCGGCCCTGCACCCTCACAGAAGTTCCTTCCGGAGCTCTGCGGGGCTCTTCGGAGAAAGCAACCCCGGCGGGATATCGAACACCGTTTTGGCCCCCCAGGACCGCGCCACACTTAATTTGCAAGCGGCGCGAGCGTAGGCGACAAGAACACTCGCGGTGAACTCCGGGTTGCTCTCCAGCTTCAACGAATACTCGATCACCTGGCTGACACCGTCCCCCGTCCGGCCACTCCTGATGACAAAGCCTCCATGCGGCATCGCGCTGTGCGATTCCCGCAAGTCAGCCTCCGAGATGAAATGCACGGTGGTGTCGTAATCGGCAAAATAGTCAGGCATCCTGACAATCGAACGCTCGACCTCCGCAGGGTCCGCCCCCGGTTCGAGGACCACATAACATTCCCGCCGGTGCTTCTCCCGCGTGGAGAGCTCGGGCAAGGTGCCCCGGCGTACCCGATCGACCGCCTCTTCGACCGGGATCGTGTACTGGACACCACCCTGAACGCCCTTCACGCGGCGGATCGCATCCGAGTGTCCTTGGCTTAAACCCTTGCCCCAGAACGTGTAGGTAGTGCCCTCCGGCAGCACTGCCTCGCCATAGAGGCGGTTCAAGGAAAAGAGCCCGGGATCCCATCCGACGGCGATCACCGCCGTCTTTTCTCCTCCTTTCGCCGCCCGGTCCACCGCGGAAAAATACTCTGGAATCTTCGCATGCGTATCGAAACTGTCCACCGTGTTGAAGAGAGACGCCAGGGCCGGACCTTGCTCGGGAAGATCGGACCGGGAGCCGCCGCACAGGATGAGGACGTTAATCGTTCCGGTGTGCTCTTCCAGCGACCTGAAGGGGTAAACCGGGACCTGCCGGTTCACCAATTGAATGGACGCCGGATCCCGCCGGCTGAAAACGCCGACCAACTCCATATCGGCCGATTGCGAAAGGGCACGCTCCACACCCCGTCCAAGGTTTCCATATCCGACAATGCCTGTTTTAATCGTTTCACTCATGGAAAATCTTCTGCGTGGCGACGCGGTCAGGGTGCCCGACGAAGAAACGTTCCCCTCTCGCGATCAGCCAATCAAGGTATCATGGAAATGATGACGTCTTCGATGCGCCTCGGAGCAATCTCATTTTTCTCGTTCACCTCGACAAGCCTTCGCGCCAGATCCGTCGTCATCGGATCCACGATGCAAAGGTGCGAAAACGGGCCCGGACGATCGGATCATGCGGAAGCCCTTTTTGCAGATCTGCGTGCAGGCGAACCCCGTTAACCTGGCCTCCCGAAAAAAGGCTCTCGGTCCCCCTCCGGTCGAAATAGCTTGCGCAAAATCCTTCTGGTCACTTTTTTGCCCGTTTTTCTCGAAATGAAAGCGACCATCCAAACCCAAGGCCGGCAGTTCACCGTACAGGAAGGCGACGTCCTCTTTGTCAACCGCTATCAAGGCACCGAAAGCGGCGATACCGTGACAATCGACGATGTGCGGGCGCTCGGTTCCGGCGAGTCGATCCGCTTTGGCACGCCGGTCGTGGAAGGTGCTTCCGTAACGGCGAAGATCCTTGAGAACAAGCGCGGAAAGAAGGTGCTCGTCTTCAAGAAGAAGCGTCGCAAGGGCTACCGCAACAAACGGGGTCACCGCCAGGAGCTTTCCGTCATCAAGATCGAATCCATCAACGGTTAACGTTTTACTTCCAGGAGAATTTTTCCATGGCCCATAAAAAAGGACAAGGCACCAGCCGAAATGGTCGTGACAGCAACCCGAAGATGCTTGGGGTGAAGCGTTACGACGGCCAAGCGGTTCTCGCTGGCACCATTCTCATCCGCCAGCGGGGTACCCGCTTCCATGCCGGGAACAACGTCGGCATGGGTCGCGATCACACCCTCTTCGCAACGACCGATGGTCGTGTGAAGTGGGAAGCGGCCAAGCGTCGGGTCCACGTCCAGGCAGGCGACGTCGTCTGACTCGCCTCAACGAGGTATTTTCAAAAGCGATCCGGAATCCGGATCGCTTTTTTTGTCTTTGCGGTGTTCGGCCCGGCGGGCGACGACAAAAAAACCGATCGAGAAAACCCGACCGGTTGAAAGTGAGGAGCAACCTCAAGTGGATACCT
>CAZVQJ010000126.1:0-8798 GCA_964629165.1 uncultured Puniceicoccaceae bacterium
TCTCCCAGGCAAACCCCTTTCAGGAAGACGTGAGCCTTGTGTTCCGCGAACGCTCGCGGACGCTCTACACGTTCGTCTCTGGTCAGGGTGGAGAACGTTTTCCTCCCTTCGCGTTTCTCGCGAAACCGGCCGTTCCGCTCGCGCAGGGAGGACTTCCGGGTGGGGCCTTGCCGCCCCCGCCGATCGATGGTCCGGGCGCTCCCGGCCTGCCGCCCGTACCTTCTCCGGCGCCGGAGTTCCCTCCGCCAACTGAAGATTTCCCTATCTATCCGATTCCTGAACCAGCTGGTCTGATCCTGATCTTCACCGTGTTGGCGATCGGCGGGCTCCTCGCAGGTACCCGGCCCCGCCGGGGATGAGTGATTCCACTCTCCCGGGAACCGCAGGAATGGCCGCTGGCGATCTCGGCGAGTTTCTTACCGCTGCCGACCAAACGTCTGCAATCCGGCTGCCTGCCAGGCTTCGATTCCCCCGCGATACCAGAGGACCTGAGTATATCCCATTTTGATCGCGCGCAAAGCGGCATTGTACGACATCCAGCAATGGACGCTCTGGCAGTAGAACACCATCGGCACGTCCTTCCGGCCTCCCGTGATCTGCTCCAGATACTGCCCGAATTCCCGCTGGACCTGATCGTCGAACGAGCCTGCCTGGTGGGCCGGAACGGCGTTCTGCGCGGCTGGAAGTCCCGCCGGGCCTCCCAACACGTCGAAGACGAGAAACATCCCCTGCCGCTCCTCATACAGCTTGTTCAACGCTTCTGTCGAGACGACGGCACCACCGGGAATGCGGGTCGGCGTCGGCCCATGCATGGGACCGCGATGTAATTGCTCGCTCGGCATCACTCCGAAATCCTCCCCTTCCATCTTTGCGGCGGCGGCAAAATCAGCGGACGGTTGACCAAAACCGGGCGACATCGCACCGGAAGGTTCTCCCGACGGTTGCATCACCGGAGCCTGATCCGGAGACGGCTGCGATGGGCGGGCGGGCGGCTCCGATGGAGCGCGGCGATCGCCAAAGCTGTCCTGTGCGAACGCCACAGGGGCTGCAAAAAGGAGCATGAGGCTCACGTGCAGAAGGGAGCGGCGAGGGGAGAATCGATGTGTGTTCATTATCGGGAAATTTCCATTTGTCGACCGTCCAGCCCGAGGTCGCGATACGGTTCGAAGTTGGCGTCATTCGTCAGAATGAAAGTGCCATCGTCGAGGCGCCAGGCGTTCTCGTGGGTGTAGGGCAGCTCGAAACGTTCGTGGGTCGTCGGATCGGCATAGGTGTCGACTCCGCGGATTGCCTGAATCGTCTGGTGGTGCATGCGATCGGAGGAGGCGGTCCGGTTTTCATAGATCTGGCTATTGATTTCACCGACCGCACGAATCGTCTCCATATTGATATTGTGACGATCCCGGCTCCCTTTCGCGTTGATCTCGTTCATCTTGCGCTGGTGTTCAAACATCGCCGCCTGCCATTGCGGATCGGCTTTGATGGAGCTGCGCACCGTTTCGATCAACTGAAAATCAAGCTCTCCTGCGGGAGCGCGTGAGGCCAATCCCGGCATGGCACTGATCGTCAGAATCTCCATCACGCCGCCCATCGCGTCCGGCATCCGGTTGTGGATGAAAAACGTGGGAATGGCGATCGTCTCGCGTACCTCCACGCCGCCCACCTCGTAGGCAATCAACACCTCGCCCGCCTCTATCCACGAGCGGGTTTCGCTGTTTCCGATCCTTTGGGTGTCATTCAGGTGAAGCGAGTCCTTGATGATATCAGGACGATCACGATACTCGAGGATACGCGCATTCGGCCGGTTTCGCTGGAGGTACCATTGGAGGTAATCGCGGACGTTCGTCATCCCGACGTTCGGGCAATCCTGTTGCGTGCCGGCCATCGGCAGGTTGTTGCCCATCCAGGTTTCCGCCGGAAGGATGTGCATGACACGGGAACCATCCGGCGAGAAGGTGGCCCAATCCACATGAACGGCGTTGGGCCCACACGGGGTGGTCTTGTTCTGCCAGACGACCTGCCCCTGCGTCTGCCATCCAGCGGGAACAAAAAGGTTGTAGGCGGTCATCTCCCGGCCAAAACCGTTGCGATCGAGAATCTGTGCCCGCTGCATCCGGTAGGATCCGGAAGGCAGACTGGCGCCGGACGGAGGGCTTCCGGGATGTCGGGCATCTGGGCTCCGTCCCGCTGAATCGACCCCGTACTGAGGGGTCACATCGCGAACTGACGGAGGGAGTTCTGCGATCGTCTGATCGTATTCGAAGCCACCCTCCATGCGGGCTTCATCACCAGGTTCAGAACATCCGAGAAGGGTTGAAACACCCAGGAGGGCGACGAAGACGGAACGGGAATTCATCGGGAGGAGGCAGGTTGAGCAAGCGTTCGGCGCACAACCGGGCCGCCGTACCGCAGGAGGTGAGAGTTGGGAATCAGAGAAGAATGCGACCGACGTCGCCAGAGCAGAGGTGTCCGACTGGCCACAAAAACGCAAGCATCGATACCCTTCCACCGTCGCCGTCCGCAGGCCCACCCGCCGAGCGGCGCGGTGGCGGATTCCTCCTTCGCGTCCTCCCGCGGAGCGCCCTTCGTGATGCCCGCGAAACCCGGAAGGAGTCGGCGCGTCCAAAGACCCGCTGCGTTCCCCACGACCTCGCGGATTCTATTTCGCGGGATGATTGGCGAAACTTGGCGGCTGATCGCCAAAACGGGCGTCCTTCCCTGTCGCGACGTCCCAGACCGCCATTGCCCGGGCGGGAATCTCGCGCATTTGCGCTTGCCGGAATTCGGGTGAATCGACCGGCGCAGCGACGTATCCCCGCACATTGAGACCACTGCAGCGGGCGAGGAAGACAGAGCGATGGATATGAAAACGTTGCGTCACGACAACAACGTCTTCAAAACCGAATACACGTTTTGCCCGCCGCACGCTGTCGAGCGTTCGCACACCGAAAGAATCCACCGTGATCGCCGAATCAGGCACGCCGCGCTTCCGCACATACCGCCACATGTATTCGGTTTCACCATACCCCGTCCCGTCCGTACCGCCCGTCACGAGAAGTCGTTTGACCTTGCCCGCCTTCCACAGGGCCACCCCTGCATCGAGCCGGTGATCAAGGATCGGACTCCCCGGAGCGGCCCCGAGCACGATTGCAACGGAGGCCGAAGGCAGGTCAGCCGGTTCCTCCTTGACCCGAGAAAACGACAGACTCCAAACCGCCAGATTGCTCAGAACGAGCAAGCCCATCGTCACGGCGCAAAATAAAACCGCGACGACTGCCACTACCTGGGCGGCTTTCAGAAACACCGGAAACACCGTAGCACGCTTGCAAAACGGGAACTTCCGTCAATCCACAAGCGCGCGGTTTAGCGACCAAGGTTGATCACCCGGAGTTGACCTTTGGGACCGCGCGCGCCACCCCTTTGGCGCATGCCTTCAGAAAATCTCACTGTGCTGGTGCTTGGTGCCGGCGGTCGTGAACACGCTCTCGTGCGCGCCTGTCGTGCCAGCCCCCGCGTGGAGAAAGTCATTGCTGCACCCGGAAACGGTGGAATCGCCGCTGACGCGCCCACTTTTGCGATCGATCCCGAGGACTCCGTCGCGGTTGTGCAGCTGGCCCGTGAGCACCATGTGAACCTGGCGATTGTCGGACCCGAGGCACCGCTTGCGGCGGGCGTCGCGGATGCCCTCCGGGAAGCGGGCATCGCCACCTACGGGCCCGGAAAGGACGGGGCGGAACTCGAGGCGTCCAAGGTCTTCTGCAAGGATTTTCTCGCCCGATACGACATCCCGACCGCCGCCTACGCCACCTTTTCGGAATCGGGAGCAGCTCTCGATTATCTCGATGCCCATCCGGGACCGGTTGTGGTCAAGGCCAGTGGTTTGGCCGCAGGCAAGGGCGTTGTCATGTGTGAAACGCGGGACGAAGCGGAATCGGCCGTGCGCAGCATGCTTGAGGAACGCGTCTTCGGCGCGGCCGGCGGCTCGATCGTCATCGAAGAATGGCTGCGGGGAGAAGAAGCCTCCATTATGGTGATGGTCAGCGGTGAGAATTTTGTCTGCCTGCCGACAAGCCAGGACCACAAGCGAGCGGGTGAAGGCGACACCGGACTGAACACCGGCGGGATGGGTGCCTACGCTCCCGCTTCGATCGTGACCCCGGCGTTGCAGAAAAAGATCGAGGAGACTGTCATCCGCCCCACCCTCGCGGGTCTCATCAAGGAGGGGATTGATTACCGAGGCACGCTCTATGTCGGCCTCATGCTGACGGAGGAAGGCCCCAAGGTTCTCGAGTTCAACGTCCGGTTTGGTGACCCCGAGTGTCAGGTTCTCCTGCCGCTTTGTGAAACTGATCCAGTCGAACTTCTCCACGCGTGCGCGACCGGATCTCTCCGCCCGGCCGAAGTGAAACTGCGGGCAGCCTACGCCATGATCGTCGTCTTGACGGCCGCAGGCTATCCGGGTCCCTACCCGAAGGGCGAAGCGATCAAACTGCCGCAGGACGTGCCACCCGAGGTCTCCATCATCCACGCGGGAACCCGCCGGCGTCCGGATGGCACGATCGAGACCGCAGGGGGACGTGTGCTCGGTGTCGTCGCGATCGGTCCAACCCTTCAGGAGGCTTCGGAACGAGCCTACGCCGTCGCCGATCGGATCGAGTGGGCTCACAAGTATCTGCGCCGGGACATCGGCTGGCGGGAGCTTGCGCGACAGAAATCCTGAACAGGTTTCCCCGAGGCCCTCTGCCTCGCCTCTTCCCGCGCGCGGGGGGGGCGCCGGTCAAAGCGGTGTCAGGATTCCCGTCCAGCCACCTCCCGGCGCCAGTTTCACTTCGCGGGTCTCTCCGCTCCGAATCGTTTCACGAGAGCACTTGTAATCTTCCGCGTAGCGGTGGGCGTTGGCTCCATCGGAGAAAATCTCGAGCGCATACTCACCCTCCGGAAGGAAGGCAAAATCAACCGGCAGGGACCGTCCCTCTTCATTTGTCATCACCCCGATGAACCACTGGTGCCCACTGCGCCGGGCGATCGCGACGTATTCACCAATCTCCGACGGCAGGGGAATCGTCTGGTCCCAGACTGACGGGATCCGAACGATGAACTCTGTCGTTTCGCGCTCCGCCCGATACCGTGAGGGCGAATCACACAACATTTGGAGAGGGCTCTCGAAGACGACAAATTTTGCAACCTCGTGTGCCCGCGTGCCGATGCCCATCGGCCGGAAGTGAGAGATTCGGTGATTCTCCGGAATCGTGTTCACAAGCGCGCCGGGGGTGTAGTCCATCGGGCCGACGGCCATGCGAATGAACGGGATTGTCACGTTGTGCCGCGGCGTGAGATCGCTGCTCCACTTGTTGTTCTCGTTTCCCATCACCCCTTCATAGGAGAGAACGTTCGGAAACGCCCGCCGCAGTCCCGCCGGTTTGAAGGAACCGTGAAAGTCGACCAACAGCTCGTGTTTCGCGGCCACCTTCGCCGCGCGGGTGTAGAAGTTCACCATGGCCTGATCAGAACGCTGCATGAAATCCAGCTTCACGCCCTTTGCGCCCCATTTCTGGTAGAGCGAGAACAGCTCCTCCGCCTCACGATCCACCGGCCCCCAGAGCGACCAGAGAATGATGCCGACGCCTCGTTCCCGTCCGTATTCGATGAGGCCCTTCACATCCATCTCGGGATTCGGAGCCGAAACGTCCGTCGTGGATATCGACCAGCCTTCATCGAGAATGACGTATTCAAGACCATGCTCGGCCGCAAAATCGATGTAGTATTGGTAAGTTTCGGTATTGATGCCGGCCTCGAAATCGACGCCCCAAATCTGGTTGGCATTGTACCAGTCCCACGCGATCCGCCCCGGCCGGATCCACGACGGATCCTCGATCTCGAGCGGACGCGACAACTGGTATACCAGTTGGGTTTCGAGGAAGACACGGTCGTCCGTGCCGACCACACAGAGCCGCCACGGGAAAGTGCGGTCGCCCCTCGTCGCTGCAATGTGATCTGCCGATTCGACAATGATTTCGTTCCGGTCAGGACCATCCTCCGCCGGCACCACCTCGAGTACCTTCGGCGGAAAGATGCCCTCGAGTGATGCCCCCTCGCCACCGCGCACATACATCGCGGGAAAATCAAAAAGATCCGCCTCACTGAAAAGCACCCGCGGTCCTCCCGGCGTTGTCATCATCACAGGGAGCGAGGCAAAGCGGGAGGCATCGAGGTCTTCCAGCGAGAGCGGTATATACTGCCGTTCATTGTGGGAGATCATCGACTCCTCCTCCGGAAAAAGGCTCGTTGTGCCCGCCGGAAATCGCAGCTCAACGGTTTCGTTCGTTACCTCGATGGCACCCTCGAAGCGTGTCCGCCACCGATAGGCCGCCCCGTCGTCGTAGGCGCGGATATCAAGGGCATAGTCCCCCTCGAATTGTAACGACAACTGCCGGTAATGATCGCGGATGTGGGCACTTTTCTGCCGAACAACCGGCTGAAGCGTTTCGTCCACCTCCGTCTGCACCGCCTCAATGACGTCAGACCCGGCACCGAGCGCCTCGCCACTGATCTCCAGGCGAATCCGGCTCGGTTCGAGCACCGGCACCCCGTCCAGATGGAGGCTCCAGCGAACGCCGTCCTCCGTGTCGATGTCCACCCGCAGCTTTCCGTCGGGCGAGGTCACCTCGTATGATTGAGCAGATAGGAGGGCACCGCCAAGCAGCCCCGCGAGAAGGGAGAGGTATCGAGAGTTCATAATGGGGTAGTCCCCGTCCGGGAAATCGCCCGAAACCGGGAGAGGCAAAAGAAAGCGGCGAAAACGCCCTCAGGCAAACGATTTGCCGCAACCACACGTCGATTCCGCGTTCGGATTGCGGACTTCAAAGCCCTTGCCCATCAGCCCGTCGTCAAAATCGATCTCCGAACCATCGAGGAGCGACAAGCTCTTCGCCTCCACGCGGAAAACGACACCTTCACTCTCCATCTCGATATCGTCGTCCTTGCCAGAATCGAAACCCATGCCATATTCGGAGCCCGAACAGCCACCGGAGGACACAAAAATCCGCAATGGCTGGTCCCCAACGTCTTTTTCCCGCTGGATTTCCCGGACAGCTTTTGCTGCTCTTGGCGTGAGGGTAATCATGGTCTGCGATGGTAGGTCCTGCCTCGCTGATGTCAACCGGAGGCGTGCCCCGCCGGACCCGCCGCAGCATTTATCATGCTCATTCTTCACAAGAATCTTGCGCGGGCTCCGGAGATGATCAGCGTAGAGCCTGTGCGGCACCTCCGTGAACTCCAGGACACGATCGACTACCAGCTCGTCCGGCCTATCGCCGAGGGCGGGATGGGCCGCGTTTACGAAGGCGTTCAGATCGGCGCTCACGGTTTTCGCAAACGCGTCGCGATCAAGCTCATCCGTGAGGAGTATTCAGCCGAAGAGGCGTTTCGCAAAAACTTCCTCGGGGAGGCGGTGCTCGTCGCTGACCTCATCCATTCCTGCATTGTCCAGACATACCACCTCGGTGAAATCTACGGGCAGTATTACATGGTGATGGAGTATGTGAACGGGGTGAACCTCGAGGAGTTCATTCTCCAGCACCGCGCGCTCGGGACGGAAATTCCGGTCGAGATCGCCTGTTTCATCGTCTCGCGCGTCTGCCGGGGCCTCGCCTACGCCCATACCAAGGTCGGTCTGGATGGCCAACCGCAGGGGATCGTGCATCGGGACGTCAACCCGCGCAATATCATGCTCTCGCTGGAGGGCGACGTGAAGCTGACGGACTTCGGCATCGCGAAAGCAGTCAACCTCATGTACAACGAGGAAGGCCGCGTGATCGCGGGCAAGGACGAATACCTTTCGCCAGAGCAGGCGCAGCGGGAAGTCACCGATGCGCGGGCCGACCTCTTTTCCTGCGGCGTCGTCCTCTCGGAGATGGTTTGCGGGAGGAACATCTTCGAAGCGGTTGATAATCCTCAGCAGACCCGCGCCAATATCGTCGCGATGCCACTGCCCCACTGGCCGGACCATCGCCATCCCCTCGAACCGGAGGTGGCGGCGATTCTCGACTGCGCCCTTGCCCGCTCCCGCGCCCAGCGCTTTGAGGATGCGCACGAGATGCTCGAGGCACTCGAGTCACACATTTACGGTCAAGGTTACGGCCCGACCTGTGAAAAACTTTCCCGCTATCTGGACGCTATTTTTGCAAACGGAAAAGCCTACACCGAAGATCTCAGCCGAGGTCATCACTCTTTCGGGCTCACTCCCCGCCGGTCCCATTCAAACTGATGCCTTCCCAAGGTTTCCAACAGATTCAGAAGCTGGCGCAGACGCAGGTCCTCGCGCCGCAATTACGTCAATCACTCAAGATCCTGCAGGTGCCCGCAATGGAGCTGCGGACCGCCATTCTCGAGGAACTCCAGAACAACCCTGCGCTCGAGGAGTTGGCGATGGACGAGATTTCGGTCGAGGAACAGACAAGTCCCCCGACCGATCTCGATGAGGACGGTGAGATCATTCCGGAACGGGTCGAAGCGAAGGAATCGCTTGAGTTCAGCGATGACTTCTCGGTCTTGCGCAAGCTGAGCGACGACTGGGCGGATCTCATGCACCAGGAGTCGGGGGAATTTGAATACACGAGCGACGATGCGAAGCGTCGCCAGCATTTTTTCGATTCCGTCACGGGCGACCATTCCGTCCAGGAGGATCTTCTCGAGCAGGCGCGCCTGCAGGAAACCGACCATGAGGTCCTCGCCGGGTTTGAATACCTGATTGGAAGCCTCGATGACCGCGGCTTCCTCGTGGCCAACATCCCCGAGTT
>CAZVQJ010000127.1:0-8654 GCA_964629165.1 uncultured Puniceicoccaceae bacterium
TTATCCAAACATTTTTTCGGGGGGCGGGGGCTTGCGGGGCTTGGGGGGGGGGGGGGGGGGGATCGGGCGAGGCTTCGGGAAGCGGCGGTTGGGAGCGATTCCGGGCGGCGTGCGGGGCGGTTCCTGACCTGCAAGTAGCTTTGGGGAATCTCCTAACGGTTGGAATCGCTTGCTGAAACCGGCTCGCCGTGGACACTGGACGGGTTCAACTATGAAGACCGATATCCGAGCATTTTGTATTGATTTTGCGGGGAAGATAACCCCGTTCGCATCCAGTCTGGAATCCGCGCTGAGGGCGCTGGGAGAGGAAATGGAGTTTGAACCGCTCAGGCACACGGCGTTGCGTCTGCGTGAGGTGCGGCACCGCCTCGGGACGCTCGAAGAGAAGATTGCGGGCCAGCAGGCGTATCTGTTGATCTTCGGGCCGCTGAAGAGCGGGAAGTCGACCTTGATGAACGCCATCAGCGGGGCCTATGTGAGTGAAGTCTCGAGCCTGCCGGCGTATCCGGCGCTGGTGTATGTGAAGGATGGGGCGGACCGGCGTTACGAGGCGACCACCTACGAGGGGCAGAAAATACACTTTAAGAACGGAGATGACATGTCTGAAGCGGTTCGCGGCGGACATCGTGAGCTTGCCCGACGGCTGCTGGAAGTGGAGCGCGAGGGAGAGATCTTCGAGCCGGCCCGCCATTATCCGGATGCCATTCGGCGCATGGATATCGAGTTGCCCGCGAAGAATCTCGCTGATTCCGGTTCGGTCCTCGTGGATACCCCGGGGCTCTACAGCCGGATGAAGTTTGGCTACGACCTGATGACGCGGGATTTTCGGGACACCGCCGCGTGCGCAATCTTCGTGGTGAAGACGGACAATCTCTTTTTCGAGAAGGTATTTGATGAATTCAATGAGCTGCTCGATTGCTTCAGCCGGATTTTCCTCGTTGCGAACATTGATACGAGCAAACGGGATTTGAACCCGGACGGGACGCTTCAGTTGAGTCTGGAGGGGCGTGAACCGGGTGAAATCATCAAGGCATTTCAGTCACTTTCGATGAGTGCGCCCTTGCGGGAAGCCTACGAAGAGGGGCGCCTCAACATTTACACGATCGATCTGCTCAAGGCGGCATCCGCACGGTTGCGCGCAACGGCGGATGACAATGGGGAAAGAAACGGGGATCGGCCGGAATGGGAAGACACCGCTGCGCAGACGACCACGGAAAGCTTCGATCTCTTTTTGCGGGACCTCACCGAGTATCTGAACAGCAGCGATTACCTGCACGAGTTCATGTATGACAGCCTGCGTTTCGGGAGCAACCTGGCCAATGAAGCATCCGAGGTGGTCGTGGAGGAGGCGATGGGGAACCTGAGGGATTCGAGGGATCAGCTCAACGAGCGGCTTGGGCAGGTTCGGGAAAAGTTGTTGGCGATCCGGTCGATCGAGTCGATGGACTGGCAGCCGGTCTTTGATCACGTCCACGTTGAAAAGGATCGTGTCTTGCGCGCTGTCGCGGAGGGACATTCGGAAAAGCTGACTGCTACGTTGTTGCAGAGTCTTGACCGCTGGATGGACACCGACGGGAGTCTGCGCGCGCTCCAGGACGGCAGCCTCAATCGGCATGTCGGGAGCACCCTTGAGGAGGACGTGAGGGCCCTGCTGCCGCAGCTTCGCGAAATCTTTGAAGATCCGCACGGCGGGGCCCGTTTCTCGGTTGAGCAGACGCGCGCCTTCGAGAAGGTGGATGTGGAGATCCGAACGATTGTTCCGCACCTCCTCGAGGATTTGGGGAGTCGGGTCGAGCCTCGATTCGAGCGGATTATCCTCGACGAAGAGGAAATTCCGGTCAGGCGAACCTTCTGGGACCGTCTGCTTTTCCGGAGCGAATCAAAGGTGCGGCGCCAACTTTTCGGGGAGGATGGCCAGGCCACGATTCCGGCGGACAAGAAACAGAAGCGGCTTGGCGGTCCGGGCACCAGTAAACTCCGCGGGATCATCGAAGAATATCCGGCGCAGGTCCTTCCGGAGTCGTATCAGAGCTATCTCGACCGGGTCGTGGATCACTACGTGGAGCAGTTTGGTGAAGCGCTCACCGGGCAATTGAAGACGCTCAAGGCCCGCCTGCTGGACCGGCAGAAAAAGCTGGAATCACAGTTGGTTGCTCACCGGCAGGTCCAGGCGGTAATTGAGGACCTGCAGCGTTCCCTTCAGGCGTTCACCCACTCACTCGACGAGCTTGGGGAGCGCTATCGGGCCTCTCCCCGCGGTGCGGGTGCGGAGGAAACGATCGAGGACGCGGGCACAACGGCATTGGAGACCTTCGCAGCCGAAGATCTGGAGGCGATGGCCGAAGATGGAGCGGTCGAGCCGGGTGATCCGGGCGAGGACGACGTCTTTGTCCCCGAGGACAACGGCGCGGGTGCGAACGAGGAGGAAAACGCGCGGTTGGGTGAGCGCGAGCGGGGCCTATGACCGTCCCATGCGTTGCTCGTAAACAAAATTGATGGGCTGCCCGCGGCGGCAGTCGGCCCGCAGGCTGACAAACCCATCGCGGTGATTCCGGAAGAGTGGCCAGAGGGCGAGGCGATCCGTTTCAGGAATCGGCAGATCGTCGATCAAATGCGATGGGAAGAAGGCAAAACGGCCCTCGTCAATGGTCGGAGGCAACGCCGTGATCCGCGTGTGCGCCACAAACAGGAACATCAGCCAATGCCCGGTGTTCTCATATCCTTTTTCGGTGATCATCGCGAAGAGGTGGAGATCGGCGTCAGAGAGTTCCATCCCGACCTCTTCCCGAACTTCGCGTCGAGCGGCTTCAAACGGTGATTCGCCGAGCGTCTTCTCGAGTTTTCCTCCGACGGGACTCCAGAGACCCTTGTTCGGGGCCTTGCGACGCTGCATGAGGAGGACCTCCCCGTCTTCATTTTCGATATAGACAAGCGTGCTTATCCTGTAGGGCAGGGTATCAGCCATGCGGTACGCTCACCGCGAGGGACTCCGTGCGCAAGTCCGCAAAGCGCGGAACCGGACGCGTTGAGGGATTCTAAGCTGACAGCTGCGCACTCATCGCTTGCCTCACGGTAAGGCTTATGCCTTTTTCCGAAAGCCACTTATCTTATGTCTATCAAAATCTGTTGTATTGGCGCGGGTTACGTCGGAGGACCGACGATGGCGAAGATCGCCGAAAAATGCCCGGATATCGAAGTCACCGTCGTCGACATCAACGCCGAGCGAATCGCGGCGTGGAAGAGTGACGATCTCCCGATTTTCGAGCCAGGGTTGCTCGAGTGCGTGCAGGCGGCGCGCGGGCGTAATCTCTTCTTTTCGACAGAGGTGGAGGCAGCGATCGAGGCGGCCGACATCATCTTCATCTCGGTCAATACACCGACCAAAATGTATGGGATCGGATCGGGTCGGGCAGCTGATCTGCGTTACGTGGAAGGTTGTGCGCGTCAGATTGCAAAGGTTGCGAAGAGCGACAAGATCATCGTTGAAAAATCGACCCTACCGGTGCGGACGGCGGAGACGATCCGGCGTATCATTGTCGGGAGTGGGAATGGTGCGAACATGCAGGTGCTTTCCAACCCGGAGTTTCTTGCCGAAGGCACCGCGATGACCGACCTCGAGTCTCCGGATCGTGTGCTCATCGGCGGCGAGTCGACGCCGGAAGGCCAGAAGGCAGTGGCGACCTTGTTGGAGGTATACGCCCGGTGGGTGCCGCGCGACCGCATTCTCACGACGAACCTCTGGAGCTCGGAACTCTCGAAGCTCACCGCAAACGCGTTTCTGGCCCAACGTATCAGCTCGATCAATGCGATTTCAGCACTCTGTGAAGCAACCGGTGCGGATGTCGATGAGGTCGCTTTTGCGATCGGGCGGGATTCCCGGATCGGCCCGAAGTTCTTGCGCGCGTCGGTGGGATTCGGCGGGAGCTGTTTTCAGAAAGACATCCTCAACCTCGTCTACCTGTGCGAACATTTTGGACTCCCGGAGGTAGCCGCCTACTGGGAGCAGGTCGTCGTCATGAACGACCACCAGAAACGTCGGTTCAGTCGCCGTATCGTGCAGACGCTCTTTGGAACGGTCTCTGCAAAGCGGATCGCGATCCTTGGTTTTGCGTTCAAGAAGGATACGAATGACACGCGCGAGTCCTCGGCGATTTCTGTCTGTCGGGACCTCCTTGAGGAACGGGCGCGTCTCGCGATTTACGACCCGAAGGTGTCGAAGGCGCAGATTTTCCGTGATCTCGGCCTTGATGAAGAAGGCCGGGACGCCGAGGGGCGGCAACCGGTTACGGTGTGCGACTCAGCGCAGGATGCCTGCGACGGTGCGCATGCGCTGGCGATTCTGACCGAGTGGGATGCCTTCCGCGCCGATCAGCTGGACTATGCGGAACTCTATGAACGGATGGAAAAACCTGCCTTTGCGTTCGACGGGCGGAACATCGTTGCGCTCGACCACCTGCGGAAGATCGGCTTCGAAGCACTCGGAATCGGCAAGCCTGCGGCAGACTGATCGCCGTCAGGCGGTTGCGTCGACTGCTTCCCGGATGCGCAGGCAGGACTTCACAAGGGCGTCGAGCTGATCGAGCGGGATCTGGCTTCCGGCGTCGGAGATCGCGTTTGCGGGATCTGGATGGGTTTCGATGAAGAGCCCGCTGGCTCCGGCCGCGATCGCGCTGCGGGCGAGGACGTGGACGAACTCTCGCTGCCCGCCGGATTTCCCTCCCGCCGCTCCCGGGAGTTGCACGGCATGGGTGGCGTCGCAAATTGTCGGATACCCGTGTGTTGCCATGATCGGGTAAGCCCGCATATCCATCACGAGGTTCTGATAGCCAAAGGTGGTTCCTCGATCGGTGAGCCAGATCCGAGACTGCAGGGGTGAACGGTTCTGCCCGGCGGCGGTTGCATCGGTTGGGGTTCCCATGCTCGCTTCCAGCTTGCGCACAATGAATTCCATCTCGAACGGAGAGAGGAACTGCCCCTTCTTCACGTTCACGATGCGGCCGGTGCGGGCGGCGGCGACCAGAAGGTCTGTCTGGCGGCAGAGAAATGCCGGAATCTGGAGGATATCGCACACTTCGCCGACGGCGGCCGTCTGCTCGGGCAGATGAATGTCGGTGAGGACTGGAAAGGAGAACTCCTTCTTGATCGCGGCAAGGATCGCGAGGCCTTCGTGGATCCCGGGGCCGCGGGGACTATCGAGAGAAGTCCGGTTGGCTTTGTCGAAGGATCCCTTGAAGATGACGGTGAGGTCTGGATAGCGTTCCCGCACCCGTGCCAGTTCATGGGCGACAGTCCGGGAAAGCTCGAGGGACTCGAGGGAACAGGGGCCTGCAATGAGGATCATGCGAGGATCGGCGGGAGTGGTTGTGGCGGTAGGGTGGTGCGCTTTATTCCTGCAGGCCAAGGAGTTTGGCGAAGTAAGGAATCGTCCTTCTCAGGCCGGCATCAAGCGGCACGGTGGGTTCCCAACCGAGCTTCTCCCTGGCGAGAGAGATGTCCGGTTGGCGCTGGAGAGGATCATCGGCAGGAAGATCCTTGAAAATGATGCGTGATTTCGAACCGGTCAACGCGATGACCTTTTCGGCCAGTTCGAGGATTGTGAACTCGCCGGGATTGCCGATGTTGACGGGGCCGGTGATCGCGTCCTGCGCCATCAATCGGACAAATCCTTCGATCAAATCATCAACATAGCAGAAGGAGCGAGTCTGCGATCCGTTGCCATAGACTGTGATGTCGGTTCCCTGGAGTGCCTGCACGATGAAGTTGCTGACGACGCGCCCGTCATCGGCGAGCATGCGAGGGCCGTAAGTGTTGAAGATCCGCACCACCCGAATGTCCACGTCGTTCTCGCGATGGTAGTCAAAGAAGAGGGTTTCCGCGACGCGCTTGCCCTCGTCGTAACAGGCCCGCAGTCCGATCGGATTCACATTACCCCGGTAGCTCTCGGGCTGCGGATGCACGGTGGGATCTCCGTAAACTTCCGACGTGCTCGCCTGAAACACGCGGGCCTTCACGCGTTTGGCGAGTCCGAGGCAGTTGATCGCTCCCATGACGGAGGTCTTCGTCGTCTTGATCGGGTTGTACTGGTAATGTACGGGTGAAGCGGGACAGGCGAGATTGAAGATCCAGTCGACTTCCACCTTGAAGGGGTCGATGACGTCGTGGCGCATCAATTCGAAATACGGATTGTCGAGGAGATGCGCGATGTTCGCTTTGCGACCGGTAAAGAAGTTGTCGAGGCAGACGACTTCATGGTGGTCGTCGAGGAGGCGCTCACACAGGTGGGAACCGAGAAAACCGGCACCCCCGGTTACGAGGACGCGTTTTGACGTGGGATGTGACATGGGAGGATGCAAGACTGGGTTAGAGATCGAGACTGCGGACGAGGTCGCGGTGTTCCAGATACCAATCGACCGTCTGCTGAAAACCTTCATCCGGACTGATGCGAGGTGTCCAGCCAAGGAGTGCATGCGCCTTCTCGATCACCGCTGAGGTGTCTCGCATATCGGCGTTGTGAAACGGTTGCGCATCGATGATCGCTTCCTTGCCGAGGGCTCGCGCGAAAAAATCGATCATCGAACGGATGCTGACCGGGGCATGACCACCCCCGATGTTGAGAATCTCGTATCCAACGGGCTTGAGGGCCGCAATGGTGCCGCGGGCGATGTCGTCGATGAAGGTGAAATCACGGGTCTGCGTGCCGTCGCCGTAGAGCGTGATCGGGGTTCCTGTGTCGATCCAGCGGAGAAACCGAAGAGGCGACATGTCGGGGCGCCCGGCGGGGCCGTAAACAGTGAAATAGCGCACCACACTGACATCGATCTGATAGAGGTGATGCCAGGTGTACGCCATCACTTCCGCAGCCTTTTTTGAGGCGGCGTAGGGCGAGATGGGGGCATTGACGGGCGCATCTTCGGAAAAGGGAAGCGGCTGGCCGGCATAGAGCGACGAGGTCGAGGCGAGCACATACTTGTGGACTCCGAACGCCCGCATGACTTCGAGAAGACGAAGCGATCCGAGGGTGTTGGTCGTGTAGTAGGCTTCCGGATTTTCAATGCTCGCCCGCACGCCCGCCCGCGCCGCGAGGTTCAGGACGGCGTGGAAGGGAGCCTCCCCGGCTGTCTGGGGACGAGCATGCGCATGGAACGTTTTCTGGAGTGCGGAAGTGTCCTCGATATCGGCTTCGACAAACTCAAAATCAGGAAAGGCCTTCAGCTGCTCTGCCCGCCAGCGTTTGAGGCGGGTGTCGTAGTAACGATTCAGGTTATCGAGGCCGACCACGACGTGCCCGTCCCGCAGAAGCATCTCCGAGGTCTTCCAGCCGACAAATCCGGCCGCACCGGTCACGAGATATTTCATGGGAGGGTGAAATGCGCGGTGCCTGGCGCCATCCAGGGGGGCCGGTTGTGCAGACCCGCCGCGCGAAGCGGCGTCGGATCAGTCAAAGACGACCGTCTTGTTCTCATACGCGAGGATGCGGTGATGGAGATGCCAGCGGACCGCTTGGGCGAGAACCGATTTTTCAAGATCGCGGCCGAGCCGGACAAGATCATCGACGTCGTGACGGTGTCCGACGGGGGAGACTGCCTGGTGGATAATGGGCCCGTCATCGAGGATGGCGGTTGCGTAATGGGCGGTCGCTCCGATCAGCTTCACGCCGCGCTCGTGAGCTTGGTGGTAGGGCCTCGCCCCCGCGAACGCGGGCAGAAAACTATGGTGGATGTTGATCACCGGGCAGCTACAGCGTGCGAGGAAATCGGAGGACAGGACCTGCATGTAGCGGGCCATCACGATTAGTTCAACCTGATGCCCGGCGAGCCATTCCAGTTGAAGCCCTTCGGCCTCACTTTTATTTCCGGCGGCAACGGGCGTGTGCAGAAAAGGGAGGTTCCGGCGCTCGGCTTCCGGCCGAAAGGTCTCGTGATTCGAGACAACACCGACGATCTCGCAGGGAAGTTCGCCGATCTCCCAGCGGAGGAGGAAGTCGAGAAAACAATGGGGAATCTTCGAAACGAAGAGAGCGACCTTGGGGCGCCGGTCACTGCGTGCAATCAGGATCCGCATGCCCAGCAGGTCCGCGAATTCAGCGAAAGCTGCTTCGTCTCTTTCGAGCTGTCCGGCGGGCGGGGCCCACTCGATTCGCTGAAAAAATACACCTGCGCTTTCATCACGGTGCTGGTCGGCATGAACGATGTTGCCCCCACGCTCATAGATCCATCCGGAGGTGCGTGCGACGAGGCCGGGTTGATCCGGACCATGAAGCAGGGCGATGAGGTGTGGCGTTGACATGAAAACTGGCGGCGGTGGTGAGGCCCGGAGTCTGGCGATCCCCTCAGGCGGTACGCAGCTCGCCCGCGGCCAGGCGCGTGCGAAAGTCCTCGTAGGTCGCGTTCAGGCCATCCGACAGGCTGATGCGCGGACTCCAGCCCGTTGCCCGGAGGCGGGCGGTGTCGGTGAGCTTGCGGGGAGTGCCATCGGGCTTGGAGAGATCATGGCCGATCGTTCCCTCGAACCCGACCACGTCCCGGACCATGGCGGCAAGGTCCTTGATCGCAATGTCCTCCCCCGTCCCGACGTTCACCCAGTCTGGTGGATTCTTGAGTTCGAGGAGGTGAAGGAGGGCGTGTGCAAGATCATCGACGTGCAGGAACTCCCGG
>CAZVQJ010000128.1:0-8511 GCA_964629165.1 uncultured Puniceicoccaceae bacterium
GTAGTGCATCGAGCCGCCCTTGCCCTTCGAGCAGCCGGTAAACTTGCCAAAGAGTTCGGCCATGCACTCGTTCATGCCCATGCCGACCGCGAGGCCGTGGCCGTGATCGCGATAGGCGGTGATGATGTGATCGTGTTCTCCCATGAGGGAGACGGTCCCGACGGCGGTTGCTTCCTGGCCGATATAGAGGTGGAGGAAGCCCCCCATCTTTCCCTTCTGATAGGATTGCAGGGCGGCCTGCTCGAAGCGCCGGATCCGGATCATTTCCCGGAGTAACCGGATCTTGGTCTCGCCATCGAGGGACTGGTTGATCGGGGCCTTCGCATGGGCCAACAGCTCTTTGATCTCCGTCGGCGTATAGGTACGGTTGCCGGGAACGATTTGCGGTTGCTCGGGTTTAGTGCTCACGGTGGAAAGTGGATTTACCGGAAGCGAGGATTCAGGCAGCTTCCGATGACAAAGGAAAAGACACTCAACCACCGCCATCCTGCTTGTCCAGCTTGGAGGAACTTTGGTTGTGTTTGACGAGGATCCTGAGGAGAGCGGGTGAAAGAAGTCACGATTTGAAGATTGCGCCGCGCCCGGGGTGCTTTGATCTTCAGATCGATGCGAACGCTTCTGGCCAAGGGACTCAGCGGCCTCATGCTCTTGCTCCTCCTCGCGGTGACGGTGGCGTTCGTCGCGGTCCTGCTTCAGACCTACCGCGAATACCGGCACCTGCAAAGCCGCGAAAACGCTCTCCAGGCGGAATTGGAGGGGCTCCGGGAGGAACTGTCGCGGCAGGATGAATACCTCCGTCTCATGCTGGAGGACCCCGCTTTCCTCGAGCGGATCGTCCGGCAGAAACTCGGCTACGTCCGCCCCGATGAAACGATATTCCTGTTCGAGGACGAACGGTATTGAGGGGTGCAAGGATCCCCGCGGGGAGCTTCCGCAGTTTTTTCGACGTGACCCGCCATTTGTGCCATCCTAGCTGTCACTTATGGATCTCAGCTACGATACGCTTCGCAATGCCTATGATGCGGCCGGCCAAGGCCACGTTTTCGCTTTCTGGGACACGCTCGATGCCCCCGCTCGCGATCGCCTCCTTGAGCAGGCGGCGGAAATCGATCTGGAGGAAACGGCCGCTCTCTTTGAGACCCTTGTGCGAAACGGAGGGGACGAGGCGGGCGTGAACCTCGAAGGCCTGGCGCCGGCACCTTATGAGAAACATCCTGCCTCGGGCGGCGATCCCGAGCGTTGGCAGGCCATGAAAGCGGCCGGAGAGGCGGCACTTCGTGCGGGCAAAGTGGCTGCGTTCACGGTTGCGGGCGGACAGGGCACGCGTCTCGGCTATGATGGGCCGAAAGGCACTTTTCCGGTCACTCCGGTGCGCAAGAAGCCGCTTTTTCAGGTGTTCGCAGAAAAAATCCGGGCGGCCGAGCAGCGCTATGGCCGTTCGATCCCCTGGTTTATCATGACCAGCCACGTCAATCATGCGGCGACGGTGAAAGCCTTTGAAGAAGCTTCGTTCTGGGGGCTCGGTCGGGACCAAGTACACTTTTTCATGCAGGGGCGAATGGCGGCCGTCGATGCCGAGGGGAAGATCATCCTCGAAAGCAGAGACCGCATCGCGATGAGCCCGGATGGGCACGGGGGCTCCCTGCGGGCGCTCGCTCGCAGCGGCTCGATCGAAAAGATGCGGGCCTTGGGCATGGACACGATCAGCTACTTCCAGGTCGACAACCCCTTGATTCAGATCATCGATCCGGCCTTCATTGGGTTTCACCGTGAAGCCGCCTCCGACATGTCGAGCAAGATGGTGCCCAAAGCCTATGCGCTCGAGAAACTGGGGCACTTCTGCACGCAGGGTGGCAAGGCCGTCGTGATCGAATACTCGGATCTCCCCGAAGCGATGCAGGAGGAGAGAGATACGGAGGGGACCCTGCGGTATCGGGCCGGGAGTATCGCGATCCATATGCTTGCCGTCGATTTCGTCGCGCGATTGGGCGCGGGAGATACCGCCGCCGCCCTGCCATTTCACCGGGCACACAAGAAGATCCCCTTCCTCGCCGAGGACGGTTCGACCGTCACGCCGGAGAAGCCCAACGGCTATAAATTTGAGATGTTTGTTTTCGACGCGCTTCCGTTTGCGCGCAATCCGGTCATCATCGAGACGTCGCGGGCCGACGATTTCAGCCCGGTGAAAAACGCAGAGGGAAGCGATTCCCCACAAAGCAGCCGGGAGGACCAGGTGAGAATGTGGGTTCGGTGGCTGCGGGCGGCGGGCGAGGATGTCCCGACCGATGATAGCGGCTTGCCGGGATTTTCGATCGAAGTGAGCCCCTTGTTTGCGGCCGACGAGGATTCGTTTGTCGAACGCTGGCGGGGGTTGGACCCGAAACCGGTGATCGGGGAGGGGCTCTATCTCGCGTGAGCAAAAGGGCCGAATTTTCTTGGGAAAGGCGTGTGCGACGCCGACACTGCTGCGTATGAAAATCGCGCTCGTCGATGGCTATAATCTCGCCTTTCGCGCCTTTTACGGGATGCCCAGCCTCACCCGTGCGGACGGATTCCCGACCGGAGCGATCCATGGGTGGGTCCGATCGTTGTGGTGGGTGGATGACCACATCCAGCCGGACCGCCTCGTCGTGTTTTTTGACTTGGGTGAACCCACGCGGCACACGACGCTTCAACCGGATTACAAGGCGAACCGGACAGAGACGCCGGGAGATCTCGTCAAGCAGATCCCGTTCATCAAGGAATGGACGCGCGCGATGGGTTACCTTGGAATCGAGAAGGACGGGGTCGAGGCCGATGACCTTATTGCCGCCTATGCGCTCACGCATGCGGATACCGGCGACGAAGTGATCATCGTCAGCGCGGACAAGGATCTCGGCCAGCTCGTCGGTCCGCGGATCAGCCAGCTCCTGCCACCGCCGACGGCCAATCCACGACTCGGTTGGCGCCGGCTCGATTCGGGGGGCATCGAGGCCAAATTCGGCGTCGCGCCCAAGTGCATACCGGACTATCTCGCGCTCATCGGGGACGCCTCCGACAACATCCCGGGGCTGGGAGGGGTCGGTCCGAAAACGGCCGTGAAATGGTTACGCCAATACGGCACGATCGAGGGGGTGATCAGCCATTGCGGCGAACTCCAGCCCAAACGCTTCCAGGCAATCGTCCATGCGGAACAGGAGAAACTCCGGCGAACCCTCGAAATGACGCGCCTCGATCCCGAGCATGCAGTCGAACCGCTCGGCGACGGGAAGCCGGATGCGGCCAAAGTCGTTGATCTGCTCGAACAAATGGAAATGAACGCCTCCGTACAGGCCGCGCGCAAACGCTTCGACCGGTAGAAGATCGTTCTCCCGCCCCCTGCCGGCTCATCCCGACGGTCCGTCACAACGGTTCCGGGGGGCATCCGCCGGTGCCTCGAATCCCCCGAAGGGGCGACTCCGTCGGCGTCTCTCCGGAGGCGGGAAGCCCCTAGCGGGTGAGCGTCGTCTCCTCCTTCACGTAGGTGTAGCCGACCCCGTGAATCGTCTTGAAGGCATCGAGGGCGAGGCCTCGCTGCGCATACGCGTTGCGGATCTTGACGATGTATTGATCGAGGCTGCGGCTGCGAATGTCGGCATGAATGCCCCAGACCGAGTGGATGAGGCTTCGCCGGGTGATCACCGTGTTGGGATGGGCGGAGAGGTAGGCAAGGATGCCAAGCTCCTTCTTGCCGATCTTGTGAATGTCCCCATTGCCGAAATCGAGCTCCATCTGCAGGGGTCGAATGGTGGCGCTGCAGAATTCGAAGGGATCCTGCGTGATGGAAGCGTTCCGGGTGATGTGAAAATCGTGGGCCGTCTCCGCGCGCCGGAGGACCGCATTGATCCGGGCAATCAGCTCCGGAAAACTAAAGGGTTTGGTGATGTAGTCATCCCCGCCCATTTCAAGGCCCTTGACCTTGTAGAGCTCGCTGTTGTCAGCGGTGAGAAAAATGACGGGCACATGGATGTTTGCCTTTTTCATTTCCTCGACGAGGGCAAATCCCGTCTGGTCTGGCAGGTTGACATCGAGGAGAATGAGGTTGGCGAAATTGTTCTCCAGGAATCGCAGGGCACTCGCACCGCGGTGCGACACCTGGGTCACCATGCCCGCGAACTCGAGTTGTTCCGCGACCATCTGCGCGATTTGCTTGTCGTCTTCGACTACAAGGATGAGCGGTTTGGGTGTCGCCATAATCTACAGCTGGATTTCGTGAACGAGGATGAATGAATTTCGCAAGGAGCCTGACGCAGGACTTGCGGTTGTATCTTCTCTTATCGGCACAAGTTTTTACAAATTGCATACGACGAGCAAATTTTTACATTTCAATCGCTATTTATTTACATCTTATTGACGTTCCCCCTTGAGAGGGGGTGATTCTCCCTCGAATATCCGAGGATTGAGAAAAAAAGGCTTTCGCTGGGCGGGTGCCGGAGCAACCGTGCGGCCTCATGAAATCGTTTGAAGTGCTTTGGGTTGAGTTGCAGGAGAAGGCGTCCCGCCGCGACGCGAATTCGGGGACGGTGCAGGAGCTGGCGAAAGGGACACATTTTATCGGGAAGAAGATTCTCGAGGAGGCGGGTGAAGTGTGGATGGCCTCGCAACACGAGAGTGCCGAGCGTTGTGCGGAGGAGATCTCGCAGCTGCTCTACCATGTGCAGGTCATGATGCTGGCGAAGGGGATCACGCTTGAAGACGTCTACAAGCACCTCTGAGGAGAGTGGGAGCGCGAGTGGCGACCGTTTAATTCCTTGCTCCCTGACGGGGCAGCTGGTTTCTCGACGGCTGCATGTTTCAGCTGGCCATTCCGAATAAGGGAGCGCTCTCGGAGAAGGCGCTCGAGATCCTCATGAGCGCGGGTTACCGGTGCCGACGCCACAGTCGGGAGTTGGTGGTTCGCGACAGCGAACATGAGGTTGAGTTCCTTTTTCTGCGTCCCCGCGACATCGCCATCTACGTGGGGCAGGGGATAGTGCAGGCCGGGATCACGGGGCGTGACCTCGCGTGTGACAGCGAGGCTCCTGTTGAGGAAAAGCTCGCTCTTGGGTTTGGCCGGTCCCGTTTTTGTTATGCGGTCCCGAAGGGCGTCGACTGGAATCCCGACGATCTCGGGGGAAAACGAATTGCGACCAGCTACCCGAGTATTGTTGAGGGGGACCTTAGGAAAAGGGGGCTTGCGGCGGAAGTCGTCCGTCTTGATGGCGCCGTGGAAATCTCCATCCAACTGGGGGTGGCTGATGTGATCGCGGATGTCGTCGAGAGTGGGCGCACCTTGGTCGAGGCGGGGTTGAAGATCATTGGCGAGCCCATTATGGAGTCGGAGGCCATCGTGGTTGCGCGACCGGACGCGGAGTCGGCACCGGAACTGGTGGCATTGCTGGAGCGCATTGAAGGCATTCTGGTCGCCCGCAACTATGTCCTCCTCGAATACGTCGTCTCGACGGAGAACTGCGCGGCGGCCTGCGAGATCACTCCGGGTGTGAAGAGCCCGACAATATCGCCCGTGAGCGATCCGGACTGGGTCGCGGTGGCGGCGATGGTGCGGGTGCGCGGGCTCAACCGGACGATCGACAACCTGGCTGCGCTGGGCGCCCGGGGCATCATTGCGCAGGAGATCAAGACCTGCCGCCTTTGATCGCGCGGGAGCGGGTTGCTCACCGGGCCTGCCGCCTCGCCGGCAATCGGGTTTCCCGCGCCCATGCAAACAGATACTGCTGAGCGAGGCCGGCCATTGCGCCGAAATGAATGCGGCCGAACTGGGCGACTTGGGGTGGTTTCCATGCCTCGAGCCCATAGGCCACCTGCATCACCTTCAGGATCCAGGTATCGACGGGAAAGGCTTCGGTGTGACCCGCGCCGAAGAGGAGGACACAATCGGCAATCTTTTCGCCGACGCCGGGAAGCCCGATCAAGCGTGCCTTGGCGGCGGGATAGGGCAGGGAAGAGAGCTCGGTTTCCCAGTTGTTCTGGGCGGCGAGCACGGCGGCTGTATCCGCGATATAGCGGGCGCGGTATCCGAGTTTGCAGGCCCGCAGTTCCTGTTGCGGAACAGAGGCGAGCTCATCCCAGGTAGGAAGCCGGTAAAAGTGGTTGGTGAGCGGTGAGCCAAAGCGTTTGGCGAGGAGCGCCATCATCTCCTTGATCTGGACAATCTGCTTCGTGGAGCTGCAAAGGAATGCGAGGAGCGTTTCCCCGAGTGGTTGCGCGAGAAGGCGAAGATCGGGGAACAGGTTCATCGCGGTCGCGAGGACGGGATCGCTCCGCCATGGCAGGTTGTCGGCGAGTTCCCGCCAACCGTCGTCAAGGCGCAGGTATCGCCGCACATCGGCGGTGCGGGTATGGGTGGTGATCGGTCGCCATTCGAGGGCGTCGGTATCCTGGAGTCGGAGCGCCACAAGATGGTTTCCCCAGCTGCCCTCCCACGTGCCGTCTGCGACGGCATGCCAGCGAAAAGCCTGCCCGCCGTTGAGAGTTTCCGCCAGGACATGCGGTTGGATCGCGAGCCCCAGCGGTTCCCAGGCCACGGGTTTGGTCCGATCGGACGGAGGGTTCACGGCATTTCCCAGAGAAAGCTCTTCCATTCCCCGAGGACATTTTCCCCATCGAGAAGGCGGACGCGCCAGGCGAGCGCTTCCTGCTCTTCGGATGGCCAGTCGGTCCCGGTCAGGCCGAGGAAGAGCTGTCGGCTGCGTGGTTTTGTGTGTACATCGATCGGAAAGGCGTGAATGGCCGGCTCGAGGTCGTCGTCGGAGAGGACCTCGAGCAAGGCGACGGTGCCGACGGGAAAGGTCTCAAGGCGCCTTTCGAGGAAGACGACAAAATATCGGCCGGCGCGCTCGGTCGGTTGCGTCCGCAGAACGAGACGGCGACCGGTGTGTTCCTCCCCGGTAAAGAACTCCCGGAGGTGCTGGAACTGCCCCTCCCGCATGTAACGCGAATGGGCCTGATCGATGCCATTTGCGGCGGCAAGAAGCGGGAACAGGCAGAAAAGAACGACCAGGCGCATGTCGATATCATCGCGGCGCAAGGAAGCGCGTCAACGCCTTGCAGCGAGTGGGCGACGTGCGGCGAGCGGCCTCAATACCGGGTCGGGCGGAAGCCGAGGCGTTCGTAGCGGTGGGGTGGCAATTCCTGGATGAACCGGCTCGGCTCCATCCGGAGGGGGCCACCGCGACCACTGTTGAGGATCGGGATGACGAGGTAGAGCTCGTTCATCGCCCGTGTCACGGCGACATAAAAGAGCCGCCGTTCCTCCTCGACATCCCCTTCCTCGATTGCACGGCGGAGGGGGAACAGCTCGTCCGCGCATCCGATGACAAAGACAATCGGGTATTCGAGTCCCTTCGCCTGGTGGACCGTCGTCATGCGAACCGAGTTGTCATCCATTTCGAGGCCGCGCTCATTCGTCTCGGCGTTCAGAAGAACGAGCTGGGCGAGCAGTTCGGCCATTGAATCGAAGCGTTGGGCAAAGGCGACGAGGCCCTCGAGGTCTTCGTGACGCCGGTCCGCATCGGGATAGACCGTGCGAATAAAGTCACCGTACCAGCCTTCGATGCCGCGCTCGACAACCTCGGCGGGAGCTGGCCCTCTCGTTTCCATGGCCGCTGCGCCGGGGGAGATGAGCTCGTCCAGCTCCTGTAGTGTGGCGACAAGGGACTGGTAGTCCTCTTTCGCTTCGCGCGGCACCTTCGCGACGACCTTCTCGTGTCCGAGGGCATGGATGAACCGGGCGGGAGGGTGGTTTGTGTCGGCAAAGAGATCGCTGCCTGCCTCCCGTTTCGCGGCGAGGGCATTTTCCGATTCCTTTCGGGCGGCGCCGAGGATCTTGCGAACGGTGGCGGGTCCGACCTTGGGAAGGAGGCAGAGAACTCGTTCAAGAGCGGCGACATCGTCGGGATTGCTGACGAAGCGAAGTTGCGCGACAAAATCGCGGATATGGGCCTGCTCGAAGAACTTGAGCCCGCTCGTAATCACGAACGGAATTCCCCTTCGCGTAAACTCGAGCTGAGCGTCGAGGGCCTGGAAGTGTGCCCGGTAGAGAATTGCGATGTCGCCCAGTCGATAGCCTTCGTCGTAAAGAGCTTCGATCCGGGCGATGAGGAAGGCGGCCTGCTGGCGCGAATCCATCACCGGGACGACGTATGGGAGGACGCTTGATTCCCGGTCCGCGACGAGTTCCTTGTCATAGCCGGTCCCGAAGGGCTGTGCGGCGAGAACGCTGTTCGCGAGTTCGAGGATCTCGGGCGTGCTCCGGTAGTTGCGCACGATCTTGTAAATGCGTGTTCCGGGATGACGCTCGGGAAAACTGCTGATGTTGGCGAAGTCGGCGCCCCGCCAAGTGTAGATACACTGCGCGTCGTCGCCCACCGCCATCACATTGTGGTGCCCGGCGACAAGGTCGACGATCTGGCTCTGCAGCGAATTCGTGTCCTGATACTCGTCCACAAGGACGTGCCGGAACTGCTCGTTGTAGTGTGCACGGATGTCGTCGTT
>CAZVQJ010000129.1:0-8494 GCA_964629165.1 uncultured Puniceicoccaceae bacterium
ATTTCCTGATCCGGCACCTCGCTCCAGTCATCGAAAAAGTCGATCGGCTGATCGATGTCCGGATTCCAGACCGGCTTCGGCGTGTTGCCATAGTGCTGGAGGTGACACTTGCGCAGGCCGGCGACGGCCGATCCCAGCTCGCCGTCAACATGGAGCGTAAGGAGATCGTCACGACGCACACGGGTGGCCCATGAGCAGTTGAAATTAACGACGATTTCACCATCCGGTCCTTCGAGTTCGAACATCGCATAGGCCGCATCGTCAGCGGTGCATTTGTAGAGCTTTCCGTTTTCGTCAATGCGCTCCTTGATGTGTGTCGCCCCTCGGCAGGACACCGCTTTTGTCGGCCCGAAAATATTGTCGAGGACGTAGCGCCAATGGCAGAGCATATCGATGATCATGCCGCCGCCGTCCTCCTTACGATAGTTCCAGGAGGGCCGCTGGCCGGGCACCGAGTCGCCTTCGAAGACCCAATAACCGAATTCACCGGTGACCGAAAAGATCCGTCCAAAAAAGCCCTTCTGGATTGCTCGCTGCAGTTTGAGGAGCCCCGGCAGCCAGAGCTTGTCCTGGACGACGCCGTTCTTCACTCCCTTGTCTTTGCAGAACTGATACAGCTCATAGGCCGTTTCGGTGTCGATGGCGGTCGGCTTCTCGCAATAGACATGCTTGCCTGCGGTCGCCGCCGCTTTCACCGCATCAGACCGGCGGAGCGTGGTCTGGGCATCGAAATAGATCTCGTACTGCGGGTCGCTCATGACGCTGTCCAGATCAGTCGTCCACTTTTCAACACCGCTCATCGCAGCGAGTTTCTTCAGTTTCACCTCGTTCCGCCCGACGAGGATGGGATCCGGCATGATGGTGTCCGTCTGGTTCACGCGAACCCCACCCTGTTTGATGATCTCGGCGATCGAACGCATGAGGTGTTGATTGGTGCCCATCCGGCCCGTCACCCCATTCATGATAATGCCAACGCGATGCTGTGTCATGATAGTAACTTTCTTCTAAACGTGTTGCTGATAAGCTTCGACGATCTGTTGCAGGAAGAGGTTCTGATCCTGTGCCCAGCGCGCCGCTGAAAATATTTCCACTTCATTGAAACCCCGAAAGCCGGTTGCCTCGACCCATCCCCGGATCTGGCGCAACGGGATGCACCCTTCCCCCATCAACCCGCGGTCGAGGAGCAGGTCCTCGGTCGGCGTACGCCAGTCGCAAACATGGTATGCAAAGAGCGCTCCGAGACGACCGCACCGGGCGATTTCATTTTCGAGGTTCGGATCCCACCAGAGATGATAGACATCGACCGCCACACCCACCATCGGTGAGCCGATCTGCTCCACCATGTCGTTGGCTTGGCCGAGCGTATTCACGGCGGAACGGCTGTCCGCGTACATCGGGTGGAGCGGCTCGATTCCCAGCTTCACGCCCGCCGCCTCCGCTTCCGGAAGAACGGCCTCGATTCCCTCCCGGATCTGCGCGCGGGCATCGACGAGAGAGAGTCCGGGCTCCGCGCCACAGACGAGGACGATCAACGGTGCCCCGATGGCATGCGCTTCTTCGATCGCCCGGCGGTTGTCATCGAGTGCCGCCGTTCTTTTTTCTGCGGAAGCGGACGGAAAGAATCCGCCACGGCAAAGGGAAACGACACTCAGATCATGATCTGCCATGAGTCTCTTCGCCGCGTTCAGGTCGCGCCCCTCGAGGGCATCCCGCCAGACGGTGATCCCCTTGACGCCCGCTGCCGCGTAAGCCGGGACAGACTCTTCAAGCGACCATGGCTTGGTCGTGATCGTATGGATACAGAGTCGTGAAAGATCGGTAATTGCTTCCATCTTCAAGCTCCCAGGCATCCGAAGAAAGTATAGTCAGGCGCGCCGTTGAGATGACGCCAGGCATAGAGCGCGAGCTCGCGCATGTGATAGTCGCCCCACATACTGGACTCCTCGGCAGGCACCTTGCGACCTTCCGGAATCGCATCCCAGCCGTTCGGCCGGTGATAGACGGAATGCAGAAGCAGACCCTGATGCTCCCGCTTCGTGCTGAGGTAGGGTTCTTCGAGAAGCGTTTCGAGGACGCGGAGACCAGCTCTCCAGTAGCGACCACCGTCCTCCGTTTCCGTCCCGAGGTAGCGGCCCAGACGCAGCAATCCCTGCGCGCCGATGGCGGCCGCCGAACTGTCGACCGGTTCGAAGTCATTATAGGGGTCCGCCGGGCGATCGCGCCAGTCGCCGAGCTTGTGCAGCTGCGGTGCCCCTCCGTCCCAATACGGAATACCGTCACTCGCGGTGTTCGCGAGGTACCAGTCACAGGTCGCCCGGGCCGCCTTCAACATGAGCGCTTCAAGCTCCCCGCGGCCGCCGAGCGGTGCGAGTTCCTCATCCGGAAGCGTTTTCAGAAACTCGAGCTCCTCCGGAAATCCGATCATCGCCCAGGCAAGACCACGGGTCCAAGTCGTGAAACCGCTGAAACCCTGCTGCGAATTCGGGCAGCGGTAGCGCCCGTCATTCGGGTTGAAGACGCTCTCGTGCGCGGTCCGTCCCCATTCGTCGTAGGCATCACGGCCTTCACCGTAGTAGACACTGTATTTGGCCGTCGCCCGAATATGGTCGAGGGCGCGGCCGAGCAGATTGTGAGGCAGGTCGTTTTCACCCATCAGCTTGTGGCCGAGGGCATGCGCCACCATGACGATACGACAGCTCCGGATGGTATCCACGAAGAGGCTGTGCGGACCGTTGAAAGAATAGATGTAGCCGCCGCCGTCGTGGATCGGTGACCAACGGGCTGCCTGCACGGCACCCGAAACCTTCAGCGCCAGCTTGCAGAATTCGATCGTGCCCTCATCGCCTTGCACCGCACCCTCGCGAACGAGGCGGAGCCAGTTCCCATAGGTACTGAGGTTGTTGAACCCATGGTCGTGCACTCCGATGTGACTGACGTGCGCGGCCATCCGCTCAACCGTCTCCTTGCGGGCGTAGTCAAGCGCGGCGGCGTCCTTGTCGGCATCGTACTGGAGGAACGCCGAGCCATATTGAAAGCCTTCGGTCCACTCCGTCCAACCGCGGGTCGTGTAGCGACCACCGACCGTGAAAACAGGCGAGCCCTGGCTCTTGTCGTAATTGGCAGCGAGCAGGTGGATCTTTTCCGCGGAAACTTTCCAGAAGCGTTCGAGGGCTGGTCGCAGCGCCGCGGGTTCGTAGGTTGAAGGAATTTCCATAAAATCAGTAACGTTTATCTTTTCTCAGATGAAGAATGAGCAACCGACAATCACTCAGGGCTTCGTAGGTGTGCTCGAGGATAGCGTCAAACTGGAGACTTTCGCCACTCCCGAGCGTACATTCTTCATGGGGGAGGCAAATGCGGAGACGGCCTTCGAGCACCCAACAGAGTTCGAGGTCATCACTGTGGATCTCCGGGCGCGAAATCCGATCACCGGACGAGGCCGTGGCGTACATCGCCCGCGCGTTGGCATAACGGATCTGCCGAAACCGGAAGCCGGCGTTTTCGTGGGCGGTTTCCGCCGCCCGATGCGCAAAGGGCGACTCCGCCAGGCTGAGCAGGTCCGCAGCACTCATTCCAAACGCGCGCGCAACCCGGTAGAGCGTGTCCAGCCCGGCGGAGCTCTGGTTGCGCTCGAGCTTCGAAATCACCGCAGTCGACACCCCGCTCTGCTCCGAAACCTGATCAATCGTCATCCCGCGGTGCTTGCGCAGACTGCGCAAGAGCGAGAAGTCGAAAGCCGGGGTCGGACGGTCCATGGCCGAGAAATTTCTCACACCCTCTGTTTATAGTCAATTTCATAGCACACGGGAAAGCCTTCGGACAGTCAGTAACCGCGATAGTGGCTAGATTGAGATGAGTATCCACGCTGACGCCCGCTCTCTCCCCTCCCTCCTTATTCACCCCGAGAAGGATTCCCATGATGCAATTTTCCGTTTTTCTGGCGATCACCGCCGCCATTGCGCTCATCACCTGGTGGCACTGCCGACGACCGGGTGTCGGGCGGGGCTCAGGGGCCAGGGAATATTTTCTCGCGGGCGGCGGCCTCTCGTGGATCTTCGTCGCCGGCTCCCTCACCCTCACCAATATCAACACCGACACGCTGGTCGGCTGGAACGGCAATCAAATGTTGATGGTTGTGTGGTGGGAACTTGCAGGCGTTCCCGGCCTCATCCTGCTCGCAAAAGTGTTTCTGCCGATCTACTACAAATACAACTGCACGACGGTCACGGAACTCCTCGAGCGGAAGTATAACGACAAGCATCTGCGCGCCACCGTCGCGGCCCTCTTTCTCATCGGCAACGTCTTCATTTTCCTGCCGATCATGCTCTACACGAGCTCTCTCTTCCTGAAGGCGGTCTTCGGACTGGAGGTTCCCCTCATGATGATCGCGACCCTGACCGCCATCGCCGGTGCCGCCTACGCAATTTTCGGGGGTCTTCGCGCGGTCGCGATCTCCGATACCTACAGTGGCGTGCTGCTCTTCTCGATGGCCCTCCTGGTTGTGGTGCTCGCACTCAACGCCGTGGGATGGGATCTGGGAGACCTTCCGCCGGAACGGCTCGCCCTCTTTGGGGACAGTGAGTCCACACTCCCATGGTCGACGCTGCTCACCGGCCTGATTTTCGTCCAGCTCTACTACTGGAGCACCAACCAGACGATCACGCAGCGGGCCCTTGCGGCCACTTCACTGAGGGAGGCGCAGAAAGGATGTTATGCCGCCGCGGCCATCCGCGCGACAATTGTTCCGCTGATCGTGATCGTTCCCGGACTCTGCGCTTATAAGCTCTTCGGAGACATCGATGACGCGACCTACGGCACGATTGTCGGAACGGTCCTCCCGAAGAGCCTCTCGGGTGCTTTTGCGGCGGCGATGGTCGCCGCCACCATGACCAGCTTCAACTCGACCCTGAATTCATCGGCGGCGCTCTACGTGTGCGATCTCCACCAGCGATACATCAACCCGAAGGTGAACATCGTCCCGCTGAGCATCGGTGTTTCGATCGTTTTCGCGCTCCTCGGGATCGCCCTCGTTCCCGCTTACATGGGTGCAGAGAGCATCATTCAGCTCATCCAGCAGCTCATCGGCCTCTTCAGCATGCCGATCCTCTCGGCGTTCATCACCGGTCTCCTCTTCCGCAACGTCGATGCCCGCGCCGTCATCGCTGCGCTCGTTTTCGGGGCCTCCCTCTACGCCGTATTCACGTTTCTATGGACCCCTCTCCATTTCCTCCACCTCATGTTCATCACCCTCTGGAGCTGCGTCACCTTTGCCTTGGCCGTGAACCGGTTGGCTTTCGGCCGAAAGGCCTCGTTCGCCCTCGGAAAAGAGGAGGAAGGATTGGCTAACTAAGCCACGGGCGGACGCCCGATCCGAAGGCCGCAGGTCCATCAGGCTTGTCTGGGTTCATCATCCTGGCATCGTCGTACCGATGAGCCTCACCGCCGAAACACCCTCCAAGGTTTCCCGTGAACCTGCCACGCTGCGCCAGTTCCGGATCATCGCGTTTATCGAAGCGATTTCCTATCTTCTTCTCCTCCTTGTGGCGATGCCTCTCAAATACGGGCTCGGGTGGGACCTGGCGGTGAAGATCGTTGGCTGGGCACACGGCGTTCTTTTCATCCTCTACGGCATCTGGTTGGTGATGTGCTGGCTCCGTTATCACTGGCCTTTGAAGACCGCCATCCTCGCCGCCGTCGCCGCCCTCATTCCCGGCGGACCATTCTGGATGGACCGGCACCTTCCGCGGGCTTAGACCCGATCAACCAGCGATTGCCGCACATCTTCGGCGGCGTTGGCTTCGCCAACCGGGCGCAAGAAGCGAGGGCCGGCTGATGCCGTCGCACGCGGGCGGTGCGGAGGGTTCTGCCGTTCGGTCGCCTCGCGGATGTCTCCTTGAGGTTTGGGTGCACACGTGCCGCCAACATCCCGTCGGCCGCACAGGGCCACGAGGCGGTGTGTCTGCGCCACCATCGACCGCGACCGGTCTTGCAGGGCTTCGGCCGTGCTCGCAGACTCCTGCGCACCGGCTGCATTGCTTTGGGTGACGGTGTCGATCTGGCGAATAGCCCCTGCGAGCTGCTCAATCGCACTGCATTGCTGTTGGGAAAGCGCTGAGACTTCGCCCAAGAGGCCTTCGAATTGTCCAGCGTGGCTTACAATCGTCTGAAGCTGCCCCTCGACCTCCCGATTCAACGCGTGTCCCTGCTCGATCTGTCCAACTGTCTCCTCGATCATCGTCCGGGTAGAGTTCGCGGAGGCCGCACTTCTTCGCGCGAGGGTCCGCACCTCGTCCGCAACGACCGCGAAACCAACGCCTGCTTCCCCTGCTCGAGCAGCTTCGACCGCCGCATTGAGGGCGAGAAGGTTGGTCTGAAAGGCGATTTCCTCAATCGCCTTGGCGACTTCGGCGATCTTTTTCCCGGACGCCCGCATGCCGTCCATCGCGGCGGCCATTTGCTTCATCGCAACGCCGCCGGCTCCCGCCGAGGCATTCGACTTTCGTCCGAGCAGAATCAGTTCCTCCAGCCGCTTCAGGTTGGCGCGGGCGGTTCCGTGCATCGTTTCCATCGAGGCGCTGATCTCCTCCGTCGCTGCCGCTTGTTCGCTTCCGCCTCTCGCCAGACGCTGGCTCGCCATGAAAAAGGATCGGGCGTTGCGCAGACCGGCATCGGCGTCGCGGCTCAACGCCTCGGCTATTGAGCGAATCGTCGTCGTAATACGGCGCGAAAAGATCCATGCGCAGGATCCGCAGGCGAGCAGGCATATAAAGCCGACTGAGGCCGCTTTCACCCGGTTCATCTCGGCGCGGACGATCTCGGCCGAGGTAAAGGCAGCGATTTCGTCGCAGGCAAATGCGATGCAAGCCTGCGCGCCGGCATCGAGCGCATCGAGGTCCGCCCGCAATCTTTTCAGGTACTGTGCATCAACGACAACTTCTTCATCCGGCACAGCCTCCTCCTCTGGTGCAAAATCCCGACAGGCCTGCAGGAATCGGGCGAGGTGCTCATTATCCAGATGCACATCCAGCTGGCCGCGCAGTTCCGGCGTTCCAAAATTGTGCATCGTGCCCACAAGCACCTCTGCCTGATCGATAAAGGAAACGACGTCGGCCCGGCCGGTCTCATTCGTCGTGTCGTTCTCGAGAAAATAGAAGAGCGCACCCGCCTGGAGCGTGTAGCGCAGCTTGAAACGGACAAGCGACTCCGCCGCCACCATCCGACGCAGCAGTGGCCCATGGGTCGTCTCGCTGCTGAGAGAAGGGATCAGTTGCACCAGCCGCTCCACCTCCTCCTGATAAACCTGGGTAGTCGGCCAGTTCGTCTCCGTCTGCCGAGGGCCGACGACCGATTCCCGTAGAGGATCGAGCGCATCGCGAAAACCCAGTGATGCGTGGATCATCTCGCGGAAGCGGGGGCTATAGTCGCGCAGATCCATCGATGTGACGACGTCATCGATCTCACCAATGATCCGGTTGCTGGTCGCGACGGCCTCCTCAAAAAGCGCTTTCCCCGCACCCGACCGACCCTCCTTCACTTCCACCCACGCATCCCACGAGAGGTTTGTTTCGTCTGTCATGGAATCCGATAATCTGGACAGGAGAACGAGCATGCGCCCGATGCGATCAAACGTCTCCAGCTCACGCACCTCCGCATGTGCCCGCCAGAACAGGATTCCGGACAAGACTCCCGTAAAGGTAATCGCGAGGGAACCGAGGAGAAGGATTTGACGCTGGATGGTCATCGGGGCGGAGGGGGCAGGTATAAGCCTCAATAATCGGTGCAAGAAGGCACAAATGAACGGGCAATTTCATCGGTGTCCGCGCTTTTCTCGTCTGGATGGACCTGCCGCCCATGGCCTATCCCGCTCGAATCGGATCGCCAATCCGGCACCTCCGGATGACGATCTGCCTCGAACCCGATTCACGATGGCTCCCGAAGAAGAAGCACAACGCCTCCTCAACCTCGTCGAGAATGACCTCTCACGCGCAGTGGAATTCCTGCAAGGTCATCTCAATGTCCTCCACACCCGGGCCCAGGTTCTCCTCACCCTGGCCGGCGCCGTCATCACCGTGACGGGCTTTTCCGGCCGCCTCATTGCCGCGACCGGGTTGTGGAGCAAAATCTGCGTCATCGCTGGCCTCTTTATCGTCATCAGCTCCGCCGTCTGGGTTTTCTCCACCGTGATGCGCATCAAATGGGTTTCGACCGATCTCTCGGATTCCAGCGAAGCGACGATCATTCGACTTATTCGACGGCGCAACCAGCGCACCCGTGCCTACCTTGTCGGGGGGCTGCTCCTCTGCGGCGGTCTCGCCGTCTATGGCACCGCGATCTCCCTCATGCTCGCCAACGCTTCCGGCGGGTAGCCTGAAAACAGACGGGTGCGCCGCACTTCACGCGCACGCGGCGGGCTGGGAAAAACCATCTGCGTCACCAGCGGAGTCTGCCGATACCTCGATGCCCGCCGGGCCGCGGGTGGAAGGGGTTCATCTCG
>CAZVQJ010000130.1:0-8440 GCA_964629165.1 uncultured Puniceicoccaceae bacterium
GAAAATCCGGCGACGACGATTGTCTTCGGGGAAAAGGGCAGTGGAAAGACGGCCATGCGCCTCATGATCGAGCGCCGGTTGGAGGCATATAATGGCGCGCGTTCGGAGAATCGTGTCTGGACCGTTTCATACGACGAACTCAACCCGGTTCTCGATCGGATTTCGGGCAAACTGGGAGAGCAGGATCCGGATCGGGTCCTGGAGTCGCTTCGACTCGCGGATCATCAGGATGCCATTCTTTCGCGGGCGGTGACCGAGTTGCTGGATCAGGTGCAGGATCGTGAGCGAGCGGGGAACGGGAAGGTTCTTCGGGCAAAGCTGCGAAAAATGAGTCGGCAAAAGCGAATCGACCTGGCCGTTCTGGCGTTGCTCTACGATCAACCGAGTCATGGCCAGACGAGCGAACGATGGCGCAAGCTGAAGTCTGTCCTGCGGAT
Organism: uncultured Puniceicoccaceae bacterium; assembly: GCA_964629165.1. GTDB lineage: Bacteria > Verrucomicrobiota > Verrucomicrobiia > Opitutales > Oceanipulchritudinaceae > CAWVVV01. The sequence continues at coordinate 438 of CAZVQJ010000130.1, forward strand.
TCGCCGTTGGTGGAACCGGAGCACGCACGGGTTGGCAACGCTGCTCTTCGGGGTTCTCGGGCTCGTCGGTGTGATCGGCTGGCAACTGTTGAACTACGAGACTTGGGAGTGGGTCAGCGCGGCGGTGGTCGGGGGGGCGGGATTTGGAGGTTTAGGGATCTGGTGGCTGGTCCGTTCGGCCCGCAACGCGTTGCTCGGACGGCGTATCGATCGCGAAATCCGGGTCGTCACGCGGGTGCGGGGAGAAGCTTCCCGCCATTTGTGGGACCTGAAGGATGAGCGCGTGCAGGCTCAGCCGATTCCGAGCAAGGATGATCAGGATAATCGCTACGACCTCACCAGTCGCTTTCTGCGGATTCTCAGCGAAATCGGGTATACGGGGCTTGTGGTTCTCCTCGACCGAGTGGACGAACCGGTTCTGATCAACGGGGAATCGCGGCGGATGAAGCAGCTCGTCTGGCCGATGCTCAACAACAAGTTTCTACAGCAGGACCGTATCGGGATCAAGATGCTCCTGCCGGTCGAGCTGGGGCATCTCCTCAATGGCGAGGGGGCCGAGTTCAAACGATCTGCGCGCCTGGATAAGCAAAACGTGGTGAATCCGCTGAAGTGGACGGGAGCCACGCTCTACGATCTGTGCAACTGGCGCTTCCGCAATTGTCAGGGAGAGCCGGACGAAGCGGCAGCGGATCTTCGATCGATCTTCGACGAGGCAGTCACGAGCGCCCACTTGATCGATGCCCTTGATCAGATGCACCAGCCAAGGGACGCTTTCAAGTTTCTCTACGCAGTCATGCTGGAGCATTGCAGGAACACGCCTGGAGATAGCGGTGAGTTCCGGATATCAAGAGCGACGCTCGACCAGGTCCGGAGGACGCAGAGTCAACGGGTCGTCGATCTTTACCGGGGCGTCGCTTCCAGTTGAGTGTGTCCAGCGTCGTGCGGAGGCCAGTCGATGACGGGACCGCCAATCATTGCCCGGAGGGCATTGCATCCTCCTGAGCGAGTGTCGCCGTCGGCCAACCGTCTGCGTCCCACGCAAGCGTTCTGATGAGAAGTTTTGGAACACCATCCTCGTGAGCGTCGTATCCGTGGAAGACGAGATAGTCAGTTCCGTCAAAATGGACGACGGCATTGTGCCCCACGCCATGCCAGTTTTCGTCACCGGCCAGCAGGAGGGTGCCCCCGCCACGGGTGAGGAGGACGTCCTCTCGATCGACATAGGGGCCGGTGAGTGATTTTGACCGCCCCACGATCATCTTGTAGGTGCTTTCCGGGCCTCGACAGCAATAATCGATCGAGGCGAAGAGATAGAAGTAGTCGTTGTGCTTGAAAATGAACGGAGCTTCGATGGCGTTCGATCCGGGTGCGGCGGATTCTTTTTTGCCGTTCGCTTCGGGTTTGGCCGTGCGCCGGCTGGCAATCATCTGCACATCGTCGATATCGCCGTCGATCGCCATTCGGTCAGGGGTCAGGCGGACGAGCTGGAGGCCGCCCCAGAAGGATCCAAAGGACATGTAGCCGGTCCCGTCGTCGTCCTCGATGATGTTGGCGTCGATCGCATTCCAGTTTGTGAGGCCGGGAAAGGACTGCAGGACTATCCCGTGGTCCTCCCACTTGAAGTCGGGATCGTCCGGATGAAGCGTGACATTGGTCGCAAGGCCGATCGCCGACGTGTTTTTCCCGAAAGCGGAGATTGAATAATAGAGGTAATAGCGACCATCGTGATAGCTGATATCGGGAGCCCAGATATGACCCTGAAACCCGGCGATTTCCTCTGGCGCCCATGCCGGATACGGGTCGAAGACGGCCGACTCGCGCGACCAGATCTTCATGTCAGGGGACGACCAGACGGTCACCCCTGGGCCGGTCGTGAAGAGGTAATAGGTGTCGTCCTGACGAATCATGACAGGATCGTGGGCAATCACAGCCTCTGCAGGGACAGTGACGCGCGCGTGAATACCCGCTTGATCCTGACGGGGAACTACCTGCGCAAAAAGCGCCGGGGCGGCAGAAAGACATGCAAGAGCGATAATCGACAATTTCATCTGACGTAAAGTGGTCGGAAGGTGTGCTACAAGGCGACAGGGGTGATAAGCGCGGTTACTCAATGACGGAAGGTCGGCCGAAGATGGGGTTGCCGGATGGATCCCAGCGGATGGGCTTCACAAAGGTGTGGCGGTTTGGGTCCCAGAGCGGGTCGCCCTTGATGTCGGTATAGGTCCGGGCGTGATAGACGAGGAGGTCGACCTGGCCGTCCTCGGAAACGGTGAAGCTGTTATGCCCGGGGCCGTAAATCCCGTGTTCGTAACTGGTCTGGAAAACCGGTCGATCCGACTTCTGCCACGATGCAGCGTCCAGAAGGTCCGCGTCTTCATTTGCCTGGAGAAGACCGACACAATAATTTTCATCGGTCGCACTCGCGCTGTAGGCGAGAAAAACCCGCCCGTTGCGTTTGAGGATGGCGGGGCCCTCGTTGACCCGGAACCCGCGGATTTCCCATTCGAGCTCTGGAATGCTCAGTCGAACCGGTTCGGCCGCGAGGGTGGTCGGCGTCGCCATCGGAGCGATGTAGAGATTCGAGTTTCCCGCGATCGAAGGATCCTTCTGGGCCCAGACATAATAGAGCGTGTCCCGATGTTCGAAGGTGGTGGCATCGAGGCAAAAACTGTCGATGCCGGTCTCGATCCGGACCGGTGGGTCCCACCGTCCCTCAAGCGGGTTCTCGCTGTCGGTGGAAATCGCATACATCCGGTGCTGGAAGAGATCGTCCTTGATCTCTCGACTCGGCGCGGCGGCAAAATAGACGTACCATCGACCGCGGTTGAAATGAATTTCCGGTGCCCAGATGAGGGCGGAGAGAGGACCGCTCTCCGGTTTTTGCCAAGCGGTGACGGTTTCGGCGCCGGCGAGACCTGCGACCGTCTGTGATCGACGCAGTTCAATGCGGTCATAGGCGGGAACGGACGCGGTGAAATAGTAGTATCCGTCGGTATGTTTCCAGATGAACGGGTCCGCCCGTTGTTCAATGAGTGGTTTGATGAAATTCATTAGGATGGAAGAATGGTGTTCTTGACGTCGGGAAGGTTGTCGACTTTGAGGAGGCCTTCGACGGGCTGGAGGCCCTCGATTTCTCCACGCTTCATACGCTCATAATAGTCGTCGTTGATACGGTAGAAAAACATGAGGCCCCCCATCAGCGCGTGGAAGAGGCCGGGGATGATCGAGAGCATCAAGGCGAGACCGGTGAGGGCGAGGGGAGTCTGCGTCTGGTCGGCCTGGTAACCAAAGGCGACAAGCAGTCCGTTCACGATCATTCCGGCGAGACCGATTCCGGTTTTCTGAAAAAACGAAATGCCTCCGAAGGAGAGCCCGGCGACTCGCTTGCCTTCCTTCGCCTCACCGTAATCGACCGCTTCCGCGATCGCTGACCAGAAGACGGGTGCATGCAGATCGATGACAAGGGACAGGACGAAGTAGAGGATGCACGCCCAGAGGAACTGTCCGGGTGCAACCGTGAAGTAGATGAGCGCGGAAATGAATGGAACCGCCAACTGGCTGTAGCGGAAGAGTTTGATCTTGTCATAGCGCTTCGTGATGAAGGTGGAGAGCGACATCGCGAGGATCGATGCGATCACACCGGTCGTCATGAAAGTTGACTGAACCCCCGCGTCTCCACCGAGGTAATACTTGGCGTAATAGATCGCGACCGAGGTGCGAATGACATAACCGACCGTCCCGACCAGGCAGACAGCGCTGAGGACGAGCCACTGGTCGTTTTTCATGAGGAGCTTGAACTGCTCCCGGAGCGGTTTCTTATCGACCGAGTGATGCACCCGCTCCGTCGTCGTGAAGAAGCAGAAGAGAAAGAGGATGATCGCGAGCAGCCCCATCAGGCCCATGGCCATCTGGTATCCAAGGGCCTGGTTCTCGCCGCCGAACCTGACGGCCAGAACGGGGACCATGCTCGTAACGAGGAGAGCACCCACCTTCGCGAGGAAGAGCCGGTAGCCGTTCGCCGAAAGGCGCTCCTTCGGATCGTCTGTAAGGACACTGATCAGCGATATGTAGGGAATCGTGACGGCCGTGAAGGCGAGCTTGAGCAGGATATGGGTGGAATAAGCCCAGATCAGTTTACCGTTGTAATCAAAATCCGGAGTACTGAATGCCAGGAGGACGCAGATCCCGAAAGGCACCGACATGAAGAGAAAATAGGGCCGATAGCGTCCCCAGCGCGTATCGACTCGATCCGTGACGATCCCCATCAACGGGTCGGTGACGGCGTCGATGAGATTCGCAACGAGGAAGAGGAGTCCCAGATGGAGCGGGTTCAAACCGAAGATGTCGGTATAGAAGAAGTTAATTATCAAGAAGAACGAGGATATGACGACATTCACGGCAGTATCGCCGGAACCAAATCCGATCTTCTCGAGGACGGTCAGTTTATGAGACTTCATGTTTAGGGGGTATCAGGGATCCCGGGCAACGGGCGCGAAAGGGAAAAATGCCCCCGTCGCACGGTTCCCTGGAGTGGGCACAGAGCACGTTTGCCGCCTTGGGGAATTACCCCATTGGTTGTGGCGGAATGGAAAGAATCTATTGGTTCGGCCACTAGAAGCGGTAGCGCGCTCCGATCGCGAAGGTGCGGTCGTACGCGCGGGTGTCACGCGGATAGAGCACGGGGTCATCGAAGTAGTCCTGATAGTCGCCTTCGAGGATGTTGGTCATGTCGAAAGTCAGGGTGAAATTCTCCCCGAAGTTGTAGCTTGCCGAAAAATCAAGGCTGTCCCGATCCTTCACCCGGAGGATCCCGGATGGACCGCCGGGACCGTCCACTTCGTTAAACGACCACACATATTCGTCGCGCCAGTTGTAGGCGAGGCGGGCGGAAAAGGGTCCCCGTTCATAGATGCCGATGATGTTGTAGTTGTGTTCGGAAACCTGGGTGAGGTCGCGGTCTTCGCCCGTGACGGGATCTTCCGTATTGCCTGTGATCCAGGTGTAATTGGTCTGGATCCCGAAGCCCTGGAGAGGACCTGTCAGGTTGTCGAAGAAATGCTGCCAGGTGAGCTCGATGCCATGCAGGTCGCCGGATCCGGAATTGCGGGGACGGGTCACCGCATAGTCCACCCCGTCGTGGGTTTCGATCGCACTGACCAGTTCCACATAGCCGTCGATGAGCCGGTAGAAACCGGTGGCGGAGAGGTAGCTGGAACGGGCGTAATAGTGTTCCAGCGAGAGGTCGAAATTGTCCGAGATGACGGCTTCGAGGGCCGGGTTCCCGCCGTTCCCGGTGCCGAAGATGCCTCCGGTCGTGGTGGGTGGAATAAGGGTGAGGGCGGGGTTGAGGTCCGCGAAATTGGGTCGGGTAATGGCGCGTCCGGCGGACGCCCGGAGGAGGAGTTGTTCGGTGAGTCGAAGCCGGCCGGTGAACGTCGGCATGACCTCGAGGTAGTCCGATTTGTCATCAACCGGGGTGTTGGCGTCGAGATAGCCGCGGACCTTCTGCTCCGTGTTCACAACGCGCACGCCGAAGAGGCCATCGAAGGCCTTGCCGCCGAGTTCGGTCTCGTAGTTGGCCTGGATGTAGGCGGCGTAGCTGGTCTCTGTGTTGTCAAAGGCATTCGTGGGATTGTAGGGCGCGAGGCCCCCGGGCAGCCCAAAGAGGTTTCGGACCTGATCGGGGTTCTCGTAGAGGAACGCGGGATCGGGGCCGTGCCAGTTGGTGAGGGCAAAGGTGCCCGCCCCGAAGATGCCATCCGGCGAGGTGGAGCCGAGCCCGGAGACGGAGGAAACCAACTGGACGCCGCGTCCGGCGGCCGGAGCGATGTCATCGCGGGAGGAGGCTTCCGCGTTGGCGTCGCGCTCGGCGATGCGGACGCCCCCCTTGATCGAAGTGAGGATTCCGCCTCCGGTGAGGTACTCGAGGTCTCCCTTCCATGAAAGGGACTCGGTGGAATTGTAGCCGTTGTTATCGAAGAGGCCCCAGAGGCGGAAATCTTCGCCGTTCGCGACGTCGATCCCGGTGATGTTCAGGTTTGGCGTGCCACCGGTCGTGAAATCAACGGTGAGGACGGGGGCAATGAACTGGGTGTCCACGATGATCGACTGGTTTTTCACCTTGCTCCAGTTGTAGACGACCTCGGTCGAGGCGATGAAGTTGTCGCGTGTCCATTTTAACCCGCCAACCGCCTGGTAACTGTCTGTCTCGTCCTGATAGGCCTGGGTGCTGGTGAGGGTGAAGTTGTCGTTCATCACCATGCTTTTCATGACGGCGTATTCCTCGCCATTCTCCCCTGTATAGCTCCCCGCAACTTCGCCGGACTGCATCACACCGGCATTGGGGATGCCGATGAAGAAGAAGTTCTGCCACTTGTTGCGAAAGCCGGTATAGATCATATCGCCGTAGGCCTCGAACCCCTCGTTGTTGCGATATTGGAGCGACACGCTGTAGGCAGGGCGTTCGCGGTCGCCGGGGGCGACGATTGATCCGACGGTGCTGGGCGTCACGACGGAGGCGTATTCCGGAAAGAGGATTTCATGTTCCCATGGTTCCCCCGGGGTATCCCTCTCGCGCCACTCGAAATTGAAGATAGTGTGGTCGAGCCAGTAGCTCTTCTGGTAGGAGGCCGAGACGAGGAGGCCGAAATCGCCGCCGTTATCGAGGGCCCACCGGTTGCTCACCATGGCGCTGGTCGTCCAGGACGTTTTTTCGCGGTGTTCGCCATAGATTCCACGGGCACTCAACCCACCGCGGAAGCCATCGAAGTCGAACGGCCGACGGAGTTCGATGTCGATGAGGCCCGCGATGCCGCCCTCGATCTGTTCCGGTGTGCGGGATTTGTAGACGGTGACAGTCTTGATCATCTCGGCCGGGATGTCCTGCAAGGCGACGCCGCGACCGGAGCCGGTGAAGATCTCATGGCCATTGAGGGTGGTGGTGAGATTTGGGAGGCCGCGAATCACGACGGCGCTCACTTCGCCCTGTGCCCGTTCGACCTGAATGCCGGGAACCCGTTGCAGCGCGTCCGCGACGGTGTTGTCGGGGAATTTGCCAATGTCTTCCGCGACGATCGCATCGACAAAGGCGGGTTCTTCCTGCTTGAGCTCCTGGGCCCCGATCAGGCTGCCACGAACGGAGGACACGACGAAGGTCTCGAGCTCGATGAAGCGCTCATCCTCTCCGCCGTCTTGCGCATGGGCGGTGAAAGCGGTGGCGGTGAGGAGGAGAGAGAGGGTGAGTCGAAGGGAGCCCGGCCCGGAGGGCAGGGGTGCGGACCGGCCGAAAATGCGTGGGAAGGTATTGGCCATGGGGAGGATGGGTTGTCGACGGGCATGATGCCGTCCCGAGAATCGACGAAGCGAAGGGGGGCGCGGAGGATGAACAGCCCCATCTGCACATGCGCCAAATCCGACTTTAACCCGACAGACAAACGTCCGCGCTGCGCGCTTATTCCAGAACGCTTGCGTGGGCGGAACCTTGGAGTAGAGCGGGGGGTCCCTGGATCGTCGCGGTCGCCTCTCGCAGGAGGATCCTCGCAAAGGCCCAGTCGAACCAGAATCCGTAGACCGGTGTTCCACGGCCCATGTATCCCTGAAACTTCTCCTCCACGAGGCGATGTGCCCGAGCCCATTCTTGATCGGCCTCCTGTATGTTCCCCAGGCGGAAGAGCGCCATCGCACGAATGACGCGAGCCGTCGCGATGAGGGGGGCATTGGCGCCGTCGTAGGCGAGGCTTTGGTCCGCCCAGCCGGTGGAGGCTTCGTAATTGCCTCGGCGATATTCATAGAGCGCCATCGACATCGACCGCCATGAGATCTGAAAGGCGTCACCGACGTCTTCCGCTTCCTGACAGGCCTTCACCGTCAATTCGGCAAGAGGCGCCATCGAAGCGATGAGATGTTCGCTTGCGGGGGCGAGTAGGCTGATCTTGACGATCCGGTCGGCAAAGGGGGTGGGGGTATCGACAAAACGGGCAATGGCTTCCTTTCGGAACTCCTCG
>CAZVQJ010000131.1:0-8350 GCA_964629165.1 uncultured Puniceicoccaceae bacterium
GCAGTCGCGAGCAGAGCGGTGGCCATGCACCATGGCCGAAGTCTGGTATCAGTTTTATTCATGGGGTCTAGGGAGTTTGGATATGAGCGCTTGGAATCCGGGGCCGCGAGGACCAAGGCACGCGAGAAAGTCTTTTAATCAGCGGTATCAGGGGGTTCGCCGACAAATTTAATTTAACGTTAAATCAATGAAGTCAAGGGGAAGTTGATCTGACAGCAAAAGTTTTTGAACGTTGTGCCCCTTCAGCAGTCGGTCGTCAGTTCCGGGGCTTCTTCCATCCTCGGGTGGGGGATTGAAAATCCCACGTCCATCTCGGGCGGTAGTGGAGAATCTTGTCCGCCTTTTCCGTTGCAGGCACACGAGGCACACCCATTGTTGTCGGTTTTTAACTGAAACCGTTCTCAACCACCGGTTAACGAGGAGGACACCTTTGGACCTGAAGGAAATCAAACAGATCGTGGATCTCATGAAGCGCTCGGGCTTGTCCGAGTTCGAGATCGAAGAGAAGGATTTGAAGCTGCGCATCTGCCGCAGTCAGCCTGCTGCTGCGCCAGCGGTGCCGCCTGCCGGGAACCCGGTCGTGGTCCATGCGCCCCCGGCGGTGCCCGTCGCGGAAGTCCCTCCGCCGGTGCCTGGAGTGGTCATCAGGTCTCCCATGGTGGGGACTTTCTATGTCGCCGCGTCGCCTGACAGCCCGGCTTTTGTACGGGTCGGAGACACCGTCAACCCGGATTCCGTCGTGTGCATCATCGAGGCGATGAAGGTCATGAACGAGATCAAGGCGGAGATTTCAGGGACCATCGCCGAGGTGTGCGTGAACAACGGCGAGAGCGTCGAGTACGGCCAGCCATTATTTCGCGTGAAGTAGCGCTCTCATCCATGTTCTCTAAAATCCTTATCGCGAACCGCGGCGAGATCGCGCTCCGCATCATCCGCGCCTGCAAGGAACTTGGCATTCAGACTGTCGCAGTTTACTCCGAGGCGGACGAGCAGAGCCTGCATGTGCAGTTGGCTGATGGCGCCATCTGTATCGGCGGGGCACCCGGCGCGGAAAGCTACCTGCGCCCGGAGCGGATCATCGCAGCGGCGGAGATCGCGGATGTGGATGGGATCCATCCTGGCTACGGGTTTCTTGCCGAGGATGCGGATTTCGCCGAGCAATGCGAGGAATGCCACGTCAAGTTCATCGGGCCCCACTCCTCCGCGATCCGCCGGATGGGCGACAAGGCGGTTGCCCGTGAAACGGTGAAAGCGGCCGGCGTGCCGACGGTCCCTGGCAGTGACGGTGCGGTGCAGAACCCTGAAGAGGCCGTCGAGATCGCGGAGCGGATCGGGTTTCCGGTGATCATCAAGGCGGTCTCCGGAGGCGGGGGGCGAGGCATGCGACTCGCGCACAACCGGATGTCCTTCCAGAAAGAGTTCGTCGCCGCCAGCAACGAAGCGGAGAAAGCATTCGGAGACGGCGCCGTCTACATCGAGAAGTATATCGAGGAGCCCCGTCATATCGAGTTTCAGATCCTTGCCGATGAGCACGGCACGATTCTCCATCTCGGGGAACGTGACTGTTCCGTTCAACGCCGGCATCAGAAGGTCATCGAGGAGGCGCCCTCCCCCTTCATCACTCCGGAATTGCGCGAGGCGATGGGTGAGGCCGCCGTCAAGGCCGCCCGGGCTTGCCATTACACGAATGCCGGGACCATCGAGTTTCTCGTCGATAAGGAGCGGAACTTCTACTTCATCGAGATGAATACGCGGATTCAGGTGGAACATCCGGTGACCGAGGAAGTCACGGGAATCGACCTGATCAAGGAACAGCTTCGGATTGCTTCCGGTCTTCGGCTGGAGTATCGACAGGAGGACATCAAGCCACTCCGCCACGCGGTGGAAGTGCGGATCTGTGCCGAGGACCCCAGCCGCAATTTCATGCCTTCTCCCGGCCAGATCACTCTCTACTGTGCACCGGGTGGGCCTGGCGTGCGCGTCGACAGCCACGCCTACGCCGGTTATTCGGTCCCGCCATATTACGATAGCATGATCGCAAAGGTGATCACGCGGGGACCTACCCGGGAGGCAGCGCTGGTTCGCATGTCGCGGGCGCTTGATGAATACCTGATCCGCGGGATCAAAACCAACATTGCCTTCGCCCGGGCCATCATTCAGGATCCCGTTTTTCGCGAGGGCGGTGCCACCACCCGCTTCGTTGAAGAATTTCTCGCCCGAACGCCGAAAGATCTCTTCGCTGGAGAGGAAAAGACCTAGCAGTTCGAATCCTTCCCCTTCTCATCATGACCGAAGAAACTGAATATCAGGAACCCACCGAGCTGGAGCCTCTGCACGATCACGACGATGGGAGCATCACGATCAACAACAATGTCGTCGCGAACATTGTCGCGATGGCGGCGAAGGAGGTTCCCGGCGTTTACGGCCTCGCCAGCGGCAGCTTTCAGGGCCTCTTCAACAAGGGAGGCAGCATTTCGGTCGAAGAGGACGACGAGAAACGGTATCAGATCCGCATCAAGCTGATCTTCGTTTTCGGCGTCCGCATCGGCAAGGTAGCGGAAGAAGTGAAGCGGGCCGTGAAGGAACAGGTTGAGTTAATGACCGACAAGGAGGTTTCCCGGGTCGACATACTGGTCGATGAAGTCCGCAATCCGAATAGCCCCGACGCCAAGTCGGACGACGCCGATTAGGCTATCTTTCGGGTCTTACCGGCCTTCCGCACGGGGGCATCCTCCTAGGTCCAAGTGGACCTTTCTCCTCCTCGTGCTCGCTTTTTAGGAAGTGTCGCCCACGCTGAGTTAGCGCTCAGAGATGGACGTACACTTCGCTAATGGCATTGAGAGAACATACTGTCGAGGGACGCCTGACCTGCCTCCTGTATAGGCAGGCGCCACCCGCGCTGGGTTTCAACCTGCTTCTCTCGATCCTCCTCTCGTTCGCCCTCTGCGGCCGCTTTTCCTTCTCCGTTGTAGGTGCCTGGCTTGGGCTACACGGGCTCATTCTTGCGATTCGGGCGGTTGTTATCCGCTATTATGTGAAGCGTGAGCCCGCCGATGCTGAGCATCAGCGATGGCGGGTGATCTTCGGGTTCGGTTCCACCCTGACCGCTGCGAGTTGGGCGACGGCCTCCGTTCTCTTTTTCGATCCCACCGCGCCGCTCCAGCTTTCCTTGCTCTTGGCCACGCTCGGGGCGACGGCCGCCGGGGCCACGGCCTCCCTCTGTTCGTCGCGAGGAGTCACCGCTGCCTTTCTCGCCGTTCTCCTGGTCCCGATCTCGATTCGACTTCTGTTGATCGGCGAACTCGTGCCGGCGTTTATCGGGGTGCTTGCGTGGATATTTTCGGCCTTCCTTTTGGTCACGGCCTTTCGCTTTCGAGTAACCCTCGCGGAATCCTTTCGCTTGCGGGATGAGAACGCCGAGATTCTTAAGGAGCTCCGCAGCGCAAAAGAAGCCACCGAGGAAGCCAGCCGCTCCCGCAGTGAGTTTCTTGCGACGGTGAGCCATGAGCTGCGCACGCCGCTGAACGGGATCATCGGCATGGCCGAAATTCTCCGCGAAAATCCCCTCGACGAAACGCAAGGTGCCCACCTCGCGATTCTCAGTGAATCAGCCGAGCTCCTCCTCACGCTTCTGAACGACATCCTCGACCTGTCGAAGATGGAAGCCAACCGCTTCGAGTTGGAGTACGTGCCGTTCCGAATCGAAGAGGTGATCCGCCGGAGTGGGGATCTCGGGAGCGCGCTTGCACGACGAAAACGCCTCGATTTCCAGGTCCACATCGATCCAGACGCGGCGCAGTGTGTATCTGGAGATCCGCTCCGTCTCCAACAGATCCTTCTGAACCTCATTGGAAATGCCGTGAAATTCACGGATCGAGGACACGTATGCCTGTATGTCCGTCGGCCGGAGCCTGCTCTCTGGAAATTCACGATTGAGGATACCGGGATCGGGATTTCTCCGGACGTGCGCGACCGCCTCTTCCAGCGATTTGCGCAGGCCGATCCTTCGATGAGCCGCCGATATGGTGGGTCCGGACTTGGACTGGCTATCGCGCACGACCTCACCGTCCTCATGAATGGTCGCATCGATGTCGAAAGCTCGGACGGAAACGGAGCGCGCTTTCATGTTTTCATTCCCCTGCGACCGGCCGAAAGCGAAGGCGCGTGACGCTATTCTTCGAGCGCGTCGCACGCTCCCTCCCGGACTCTGGCCTTGCCCACTCTGCTCCTGGAGCGAAGAAACAGGGCGCATGATTTCTCGTCCGCCCACCTTCGATGCCGCCCTCCGTCAACACCTCCGGCAAATGGCCCACGAGGGGCGCCTGCACGAAGGGACATTGGAATCGCAAACCGCCGACCCCGTTGCTGTTTTTTCGGGCGAGTTCTGGACGTCACGCCAGCGCGCCGCACACCGGCTTCACGAGGTTTCCTACCGGGCCTGCTTCAAGCCGCAGCTTCCCCGCTTTTTCATCGATCACCTGACCGCACCGGGAGACTTGGTCTACGATCCGTTCGGCGGCCGCGGGACAACCGCGTTGGAAGCTGTCCTGCAGGGCCGAGACGCGGTCAGCTCCGATGTGAATCCCCTCAGTGCGATCCTCCTTGAGCCCCGATTCAATCCGCCGCCGATGGAAGCTGTTGAAACAGCGCTTGCCGCTCTGCCCCGCTCGTTTGACGGATCCTTGCCGGAAGATCTCCTCACCTTTTATCATCCTGAGACCCTCCGCCGACTCTGCGCCATGCGGGCCCACTGGATCGAGCGGGGCGAGGAACTGACACCTCCGGAGCGGTGGATCCGGATGGTCGCCACGAATCGCTTGACGGGTCATTCTCCCGGATTCTTTTCCGTCTATACGATGCCGCCAAATCAGGCCGTTTCCGTCGTCAGTCAAAAGAGAATCAATGAGCAACGCGGTCAAAAGCCACCCTTGCGCGACGTCGACGCTCTCATTCTCCGCAAGAGTCGCCAGCTTCAGGGAGAACCGTGCGATCTGTTCTCCGTCCCCCGTGGATCCGGCCGGGCCTACACCGCCTCCGCCGGGAAGACTCCGTTTCTGGATGACGATTCGGTGGATCTGATTGTGACCTCTCCACCGTTCCTTGATATCGTCGACTACGCAGGCGACAACTGGTTGCGGGGCTGGTTCAATGGGATTGATCCGCAATCGATCCAGCTCTGGGTCATTCGCAAAATCGAGGATTGGACGACACAAATGACGCGGGCTCTCGAAGAAATGCGTCGAGTTCTCAAGCGCGGCGCCCATGTCGCCTTCGAGGTGGGCGAAGTCCGGCGGGGAACCGTGCGGCTGGAGGAACAAGTGGTACAAGCAGGGCGCACCGCGGGCCTCACGCCCGTTTGCATCCTGATCAACGTGCAGAAGTTCACAAAAACGGCCAACTGCTGGGGTGTGGACAACGGCACCCGGGGAACGAACACAAATCGCATCGTCCTCTTTCGCAAAGACTGAGCAACCGGGCGGGAAGCAGCCTGAAGGCTCCCCTGCGTTGTCGTCAGACCCAATCCCGGTGATGGGCGGCAAGCGCCTGCCCGAGTTCACGCGCAAGGAACGGCCCCCGATAGATCATCGCGGTGTAGATCTGGATCAGATCTGCCCCGGCGTCCACCATGCGCCCGGCCGAACGCGCGTCTTCAATCCCGCCTACTCCGATGATCGGCAACCGACGGTTAGTGGCGAGGGAGATGTAGTTGACGATCTCACAGGCGCGACGATGCACGAGCGGGCCGCTAAGACCTCCGGACTCCCGCAAGCCTGCGCTGAGGCCCTGCCGGTTAACCGTCGTATTGGTGGCGATGACCCCATCCAGGCCGACCGACAGGATCGTTTCGAGGATCTGGTCAATCTCCCGAAACGTGAGATCCGGAGCAATCTTGAGGAGCAGCGGCCGGGGCTTCTGCCCTAGCTTTCGGGCCCGACTGCGGTTTGCCTGCATCAGCTCCGTCAGAAGATCCGGGAGAAAATCCCGCCCCTGCAGCCGACGCAATTCCGGGGTATTCGGACTGCTCACATTGATCGCAAAGTAATCCGCGTAGTCCGCCAGAAGGTGAAACGAACCGACGTAATCAGCAACAGCCTCGGAGAGCGGGGTTACCCGGGACTTCCCGAGGTTGATGCCGAGTGGCCGCCGGCGGTTCTTGTCGGCTCCCTGCTTCTTGAGGCGCTCGGCGACGGCCTGCGCGCCTTCGTTGTTGAAGCCCATCCGGTTGATGATGCCCCGCTGCTCCGGATAACGGAAGATCCTCGGTTTCTCGTTTCCAGGCTGCTTGTGATAGGTCACCGTGCCGATCTCGGCAAAGCCGAAACCCAAAGCCCCCATCGCTCTCCAGAAGCGACCATTCTTATCCATGCCAGCGGCAAGGCCGACGGGATTCGGGAACTCCAGGCCGAACAACTCGAAGGGCTGGGATCGACGGGGCGCATTGTAGCGCTCCAGGAGCCGACAGAGCGATCCGAGATGCCCGAGATATTCGAGCGACGTCGTCGCCAGATCGTGCGCTTTCTCGGGATCCTGCCGAAAGAGCACAGGCCGTGCAATTTTCTCATAGACGAATCCCATCTGCCGGAATCCTGCGGCCTGAGGACCGTTTTTCAAGCGTCATTGTGACGCGGCCGGACCGGCTCCATTTTCCCCTTGCCAAAGGGGATTTCCTTTCCCGTTGTGGCGGATGAATTGCCGGATCACACCACAGATTCACACTCTCTGATCCCCTGAAAATGCCAAGTAGTAGCCGAAAACTGGATTGGTGCGTCGTTCGTCTGGGCGCCGACATGAACTGGTGGGTTGAGGAGGTCTCCGATCCCGTACGGTGGGACGTTGACGGTCTCAGCATCATCGATCCCCGCCAGATGGGTTATGTGCTCGATCAGTGCGAAGCGCTGCGCGAGTACGGATTCGACACGGACATCATAGAGCAATCATTTTTCTCGTTCGCGATCGAACGGGAGGAAAAGGACGGGCGCATCCGCTTGCGTCGGACGCGGGAGTCCCTCCTCGAGGATCAGAGCAGCCTTTTTGCCCTCCCCGACGTCATTGATGAGGAAAAAGGGCCTTACGCAGACTTTCTCGACGCGATTACGCGAGCCCGCGTGCGCATGATCAATGACCTCATCGACTTCGAGCAGAACCTCACTGTCGAGGAACTCGAGGAGGAAATCCGCGAGCGCCAGAACGCCGACTTCATGGAAGGCAAGGCGGTCCATTTCTTCGTCGAGGTGATTTCGGTTCTCGAATACGTGCCGGAAGGTTACGAGATCGACAGCGACGAGGCCCCCAAGAGCAGCGAGGAAGACATTCCCGACTTCGACGACGAACCCGATGAAAAGATCGAGGAAGACGAAACGATGAAGTGGGAAGATGACGACGACACCGACGAGGACAAAGAAGAGTACGACGAGAACGAGCGTCCTGATGATTTCGACGAGGATCCGACCGAAGATCCAAAAAATGGCTCCCGGAAGAAGTAGGCGCCAGCCCGCCCATCTGCTCGGGAACGGGATCCTCGGCGCAGGGACCCGCCACTGAGTCGTTTGGTGTTCCCCCTGTAGGTCGCGCTCGCGAGAGCGTCATCCTCCCCTCCGTCAGGAGGATCCGAAGCAGGGATGACTCGCCGAGGACCGTCCGCTTTCCGGTGCCGGGGTGGCGAGCGTCCAGCGGAAAACGCCTCCCACGCCTCGGCCTCGCATGGCGCAAAGTTCATTCGCCGACTCTACTCGCCGGCGTGGATCTTGTCGATTCGGCCTTGGTGGCGTCCTCCCTCGAACACGGAATCAAGCCACGCATCGACCACCGCCGGAAGTGAGGCAGCCTCGATCATGCGCCCGCCAATCGAGATTACATTGGCGTTATTGTGCGCCTTTGTCAGGCGTGCACTCTCCTCGTTCCAGACGACGCCCGCGCGAATGCCCCGGACTTTGTTGGCAACCATCGCTTCGCCGTTGCCGCTGCCTCCGAAAACGATCCCGAGATCGGCCTCACCGCTCGCGACGGCGACCGCCGCCGGACGAACATAGTCGGGGTAGTCGCATGCCCCCGGAGAATCCGTCCCGAAATCAAGCACTTCCATGCCACGCTGCAGCAGGTGCACCTTGACGACTTCTTTCGCGGCGAAACCCGCATGATCCGTCCCGAGGGAAATTTTCATCTTCGTCGAAAAGACCGCTCATCGATGGTGTCGTCAATGTCATTGGCGTGCAGCTCCCTCCCTGCCCGCCTTCTATCGGTGACCCCGCGAAGTCGTGTGGGGTGCGGGTCAGATTCCTTCCGCCGTCGCGTAATGGGGAAGGTATGCGAGCGAAGCCGCGTTGGGTTCCGCCGTATCCCCCTGCGCGTC
>CAZVQJ010000132.1:0-8309 GCA_964629165.1 uncultured Puniceicoccaceae bacterium
CGAAAAAACTGCTTGGCATGCCCGCTCTGCTTCCCTTTCTTTCACGGTTTTTCCGGTGGGATATGCAAGTGGCTAAAGCACGCAGACTGTAAATCTGCTCGGGTAACCGTTCGCTGGTTCGAATCCGGCTCCCACCACCACTTTATAAGCAAGGACTTACGGCCCCAAACCGTAAGTCTTTTTTTGTGGGCGCCCGGCAGAGCGCACCTGCTTGAAAGTGATCATGAACACGGTTCAGGAAAGGCTCATGCCCACCCGGGAAGGGAAGGTCTCGTCGAAGGGCAACTGCGGCCGCCGTCCTTCGGCGGGCTCGGGCTCTATGACGAGGCGGCATGCAGCCGCTGGCGCCAGTGGGAACGGGGGCATACCCGCTTCGGCAAGCTCAAGGACCGCGGGCTCGACCCCCTGAACGCGCCCGTCAGGGCGTTGGAAGCTTGGTTGTCCGACGGGACGAGTGGGGTTCCTACAAAGAGAGGCGCTCGAGGGCGAAGGAGGGAACGGTGTTGTTGGCGCGAAAATTCCCTCGGGACGGGGTGACTCCGTTTTGTTCGATGGCTTCGACGGGTGCGCGGAAAGGCTCACCATAGCGCACACGGACAATGCAGGTCTCTCCGGGTTGGAGGAGCCCGGCGTGGAGGGCGGCGGTGGAGATTGGATTGCCGTGGCTGTAGTGTTTGCCGTCGGTGTAGATGCGACCTCGCAAATCTCGCTCGGTGGCGTGTATGAGCAAGAGGACTTCGTCGCCGGGAGCGGGAGACCGCGGGACGGTTACGACGGCACCGATGCGTTGTGCTTCCATCTGCACGTGTTGTTCCAGAGTCGCCGTGACAGTGTGTTCAGCGCTCAAGGGCAGCAGGGTAAACCAGTCACGATTGCCTCGCTCCGGGACCGTCCATCCTTGGAACGTGACAGTTTCGCCCGTGAGATCCACAGCGATCACGGCCTGCGTGCGCTGGCTCTCTCGACCGCCGCGAAGCGTGGGGTGTGGACACGAATCGAGGACAAGGTGGAGGAGCACGTGACCGCGATCCTCGACGATTTTTCCCGAGACCAGTCCGGGTGGGTAATCGGGACGCCAGAGACCTCTTCCGTCACCAAGAAGTTCGCCGGTGATGGTGGTGCCGGAGGGATCGGTATGGAGTGTCAGAAAGGTATTTTCTTCCTCCGGGCGCGAAGTATCGGTCTTGCGCAATACGTAGGTCTTATCCGATAGCGCATCGATCAGTCGTGCCCGGTTTGAGGCAGAAAGCGCGCTCTTGACCGGAAGGAGAACCATTGTCTCGGCCGAATTCATGCCCGAGACCACGCGTCCTTCGAAGCGTGGATCCGGGTCGATGCCGGTCAGCTCGATTTCCAACGCATGGCGCCCGAAAACACCCACTCCAATGGGCGCACTGCCCTCCAGCGTGGTATTGCCCTGAAAGTTGAAGGAAGCATTGTGGGGATGGCAGTCCAGGGTGACCCCAATTCCATCCGCAAGGAACCAAACCTGCGCGTTGGCGGTACCATCCTCACGTTTCATCAGTTCGACAAAGATCGGCCATCGGGATCCACCCGATGCGCTTTTTCGGTCGAGAGCAAAGCCGGAGAACTGCACGGGCGTGCGCAGGCCCGTCGTGAGAAAGGCCGTCATGGCCGCCCGTTCGGTCGCCAGCTTTTCCATCGAGATCATGGAATCGATGGTCAGCGCGACATCTCCGTGGCTGATGAAGTCGGTGCGCTGGTGGGGCCGCCATACCCCGGTGAGTTGCCGATCGTTTTCGGCCAGCCCAAGACGCCACTGCTCGCCGCGCTGAAAATTCAGGTAAAGGGCACCTTCGCCCAGAAGAAGATCGATGACGCCGGTCACCGGTTGTTCGACATTGCCGATCCGGACGCGCCCGGCGTATGTATGCAGATTGTTCGGATCCTCTTGGCGCTCGAGGAAGAGAGCGACCGCTTCGGGGTTGTTCTGTCGACCGCTGGTCGTTTTGTGGCCACTCAACTGGATGCGTCCTCCCAGTCGGTCCGCGACGACCTGTCGGGCAGCTTGTCTGGCATCGGACTGGGATTGATGGTGGGCGACGACGGCCTGATGCCGCTTGGAATCCTGCCGGAGTTCGTAGTCCGCCGTCCCGAGCCAGGCTTTCGTGAGGACAAGGGAGCCTTTGAGTGACGTCACTTCGCGGATCGGGCCGTCGACTATGAATTCGGCATGGCCGGTGTAGTTCGCATCCGCTTGGGGCGAAGTGGCTCCCTGGATCGCCAGGAAGATCTTGATCCGATCGGAAACAGAATCGAGGGGTTCGATTCTTCCGGTCAGGGGGTGAATGCTCACCGGCCGCAGGATATCATCCTTGGCGGGGTTTTCATCGGCGAGGGCACGTCCTGCGATCTGGGGCTGCCAGTGGTCAAATCGTACCGCGATGACGGCTTCGGGACCTTCGGAGTCGGTGCGGACGAGGACAAGGTCATCCGCTTCCAACAAGGGGATCAAAGCAGTCAAACGCGCTTCTAGGGCCGCCTCCCGCTTTTCCGCTTCTTCCTGCAAGGCGGCGACAATGGTTTGTCCTCTCCCGAGTTTTCGGAACTGTTGTACGGTGGGTTGGAGGTCCGTTCCGACTCTGGCTTCCGGTTGAATTTCCAGGCGTTCACCCTCGCGGATCGTGCTGAAAACAGTCGCTCGGTTAGCGGCGTCGATCAGGCTCAGGCGACCGCCCTCGAGGAGGCTGTAACGATAGACGGTCGTTCCCTGCGGTCGGCCTGCACCGGCACTGCGTTGAGCGAGCACTTGGCCATCTTCGGTGAATTCGAGGCCGGCGAAGCTGCCTTCGGTGGTGCGCACCCAGGCGCCGGTCAACTCACTTGCGTTTCTCACCGGGCCGCCAGCGAGGATGACGGCCTCGCCGCTCCCCCCATTTTCCTCTGAACCGCACCCGGAGAATACACTTCCGAGTAAAAACAATACCGGGATCCAACGGATAAGCAGTTTCATAGCCATAGGTGAAGATTGCTGATGGGAGGTCTCTGTAGACGTGGGGGGTGCCGGAGAATTATAGGCAGAGACCCTTGGAGCAAGACTTTGATAAGAAAATCTACATGGGCATGAAAGCGTTGCTACATGGACAGGGGAGGGGGATGCGCTGCGGGTTCAGGAGGCGATGAGTTCGAATGAACGCAAGCGTTCCTGATGGTCGTATACGTCGGAGACGATGATGAGTTCGTCGGCGCCGGTTTCCTCGATAAGAGCTTCCATCCCGGTGCGGACAGTGGCGGCGGATCCTACGATGGAACGGGCCAGCATCTGCTGCACTTGTGCCTTTTCCATTGGATTCCAGTAGTGCTCGATGTCGGCGATCGGCGGTTGGCTAAGGCCTCGAGCGCCCCGGAAGATATCCGTGAAAGACATTTGCTGGGTCGTTGCGAGACGCCGTGCTTCTTGATCGGTGTCCGCCGCGATGATGTTCACGCCCACCATCACATATGGCTTGTCCAGTTGTGCGGAGGGCTTGAAGCGGCTGCGATAAATCTCCAGCGCCGGCAGCAACTGCTGGGGTGCAAAATGGGAAGCGAAGGAGTAGGGGAGCCCCAGTTCGGCCGCCAGCGAAGCACCAAATGTGCTCGACCCGAGGATCCACAGAGGCACTTCGGTCCCCGCCGCGGGGACGGCCTCGATTCTCGCATCGGATTCACGGGCGGCAAAATACCCCTGTAGCTCGAGGACGTCCTGTGGGAAGTTCTCGGCGGCACCGGGGGATCGCCGGAGGGCTCGAACCGTCAACTGATCGGTGCCGGGTGCCCGCCCAAGCCCGAGATCGATCCGGCCCGGGAAGAGGCGTGCGAGGGTTCCGAATTGTTCGGCGATGACGAGGGGTGAATGGTTGGGCAGCATGATGCCGCCCGCACCGACCCGGATTTTCTCCGACCCGGCGGCGATGTGGGCGATGACGAGCGAGGTTGCGGCGCTCGCAATACCGGGAAAATTATGGTGTTCGGCGACCCAGACCCGGTTGTAGCCCCAGCCTTCGGCGTGGTGTGCAAGGTCGCGGGCATGGTCGAGCGCCGCGCGTGCGTCGGTGTCCTCCGTAATGCGGACGAGATCGAGAATGGAAAGTTTGGCCATGGTGGAATTCTGTGGAAGGTTCGATTCTGGAACCGGTATTGAATGTTGGCATACCCCAGTGGCCGAAGCGAAAATATTCAGGGATTCGGCCGGTCGCGGTGGAATCTTTCGCCCGACAATTGACACGATAACGATTCGATATTGGAAGTGAGAGGGCGACGGCTGATACGCCGCGCCTGCATGCCCCTCCATCTTGCTATGAGCTCTCTCCATGTCTGGAATTTTGTCCGCCTGGGCGGACTTGAACAGGTTGTCCTCCGTTCCGCTGAGGATCTGCTCCGTCTCGAGGAGCTGGACCAGAAGTTGTGGGTTGCGCTGGCGTGCCCGACAACCGGACTGGAGCTTGACCCGAAAACTCTCGCTCTGATCGACCAGGATGGGGACGGCAGGATCCACGCTCCTGATATTATCGAGGTCATCCGTTGGTCTTCACTCCATCTCAAGAATGTTGGCAATCTGTTGAAGGAGACGGACGCCTTGCCTCTGGACGCGATCCGGACCGACACCGAGGAGGGCCAACGCACGTTGGCCTCCGCCCAGATGATTCTGAAGGGTTTCGGCAAGGCGGATGCGGAGAGCGTCATGCTTGCCGAAGCGGCTGACGCGGTGGAACTGCTGGCGGCGAGCGCGCTGAATGGAGATGGCGTGATTACGGAAGTCTCGGCGGGGGATGATGAGGAGGTACGGCAGGTCCTTTCGGAAATTCTTGCGACGGTCGGTGGCACCATCGACCGATCGGGGATGGAGGGAGTTGACCAGGCGAGTGCGGACGCCTTTTACGATGCCTGCCTAGCCTGCGCGGGATGGCTCCGGGACGGGCTCGGCCCGGACGTGCTGACACTGGGAGAAGGAACCGCGGCGGCCGCTGCGGCGGTGAATGCGGTGCGCGGTAAGGTCGATGACTTTTTTGCGCGGACGCGCCTGGCGGCCTATGACGCCCGGGCCCTCGAGGCGCTCAACCGCTCGGAAAATGACTACCTTGCCCTCGCGGCCCGCGACCTCTCGGTCTCTGCCGAGGAATTGGCGGGCTTCCCGCTCGCACGGGTCGACGTTGACCGTTCGCTACCGTTGCTCGAGGGCGTCAACCCGGCATGGGCCGATGCCCTGGCAACGCTCCATAAGGCTGCCGTCACCCCTGTTTTCGGGGCATCCATAACGAATTTGAGCGCCGTGCAATGGAGCGAACTGAAGAGCCGGGTGGCGCCGTATGACGCTTGGTATACGGCCAAAGCGGGCGCAGTCGTGGATACACTCGGACCGGAGCGAATCGAGGAGATTCTCGCCGCGCGGACACGGGAGCGGGTGAACGCGCTGATCGAGGAGGACAAGGCCCTTCAAGCTGAATTCGAGGGCATCCATGACGTCGAACGCCTAACCCGATACTGCCGGGATTTTCGTG
Source organism: uncultured Puniceicoccaceae bacterium (assembly GCA_964629165.1). Taxonomy (GTDB): domain Bacteria; phylum Verrucomicrobiota; class Verrucomicrobiia; order Opitutales; family Oceanipulchritudinaceae; genus CAWVVV01. The sequence continues at coordinate 5,502 of CAZVQJ010000132.1, forward strand.
TGCTGCTGAATAATTTTGTCAACTTTCTCGATTTTTATTCGCTTGAGAAGCAGGCAACTTTCCAGGCGGGAACGCTCTACCTCGACAGTCGTAGCACAGAGCTGTGCATACAGGTGGCGGGCCCTTCTCCGCTTGCGGCGATGAGCAAGGTATTCATTGCCTACTGCGACTGCACACGTGCAGGACATGCTCCGATGAAGATCGCGGCGTGCTTCACGCAGGGTGATGGCGACTATCTTTTTGTCGGTCGCAACGGTCTCTTCTATGATCGCAAGGGCCTCAACTGGGATGCGAAAATCACGTCGATCGTCGAGAGTCCGATCAGCGTGCGCCAGGCATTCTTTCTGCCCTACAAGAAGTTTGTCCGCATGATCGAGCAACACGCCGCCAAGCGTGCAGAGGCGGCTGAAGCACGATCCGAGGCCGGGCTCTCCGCGGTTGCCGACAAAGCAACCGATGTCTCCTCCCAGGCTGCGGATCCCGGTGATCCCCGGAAGGTGGACATCGGGACTGTTGCGGCGATCGGTGTTGCGGTTTCCGGGGCGATCACCGCGCTCACGTTGATTCTCGGGTATGTCTTTGGACTCGCAGCCTGGCAGTATCCACTTGTTCTTCTCGGATTGATTTTCCTCATTTCCGGTCCCTCGGTGTTCATTGCATGGCTTAAGCTACGGCAGCGCACGATCGGGCCGGTCCTCGAGGCCAATGGCTGGGCGATCAACGGACGGGTCAAGATCAGTGTGCCGTTTGGAACGCGCCTGACCAAGCAGGCACGGATTCCGGCGGGGTCGCGTCATCCGTTCAGGTCCCTCGACGCGGCCGAGACCAACCGCCGCCGCTGGCGTATTCTTTTTCTCCTGACGCTGGGCGTGCTCATCGCCGGTGCGGTGTTGATCCGTTGGGACGCCTTGCAGCACGACGGCGCGTATTTCTGGGAAGAGAGGACGGTGGCACCCGCCCCCTGAGGATCGCCCGGGCTCCCACGGGGGGGGTGACGTTCCGGAGCGGGCTCAGGTACCGCAGAATGTCTGGTAAACGCCCTCATTCGGCGCCCGAGGCAGCGTATACTCAGGCCGGTCGAGGTCGTGGTCGTAAGGTGTCGAGAGAACCTCCAGAAGACTCTCCATGATCGTGAGATCGTCCTCTTCCTCGGCTGCCACGAGGGCTTCCTCCACTTTGGAGTTTCGCGGAATAAAGGCAGGGTTGTGCGTGCGCATGGACTGAAGAGAATCGTCCAGGGACTGCGGTTGCCGGCTGCGCCGCCATGTCCACTGCTCGTGCCAGTCGAGAAACTCCCTGTCTGCAAGCAGCTTCTCGTCCTGGAGTTCTCCGCTGCTCAACGTGCGAAAGGTATTCGTGAAGTCGACTTTCTGCTTCTCCATCCAGGCGAGAAGACTCCCGATGAGGGATGCGTCTGCAGCTTCTTCATTGAACAGGCCCAGTTTGCGAGCCATGCCGCGGTGCCAGTAGTGCCCGAAGCGGACGGGGAAGATCTCGAGCGTCTCCGTGGCGAGAGAAACAGCCTGATCGGGATCCGGATGCAATTGTGACAAGAGAGCTTCCGCCAATCGCGTGAGGTTCCATTCCGCCATCGCGGGCTGATTCCCGTATGCGTATCGACCATGCCGGTCAATGGAGCTGAAAACAGTGGCTGGATCATAGGCGTCGATGAAAGCGCATGGGCCGTAATCGATGGTTTCTCCAGAAAGCGCCATGTTGTCGGTGTTCATCACGCCGTGCACAAAGCCTGCCTGCATCCATTGTGCGATCAGCCCCGCTTGCCGGTCGATGGCGGCGGTGAGGAGCGCAAGGGCCGGGTTGTCCGCCTCGGTCAGCTCCGGATAATGGCGCTCAATTGTATGGGCAATGAGTGCGCGCAGGGCGTCCTCATCTCCGCGCGCCGCGAGCCACTCGAAAGTGCCCACTCGAATATGACTGGATGCGATGCGTGTGAGGACGGCGCCGGGAAGTGGACGGTGACGCCAGACCGCTTCTCCGCTACTTACCACCGCGAGACTGCGGGTCGTCGGAATCCGAAGGGCATGCATGGCCTCGCTGATGATGTATTCGCGCAGCATCGGACCGAGCGCGGCCCGACCATCCCCATTGCGCGAAAATGGTGTGCGGCCCGCCCCTTTCAACTGAACGTCGAAGCGCCTTCCGTCTGGCGTAATCTGTTCGCCGAGGAGAATCGCCCTCCCGTCCCCGAGCGGAGTGAAATGTCCAAACTGGTGCCCGGCATATGCTTGCGCGATGGGCGCGGCGCCCGGCGGCAAACGGTTGCCCCCAAAAATCTCCGCTCCGGCGTTCCCTGTCAGCGTGTCCACGTCGAGTCCAAGTGCCTCCGCCAGTGGACGATTCAGGATCACGAGGTTCGGCGCGCGGACCGGCGTCGGTTCGACCGCCACGTGCAACGATGCGGGCAAGGCCGCGTAGCGGTGCTCCTGACGCCAACCTCCCGGGGCACACGACGGAGTCCGGGACATGTCTTCAGGAACAGCCATTCCACAGACTGCACCACGCTCGCCGATGCGTCGATCGTGAGAGGCAAATGATTGGCAACGGAAACGTGATTCTGGTGACGGTGCGTTCTGTCGGATGGCGGGCACCCGGAACTGCGGCATCACCATCGAAACCATGCGGGTTCGCTTGCGTGGCACAGGTGCCGCGGCCATACTGGTGCGTAACACGCTGCAGATCTAACTGAAAGGAATGAGGCACATGATCAGGATTGCCATTATCATCGGAAGCACCCGGCCGGGGCGGATTGGCGACTCGGTTGGACGGTGGGTGTATGACCAAGCTGGC
>CAZVQJ010000133.1:0-8275 GCA_964629165.1 uncultured Puniceicoccaceae bacterium
CGCCCGCCACGGCGAGCGCCTGGATCGAGAGCTCCGCCGTGTAGAAGAGAGCGATGACTAGCACGGCCCCGAGATCGTATACGATCGCGATCGCCCTCGCTCTCAAACCAAGTGTGGTCATCGCCGACGAACCGACGACGGCACTCGATGTGACGATCCAGGCCCAGATTCTCGAACTGATGAAAAGTCTCCAGGCCGAGATGGGAATGAGCATTGTCATGATCACCCATGACCTCGGCGTGATCGCCGAAACCTGCGATGATGTCGTTGTGATGTATGCCGGGCGTGTCGCTGAACGAGGAACTGCCGATCAGATTTTCCACGATCCCCGCCATCTCTACACGCAGGGGCTGCTCCGCTCGATTCCCCGGCTCGATCATCCGCGCAAAACCCTCCTGCCAACGATTCCGGGACTCGTCCCCAGCCTGCACGAAATGCCCGTCGGAGCCCGCTTTGCCCCCCGTTCGCCCCATCCCAAGGCGGCTGAATATATGGCTTCCACCGCGTTCCGCACCCATCGCCCCGGGCTCGCCGAGGTAGCGCCTGGGCACTGGGTCGAGGATGAAGCCGTGGTCCGGACCTGGGATACTCCCCCGCAACCGTCATGAGCGCACCGTTGCTGCAGATCCGGGACCTGAAGATGCACTTCGCCGTCAAGGGTGGTGTCTTTCTTTCCGCAAAAGCTTTTCTCAAAGCGGTCGATGGAGTCAGCCTTGATATCGAGGAAGGCGAAACGCTCGGCCTCGTTGGTGAATCAGGCTGCGGAAAATCAACCCTCGGGAAATGCATCGTCCGGCTCAACAAACCGACCGCAGGTTCCATCCACTACCGTGGCGAAGACCTCGCACAGTTGTCCAACCGGCGCATGAAGCCGATCCGACGCGACGTGCAGATGATTTTTCAGGACCCGGTGGAATCGTTGAACTCCCGCCATACCGTCGGCCAGATCCTCGAAGAGCCGTTTGTCATCCACCGGATCGGGTCGGCCACCGAACGCCGACGCCGGGTCGCCGAATTGCTGGAACGGGTGGGCCTGCAAGCGGACGCCGGTCGGCGTTATCCGTTTGAGTTTTCCGGCGGGCAACGCCAGCGCATCGGCATCGCCCGGGCGATCGCCCTCAACCCGAAACTGATCATCTGCGATGAGCCCGTCTCCGCGCTCGATGTCTCCGTCCAGAGCCAGATCTTGAACCTCCTGCTGGACCTGCAGCGCGACTTCGGACTCTCGTTTCTCTTTATCGCGCACGACCTCGCCGTCGTGAAGAACATCTCCGACCGCATCGCGATCATGTACCTCGGCAAGATCGTCGAACTGGGCCCGGCGGAGGAGATTTTCCGCCATCCCCTTCACGCTTACACAAAGGCACTCATTTCCGCCATTCCGGTGCCAGATCCACGGGCCAAGAGCCGCCGCATTCTCCTCCGGGGTGACGTCCCCTCCCCGATTAATCCACCGGAAGGCTGTGCGTTTGCACGGCGCAGCTGGATGGACTGTCCGCCGGAATGGATCAACCGCCCCGGCGAGTTCAAGGAAGTCACCCCGGGGCATTGGGTCGAGGTGCACCCGGCAACGTTTGAAGGCTGGGAAAAACACTTGCAAAGCTGATACGGTCGGCCCCCCCGCCCCATGCCGACAGACTTCTCTCCCTATCGAAGCCGCCGCCGACAATTTGCTCTCGGCGCGGGCATCCTCGCCATAGCCTTGGCGGTCGTCGCGGCGAGCAGTCTCTGGAATTCGGCCCGTGACCGTGCCATCGTGCGCCAATCGGTCCCGGAACGGCCCAACCTTGCCGATTGGCCCCGCGAGTTTATCGTCCAAATCGACGTCAGCGAGCATGGCGCGCGGAAGGGAGACCATGCCGTCGGAGCCCTCGGCCGACTGGCGCAGCTATATCATGCGAACGGGTTCCACAACGAGGCCCTCCAGGCCTACGAGGGCCTGATCGATGTGCAGCCGGAGAATCCCCGCTGGCGTCATCTCGCCGCCCATCTCCTCGCCGGATACGGGCGCACCGACGCGGCCATCCCGCTTCTCCAGGAAGTGGTTGCCCAGGCACCCGACTACCAACCCGCCCGGCTCCTGCTCGCCGATACGTATTTCAAGAGCGGCGATTCCACAACGGCGAAACTCGTCTTCACCACCGTGCTTGAGGCGGATCCCGGCAACCCTCACGCCCTCCTCGCCGCCTCCCGGCAGATGCTCTCCGACGGGGATGTCCATCGCGCGCTCGCGAACGCCCGGAGCCTTTCGGAGAAACATCCCGCCTTCGGCCCCGGATGGACCCTCCTTGCCACCCTCGAAGCCGCACGGGGCGACGCGGAAGCAGCCGGCATCGCCCGGCGCCAAGCCCAGCAGCAGGCGCGTTCCACAAACCATCCTCCCGACCCATGGAAGGACGCCCTCGTCGAGGACTGCTACGATCCTTATCTGCTTTCCGTGGCGGCGGTGAACCCGCCCTACTCCGAAGATCCCGCCGCCGCGGTCCGTCTTCTCGAACGCGCCATCCGGATCGATCCGGAGAACGCCGTCGCCCACCGCCAGCTGGGGCGCCTGCAGCAAGGCCGGGGGCACCACGCGGAGGCGCGTCTGCACCTCGAAACAAGCACCCGGCTCGCACCGACGGTCGCAGACGGATGGATTTTCCTGGTCCGGCTGCTCGAAGAGATGGAACAGCCGACCGATCGCGCACGCGTCCTTGCGGAGGGTCTCCGGCACTGTCCAGACTCCATGAGCCTGCATCTGGAACGAGGCAATGATCTCGTCCGCGCCCATCGCCTCGAGGAGGCTCTCAATGAATTCGAAGAAGCCCGCAGGCTGCGCCCGGAAGAGCCTATGCCGCTCATCCAGATCGCCCGTGTGCACTTGCACCGCGGAGACGTCGAAGACGGGATCGTCGCCATGCGCGCCGTGCTCGAGGCGGTCCCGGAACATCCGCTCGCCCTCTCCACCCTCACCCTCCATGCGATCCAGACCGGCAACCAGACGGAAGCCCGGGACCTCCTCGCCCGGGCCCGGCGCCACGCGCGCATGCCCGAACAGGATCTGAACGACCTCACCCGAAACTTTCAGGAACAATTCGGCTCTTCCCCATGACAGGCTTGGATCTAAAGCATTTCTGATACACGATGTTGATCCAGAATAAGCAAAGCTGATCCGACCGTGTGTTCAGATGGCATCGGTTAATCGTTGGCCAGCGGAGGCAGATTCGGTTGTTTTCATCAAGGGGCATGATACAGTGCCGAGTTTTCCTGGAGTCAGTTACTACATGAGAAATCCCACATTTGCAACGCGTTGGAACGCCGATGTCATCGACGAGCAATACGCCCGATGGCAGGACGATCCGGCATCTCTGGACGCCTCCTGGCATGCGTTCTTCGAGGGCTATGCGCTCGCCGCCACGGGTCGTCCCCCCGAAAACGGCCGGCCGGGCGGAACTTCCCTTTCCGAGGGGCCGCTCACTTCGAATGACGAGGAACGGGCGATCAAGCAGGCGCGTTTCACGGGGGCGATTTACGCCTTCCGCTCGATCGGCCATACGGAAGCGGACGTCAATCCGCTCCTGCGGGAGGTACCTCTCAACCCGCGTCTCAGCCTGGAACGCCTCGGGTTTTCGGAAGCGGACCTGGATGAGGTCTTCTGGACGGGCAACTATCTCGACGGCGTCCAGATGAGCGTGCGCGAGCTACTCGATTCACTGCGCAAGACCTATTGTGGAACGATCGGCGTGGAGTATCTCCATATCCAGGAAACGCCGAAACGGCGCTGGCTGCAGGCAGCGATGGAATCGTCCCGCAATCAACCCAATTTCGACCGCAAGAAAAAGCACCGCTTTCTCGACCGCATCACCAAGGCAGAAGAATTCGAGCACTTCCTTCATACCAACTTTGTGGGTCAGAAGCGCTTTGGCCTGGAGGGTGGTGAGACGATCATCGCCGCGCTCGACTCGCTCCTCGAGACCGGACCCTCTCTCGGCGTTCACGAGTATGTCATCGGGATGGCTCATCGCGGTCGCCTGAACGTGCTTTCGAGCATTCTTCGCAAGAGCTACGAGTACATTTTCCACGAATTTTCCGAGAACTTCCAGCCCGACACCCGTCATGGCGACGGGGATGTGAAGTATCACCTCGGCTTCGAGTCACTCGTCCACAACACCCGGGGCGAAGAGATCCGTCTCCACCTCGCAGCGAATCCGAGTCATCTCGAGGCGGTCAACCCCGTGGTCGAAGGGCGCGCCCGGGCCCGTCAACGGCTCCTCGACGACACCGAAGAGCGCAAGAAGGTGATTCCCATCCTGATCCACGGCGACGCCGCTTTTGCGGGCCAGGGGATCGTCGCCGAGGTGCTCAACTTCTCCCAGCTTCCCGGCTATCGCACGGGCGGCACGATCCACTTTATCATCAACAATCAGATCGGGTTCACGACCGATCCCTCGGAAGCCCGCAGTTCGCAATATTGCACGGACGTGGCAAAGATGATCGAGGCCCCGATCTTCCATGTGAACGGGGATGATCCTGAAGCCATGATCCTGGTTACGGAAATGGCGCTCGCCTACCGTCAGGAATTCAGCGGCGACGTCGTGATCGATATGTATTGCTACCGGAGGCACGGCCACAACGAGGCTGACGAACCCGCCTTCACACAGCCGACACTCTACAAGAGCATCCGCAACCACCCCACCGTTGTGGAAATTTACGGGAAAAAGCTGCTGGCGGATGGCGATATCTCGGAAGAGGAGATCAACGCCATCAAGGAGCGCTGGCGAGGAGGCCTCCGATCGTTTTATGATGAGATGAGACGCAAAGAAGCCAAAGGGGAGGTCATCATCGAAGCCTCGGAGGGTCACGTGGCGAGTTATCAACCGGATTACGCCTTCGAGGATGTCCGGACCTACGTCGACCATGATGTTCTCGCCAAGATCGCCCGCGACCTCCTGCGGATCCCCGAAGGGTTCAATATCAACCCGAAGATCAAGCGCCAACTCCTCACAAAGCTCGAGAACTTCCAACAGGATCGAGGCATTGACTGGGCGTTCGCGGAAGCGCTCGCCTGGGGCACGCTGATGTACGAAGGCCACAATGTCCGCCTCTCCGGGCAGGACTGTGTGCGGGGCACGTTCAGCCAGCGCCACGCCGTCTTCTACGACTCGAAGACGCGGGAGAAATACATTCCTCTGATGGAGATGGAAGACCGTCGCGGGCGGCTATGCGTCCACAATTCGCTCCTTTCGGAGGCCGCCGTGCTGGGATTCGACTACGGATATTCACTCGACTACACCAACATGCTCTGCATGTGGGAGGCCCAGTTCGGCGACTTCGTCAACGGTGCCCAGGTCATCATCGATCAGTTCATCTCGAGTTCGGAGTCAAAATGGCAGCGGGTGAGCGGACTCGTCATGCTTCTCCCGCACGGTTATGAAGGCCAGGGACCGGAGCATTCGAGTGCACGCCTCGAACGTTTCCTTCAACTGTGTGCGGAGGACAATATCCAGGTGGCAAACTGCTCGACCCCCGCGCAGTATTTCCACATCCTGCGGCGCCAGATGCGACGGGAATTCCGGAAGCCACTGGTCCTCATGACGCCGAAAAGCCTGCTGCGCCACAAGGAATGCGTCTCACGCATCGAGGAGTTCACAGATCAGTGTTTCCAGTCCATCCTACCCGACGACGACGCCCCGAAGTCCCCCAGACGCGTCATCCTATGTTCGGGCAAAGTCTATTACGATCTGATCGCTTATCGGAGAGAAGCCAAGATCGAGGATGCGGCGATCGTGCGTGTGGAGCAATTTTACCCGCTCAATGGGAAATTCCTTCAATCGATCGTCGGGGCCTATGGCAAAAAGGCGCCAATCGTCTGGTGCCAGGAGGAACCCGCGAACATGGGTGCATGGACTTTTCTCGCACCGCAGCTTGAAGCCCTTCTGGGTCGGCGACCTCTTTATGCGGGTCGCATTGCCTCCGCCAGCCCCGCCGTGGGCAATCTTCACACGCACAAACTCGAGCAGAATGCTCTTCTCAAGGACGCCTTTACACTGGGCACCTGATCTCCCCGTTTTTTTCCATGGCTACCGAAGTTAAAGTTCCCGCCCTCGGCGAATCGATCACGTCCGGAATCCTCGCCGCCTGGCACGTCCAGGACGGGGATCAGGTCCAACCGGGCCAGGCCCTGTATGATCTCGAAACCGACAAGATTACATCAGAGGGCACGGCCGAGGTCGCCGGCGTCGTCTCCCTGAAGGTGGAGGAAGGGGACGAAGTCGAAGTCGGCGCGGTCATCGCACTGATCGACGAGTCGGCCGCCGCCGATCCCTCCACCCATGGAGACGAGTCGCCAAAGTCGGAAGCACCCGCAGGAACAGGATCGGAGAGAGCGCCGGAGGAAAGCCCTGAAGAGCCCGATCACCCCGCCTCTCCGGCGGTGCGGAGAATCGCCGCCGAAACGGGAATCGATCCCAAGAGCGTGACGGGCACCGGCAAGGACGGGCGGGTGACGAAGGGGGACATGATGGCCGCCGGAAAATCTGCCGACGAAAGGCCCCAGTCGCCGCAAACAACAAAAACTCCCGCCGGTCCGGTCACTCCCGAAGAGCGCCAGACGAGGAAAAAGATGACACCACTGCGCCGTACGATCGCACAGCGCCTTGTCGCCGCGCAACAATCGACCGCGATGCTGACGACCTTCAACGAGGTCGATATGGAGCCGGTCATGAGCCTGCGCAAGAAGCATCAGGAAGCCTTTGTCGCCAAACACGGGACGAAGCTCGGCTTCATGAGCTTCTTCACAAAGGCGGTTGTGCATGCCCTCCAGGCCGTTCCAAACGTCAATGCGCAGATCGAGGGCGAGGAGATCGTCCAGAATCACTACTACGACATTGGTATCGCGGTGAGCACACCGAAGGGGCTTATGGTCCCGGTCCTGCGCGATTGTGAGGCCAAGAGTTTCGCCCGGATCGAGCAGGACATCCTCACCTACGCACAGCGCGCGAAGGACGGGAAGATCACCATCGACGACCTCCAGGGTGGTGTCTTCACGATCACAAACGGCGGCATTTTTGGCTCGCTGCTTTCGACCCCGATCCTGAACCAACCGCAATCCGCCATTCTCGGCATGCATACGATCCAGCAAAGGCCGGTTGCGCGCGACGGGCAGGTCGTGATCAAGCCGATGATGTACCTGGCGCTTTCCTACGACCACCGGGTGATCGACGGTCGCGAGGCTGTCACCTTCCTTGTTCGCATCAAGGAGTCCCTTGAAGATCCGACCCGTCTGCTCTTCGATATCTGAACCCTCTGCCCGCCGCGACGAGCGCCCTGCGGCACTTCGTTGCGGCCCGCCAGTCAACTTTCCTCTTTCCATGAGTGATTCATTCGACCTCATCGTCATCGGCTCCGGACCCGGCGGCTACGTCTGCGCCATCCGGGCGGCCCAGCTCGGTCTGAAGGCCGCCATTGTCGAAAAAGATCCCGTTGTCGGCGGGACCTGCCTCAATATCGGCTGCATTCCAAGCAAGGCCCTCCTCCACTCTTCCCACCTCTTCCATGCCGCCCGGCATGGCGCGCATCACGGAATCGCTGGCGCACAGGTGGAACTCGACCTCGTCGCGATGATGAAGCGCAAGGACAAGGTTGTCGAACAACTCGGCAAGGGCGTCCAGACTCTCCTCCAGCAACGCAAGATCACCGTCTTCCACGGTCATGGCCGGTTGGCCGGGAACCAGGAAGTGGAGATCACGGACGAGTCGGGGAAGCAGGCCATCTCCGCTCCGAACATCGTAATCGCAACCGGTTCCCAACCGGTCGAACTGCCCTTTCTGCCCTTTAACGGAAAGACCGTTGTGAGCAGTAACGAGGCGATTGCCTTTGACGCCGTTCCCGAGTCGCTCGTTGTCATTGGGGCCGGTGCGATCGGACTCGAGCTAGGCTCTGTCTGGAGACGACTCGGCAGCGAAGTCAGCGTGGTTGAGTTCCTTCCAACGATTGCCGGCGGCGTGGATGACGACGTGAGCAAACTCGCCGAGCGGATCTTCAAGAAGCAGGGCTTCAGAATCGATACGCAGACAAAAGTGATCGGTGCCGAAGAAAAGGATGGAAAGATCATCCTGACCGCAGAGCGCAAAGGCAAACCCGTCAGCTACACCGCCGACAAGGTGCTCGTTTCGGTGGGTCGCAAGGCTTTCACCGATGAACTGGGCCTCGACAAGGTCGGAATCACCACGGATGAGCGCGGGCGCATCCCGGTCGATCATCAACTGCGCACAAAGGTGGAAGGGATCCGGGC
>CAZVQJ010000134.1:0-8248 GCA_964629165.1 uncultured Puniceicoccaceae bacterium
CTCCCATCAGAATCCGGGCTGCGGTCGGCAAATAGCGGCCCGCGGATTTCCGCTCACGGCCAGGCGGTATTGCATGTCTCATAGGTTCACTCATCGCACTTCTTTTTCCGGTTGTTGATCTGTCCGGCAGCGGAGCTGCCCTTCCCAGAATTGACGTCTGAGGGAGGCGATCCAGGACAACGAACGGCCGTTTTCCCGCTGAAACGGTTTTTTTCCCTATCCGTCTGTCCCCGCCGAATCCGAACATCCTCTCCTCGACGTTGGCCCCATCGATGGAGACGATTGCCAAGCGGCAGTGCTTTCCCCATGAGGAGTGATTATGCCCGGAACGACGTCTCGGATTTCTGTTTGCGCCCTCATCGCCGTCCTCTGCCTCCTCGCGGGCTGCCGGAGTTCCGGCCGGTCGGCGGACGCGGCCGAAGCAGGCATGTCTCTCTATGAGCGTCGCCTCCTCCGCGTAATCGAAGACAAGGAGGCACTCGAAACCTTTGCGCTCGAAACAGATCTGGCGGAACGGCCCGAAGTGGAACGCCGCTTTCGCCGCGTCGCGGGAGACTTCAACAGCATCATTGCCGACAACCCGGATCGCATTGAAGCGCGCCTGATCTATGCGAAAATGCTCGATTTTTTCGGCGATGAAGTAGGTGCCCGGGACGAATTTGCGGCGGTCCTCAACCGGGACCCGACCGTCGCCGTGGCCCACCAGCAACTGGGTACATATTTCGCGGAGGAAGGGGATTACGCGAAGGCGTTGGCCTATTACCTGAACGCCGTTCAACACGACCCGAACGAGCCCGTCTATCACTACGGAGTCGGCGACCTGCTCCACACCTTCGGACCCGAATTGATCGAAGAAGGTGCTCTCACGCAGGAATTACTGGACAAACAGATGCTCGAAGCGTTCCGGCAGGCCGCCGCCCTTGCGAGCGGCGATCTGGTCTACCAATTCCGCTACGGCGAAGCCCATTACGACGTGCACGAGCCTGACTGGAGCGAGGCGCTCACGCATTGGCGATGGCTGGCCTTGCGCGACGATCTCGATGATCTCGGACGCCAGGCAGTCGCGCTGCATGAGGCCCGCTGTCTTGGGGAGCTCGGCCGCTACGAAGAAGCCCGTGAACGTGCGATGAGCGTCACCGAGCCGGGACTGGAGACCAGCCGCAAAGCCCTTCTTGTCGCGATCGAGGAAGCGAAAGCGCGGGAAGAGGAGAGTTGATCGCCGCTCGCGAGGGCCGCACTGCGGCTGGCCTCAATTTTTCTCCGCCCGGGTGACGGCATACATGGCATAACCAGCCCGGAGATTCGGAAGGGTGTCGACAGGCGTTTTCCAATCGCCGCGCAGATAGACGCGCCGATCAAGATGATAGCCGGCGTCGCGACAAAATTCCTCGAAGAGCTGGACCGTGACCGGGGTGCTCGGCACGTCATCCTGCCAGGCCTGCGGGAAAACTTCGTTGGCGATCCGGCTGCCGGTGCGCAGGAGCGCCCATCGATTTCGCCAGTAACCGTAATTGATGAACCCCACCGCGAGAGTTCGACCGACTCGTAATGACTGTTCCACGACACGACCGGGCCTCGCCATCTCCTGAAGCGTCCGCGACAGGATCACCCAGTCAAAAAACTTGTCCGGAAATTCGGAGAGAAAGTTCTCCGCATCGCCCTGGTAGACGCTCACTCCGCGTTTGATACAACTCTGGACCTTGCGCAACTCGGTATCAACGCCCACCCCGTGCACCCGTTTGGCTTGCTGGAGATGTTCGAGGAGAACGCCGCGGCCACAGCCGAGGTCGAGCACTCGACTGCCTTCCTCGATCCAATTGGAGAGGACCTGAAAATCGGTGTGGCGTTTCGTATGTCGGCTCATCGGAGAAACTCCCGGACTAGACCATACAGTTCAGGCGCACGCACCAGAAAACTATCGTGCCCGAGAGACATCGGAATTTCCGCGTAGCTCGCAGGTTTTCCGGCTCGCAGGAGGGCGTGCACGATATCGCGGTTCTGGTTTGGCGGGAAGAGCCAGTCGCTCGTGAAACCGATGACGAGCGTGCGGGCCGTGACGGGGGCGAAGGTGTCCTCGAGCATCCCGCTCTCGCCGTAGAGATCAAAGCGGTCAAGGGCCTTGGAAATATAGAGGTAGGTGTTGGCGTCGAACCGGCTGATAAAGCTCTGCCCTTGATAGCGCAGGTAGCTTTCGACCTGAAATTCCGCGCCAAACCGCTCCCTCGCATCCCCGCTCGCCACCCGCTCGCGCCCGAACTTCTCTTCCATCCCCTGATCACTCAGATAGGTGATGTGAGCCATCATCCGGGCTACCGCGAGCCCTACGTCCGGACCGTCTCCCGCCGCGTAAGCCCCTCCCTGCCACTTCGCATCCTGCATGATGGCAAGACGGCCGACCTCGTTGAAGGCGATGGCCTGGGCGCCCTGACGCGCCGTCGTCGCCATCGGCAGGAGGCGTTCGACCATCTCCGGATACGCGATGCCCCATTGCAGGGCCTGCATGCCGCCCATCGATCCGCCGACGACGGCAAAAAGCCGCTCCAGCCCCAGACCGTCCGTCAGGAGCCGGTGCTGGGCGCGCACCATGTCGCCGATGCTGACGAGCGGAAAATCGAGGTGAAACGGTTCCCCCGTCTCCGGATTGAGCGAACTCGGACCACTCGACCCCTGGCAGCCACCGAGGCAGTTCGAGCAAATCACAAAAAAGCGGGTCGTATCGATCGGTTTGCCGGGGCCGATCATGTCGTTCCACCAGCCCGGCTTGCGGTCGCGCAGGTCGTGCACCCCGGCACAGTGATGATCCCCGCTCAAGGCGTGACAGATAAGAATGGCGTTACTGCGCTCCGCATTCAGCCGCCCATAGGTTTCGTAGCGCAGCGTGAAGCCGGAAATCGTTTCGCCCGAGTCGAAAACAAACGGTTCCTCCGACCGAAAATCGTGCCACGTGACGAGGCCGACTTCGCCCGGTTCATCGTCGAGGGTGCGTGGTTCCACAATCTGGTCCATCTGAGTTGTTTTACCTCAACCGATTTTGGGGCTGAGGCAACGGTGATTCGCCATCACCCCCATGCCGACGGCGCAAGCGACCCGTCCGCCCGGATTTCTTCAGGTCCTCGGCCCTCTCGAACGGCCTAAACGCTCGCCTTGCGTGCCGATCCCCGCAAGCGTCTGAACATGGCTACGATTCCCAATGTTCTGGCTGATCGCTACGCAAGTGCGGCGATGAAGGCACTCTGGTCGCCGGAAGGTAAGATCCGGCTCGAGCGTGAATTCTGGATCGCCGTCATGAAGGCACAGCGCGCGGAAGGACTGCCGATCAGCGAGGCCACGATTGCGGCTTACGAGACCGCCATCGATCGCATTGACCTCGCCGATATCGAGGCCCGCGAACGGGTCACACGGCACGACGTGAAAGCCCGGCTGGAGGCATTCAATGCGGTTGCCGGAGAGGAATCCCTCCACCAGGGCATGACGAGCCGCGATTTGACGGAGAACGTGGAACAACTGCAGGTTTACCGCTCGCTCCAGCTCGTGCGTGACCGGGCAGTGGCGAGTCTTGCGCGCCTGCGCGAACAGGCGCTTCGGGATCGGGAACTCGTATTCGTTGCCCGCACGCACAATGTCGCGGCGCAGCCCAGCACCCTCGGCAAACGCTGGGCGATGTTTGGCGAAGAGTTGCTCTTTTCAGTCAATGCGCTGCAGGACACGCTCGCGCGCTACCCGGTGCGCGGGCTGAAAGGCGCCGTCGGCACCCAGCTCGACCTCTTGACCCTCTTCGATGGCAACACCGCAAAAGTGACCCGGGTCGAAGCCTCTGTGGCGCAGCACCTTGGACTTCCCGGACAGCTGGTGGCGGTCGGTCAGGTCTACCCGCGATCGCTCGATTTTGCAGTCGTCAGCCTGCTCTGTCAGCTCTCAAGCGGCCCCTCCAATTTTGCGCGGACCCTACGCCTGATGGCGGGGCACGAACTCGCAAGCGAAGGTTTCGCAAAAGGCCAGACCGGCTCCAGCGCGATGCCACACAAGATGAATGCACGGAGCTGCGAGCGGCTGAACGGGTTTGCCGCCATTCTCAAAGGGCATGTTTCGATGGCGGCGGGCCTTGTCGGTGACCAGTGGAACGAAGGAGACGTCTCCTGCTCTGTCGTGCGCCGTATGGTCCTGCCCGACGCTTTTTTCGCCATCGACGGACTTCTCGAAACCTTTCTCACAATCCTCGGCCAGATGGAGGTCTTTACGGAAGTCATCGCCCAGGAGAACAGGCGCTACTTTCCGTTCCTGGCGACGACTACGGTCCTGATGGAGGCGGTGAAATCCGGTGTGGGCCGCGAAACTGCCCATGCGATCATCAAGGAACACGCGGTTGCCACCCTCGAGGCTCTTCGCCGCAGCGAGATCAGCGAAAACGACCTTCTCGATCGCTTGGCGGACGATGATCGCCTGCCGCTCGGCCGGGAACGGTTGGAGGCCATTCTTGCCGATGCCGACAAGCTGGTGGGGATGGCGAACGCACAGGTGGACGAGTGGGCCGCACGCGTGCACGCGTTGCTCGCAATCTATCCCGAGGCGGCGACCTACGAACCGGGAGCGATCCTGTAGAGGATACTCGCGCGCCGAGGGGTCACGCTTGCGCGGACACGCTCCTAAAAGAGTTCACCCTGCATCGGCACTCCGGAGCTGCCTGCGAACGGTTCATCCCAGCGGACAATCAGTGCGGGACCTTGTTCTGCGAGTGGTTGACGGCAGTGGAGACGGGCCAGGCCTGCAAAAAACCCTCCGGCGCAGGCTGGAGAAGGTCGTTCACCGCAGCGGCGCTTTCCACGCGGAAATCCAGCCATCGGTCAATCTGGTCGTCAGCAAGGATGACGGGCAGGCGGCCGTGCACGGGTTTCATCAGCGAGTTTGCGCGGGTCGTCAGGACCGCTGCGCTGAAAATCTCCGAGCCGTCCGGGCTCTGCCAGTATTCCCCCAGTCCCGCGAGGGCGATCGGCTCCTCATCGCTGCGGGAAAAGTAGAAAGGCTGTTTCCGCGCGCCCTGCCGTTTCCATTCGTAGAATCCATCCGCCGGGAGGAGGCAACGCCGATAGCGCAGGGCGTCTCGGAAAGCGGGGCTTCTGAGCGGCAGTCTCGCTCCGGGCATTGCTCCACTTGTGACCAACTTTGACATCTTTCGCCCACCGCGGAACGAGACCCCAGTGAAAGAGATCTCCTTTCCGCCACCCCGCATCCCGGTCATCCCAAATCGTCAAAAACGCCCACGCCCGGGGTGATGTTGTAGCGTGCGGGCTGATCCCGACCGATCGGCGACGCCAGCTCAACGACAAAACGCCGGGCCATCTCGTCCGCGCGTGTCTTCAAGGTGTACCGACCGCACATCGAGGTGAAAAACCATTGCTCTGCCAGCCCGGTCGAGCGAATCCGATTTGCCGGCGGCGAGACGTTGCACGGCCGAGCGGCGCTCCGGTAGACTGCGCTTATGGAAATGGTTCTTGCAGTAGTCGCTGGATGGCTTGCCGGTGGCTTTGTCGGCTGGCTCTGGGCTCGGTTGCGCGCCCAGTCCGCGCTGGAGCGGATCCGGCAGGAACAGGCCGACGTATCCGGGCGGCACGCCCTTCTCGACGCTCGCCTGACTCAACTGACAGACGAGCACCGCCACCTGGAAACCGCCCATGCCGCGCAGCAGGCCCGGTTGACGGAGAGGGAAGTGGCGATCGCACGGCTGGAAACACAGCTCACTGAACAGGAGCGCGCCTCCACCAAACAACTTGCGGAGTTGAAGGATTTGCACGCCCGCTTCCAGGACAGCTTCAAGGCGCTTTCGTCCGACGCCTTGAAAAGCAACAATTCCCAGTTTCTCGAGCTCGCCCGGGAGACGCTGAGCAAGTTCCAAGAGGGCGCGCAGGGAGATCTGAGCAAGCGACAGGAAGCCATCAACGCGCTCGTGACACCCCTGCGCGAAGCACTGAAATCGGTCGATGAAAAAGTCGGTGCCCTCGAAAAAGCCCGCGAGGGTGCTTACCAGGGATTGCGCGAACAACTTCGAAGTCTCGCCCAGACACAGGTCCAGCTGCAGGGAGAAACCGCCAACCTCGTCCAGGCGCTGCGAACCCCCAATGTCCGCGGGCAATGGGGTGAGGTCCAACTGGAAAAAACCGTGCGCTTGGCCGGAATGGTCGAATATGTCGATTTCGTGCAGCAGGAGAGTTCTTCGACCGAGGAAGGCCGCCTCCGTCCGGATCTCATCGTGCGCCTGCCGAACGGCAATCAGGTCGTGATCGATGCCAAGACGCCTCTCGACGCCTACCTGCTGGCAATCGCCGCAACGGATCCGGCAGAACGCACGCGCCAACTCGACCGCCACGCGCGCCAGATCCGCGACCACATCAAGAAACTCGGGTCCAAGCAGTATTGGAAGCAGTTCGAGCCGTCTCCCGAATTCGTCGTGCTCTTCCTGCCGGGCGAGGCCTTCTTCAGCGCAGCCCTCGAGCAGGATCCGGGACTGATCGAGATCGGGACCAGAGATAACGTCATCCTCGCGACGCCCACCACCTTGATCGCCCTCCTCAAGGCAGTCGCCTTCGGCTGGCGGCAGGAGCAGATTGCCCAGCAGGCCCAGGCGATCAGCGACCTCGGACGCGAACTTTACGAGCGCCTCTGCACCGCCGGCGGCCATTTCGAAAAAGTCGGCAGTCACCTCGGTCGCAGTGTCGATGCCTACAACTCCGCAATTCGTTCGTTTGACACCCGCGTCCTTGTGAGCGCCCGCAAGTTTGTCGAACTCGCTCCGATCAGCGCCAAGTCTCTCCCGACCCTCGCGCCCCTCGATCATGCCCCCATCCAGAGCAACGCATCGGAGTGGGAATGTTCATCCGATGAGGATCCATCGGCCGAAAAGAGAGGCGCGTGATTCCCGCCGAAATCTTCTCTTCGCGCGTTGCTTAACGACGTTCCTTGAGCAATACTGTCACAGTATGATCGACATGCTGAAAAAGACTCTTCTGGCGGGAGTGGGGGCCACCGTAGTGACCGCAGAGCGGGTTGAAGCCACCCTCGATGATCTCGTCAAACGAGGGAAACTGACCGCCGATGAGGCTCGGGAAGTCGCTTCCAAGATGGCCGACGAAAGCAAACGCGAGTTTGAAGACGTCCGCGGGGCGATGGGGCAGATGTTCGACGATATGCTGGCGAAAGCCAATATGGCGTCGAAGCGCGACATCGCCCGGCTCGAAGGAAAGATCGATGCACTCCAGGCGCAGCTCGACGCCATGGCCGTGATCGAGGAGTAATCCGCCGCCCCGCCCTCGTGCGCATCCACCTATTCCGCGACGCCGCCCGCGCCCGGGAGATCGTGACGGTACTCCTGCGGTATCGTTTCGACGAGATCCTGCGCAAGATCGATACCCCGGTCGCCTGGCTCGGGCGCATCACGCCCCGGGACAAGGGCAACCTGACCCTCTGGCAACGGGTCCGCCTCGCGATCGAGGAACTCGGCCCCACCTTTGTCAAAGCGGCCCAGCTGCTCAGTACGCGCCCGGATATTCTTCCCAGGGACTTGATCGAGGAACTCAAGGAACTGCGCGATCAGGTCAAACCGGAGCCTTTCGAGGTGATGAAACCGGTCCTCGAAACGATCCTCGGAGGACCCATCGATCAAACTTTTGCCGAGTTCGAGGAGACTCCCCTCGCGAGCGGGTCTCTCGGTCAGGTCTACCGGGCTCGCCTGCGGCTGACGGGCCAACGCGTCGCGGTGAAAGTCCAGAGGCCGGATATCCGCAAGCCCATCACGACCGACCTCGAGATCATGGCATGGTTTGCCGAGCAGCTCGACCAACACTTCAGCCGCTTGCAGCCATTCGACCTGCCGACCGTCGTCGAGGAACTGCGACAGGGCATCATGGATGAACTCGATTTCACGATCGAGGCGCGCAACATCCAACTCTTCAATTCCCTCAATCATTCGCCTGAACGGGTCTTTGCCCCGACCGTCCTCACCGAATACACGGAGCCCCACCTACTCGTTACCGAATGGATCGACGGGGTGTCTCCGGATGAGGCTGTGCTCGATCCCGCGGTGGCCCGACAACTGGCGCGGGACGGCGGCGACTCCTTTTTCTCACAGATTTCGGTTTCCGGGTTTTTCCACGGCGATCCGCACGGCGGCAACATCTTCGTTACCCCCGGTCAGCAACTCTGCTTCATCGACTGGGGGCTCGCCGGGCAGCTCACACGGGCGATGCGCCATCACCTC
>CAZVQJ010000135.1:0-8139 GCA_964629165.1 uncultured Puniceicoccaceae bacterium
AACGCCCGTAATGCCCGTTCCGTACCCCCACAGTCTCACCATCATCGACAGCTCCGCCCCCGCCGCGACCGAGGGTATGAAAAGCCCCGTCTGGGCCAAAGCAAAGAGCAGGAAAAGCGCCGCGAACTTTCCGACCACACGGTCTGTCCGGGAAACCGGAAGGCCCCCCAGAAGCTGATTTTCGGCACTGTCCGCCTGCGCCGCACTGGTTCCGGTAACGATTGCAAAGAGCGGAACCAGATAGAGCAGCGCCTGCAGGAGGTAGAGCTGAGCGGTCTCCACGACGTTGCCAAAAACGACCGGTGAAAGCCCAACCAGGAAGAGCACGCACGGAAAAGCGAAGAAGCTGCGGTTGGCCCGGCCAGCCGCCATTTCCCGGAGGAAAAACGCTCCCAGACTCCGTCGATAGGCCATCTTCACGACACCTTCTCCCGGATCTCCGCCCGAACTTTGAGAGAACCTTCCTGCCGTAGTCGGGCGGGATCCAGCTCATCGACAACGCGCCCCTCGCGGCAGAGCAGGCAACGGTTCGCACGGCCCTCCCATTCACCCAGCAGATGCGTCGCCACGAGAACGGCGGCACCCCCCTGCGCCAGTTCCTTCAGCCAATCCTGCATGCATTCCCGCCATTCCGCATCGAGACTGATTCCCGGTTCATCGAGGAGGAGTACCTTCGGCGGCACAAGCGACATCACCGCCAGCCCGAGGCGCTGACGCAGTCCTCCGGATAAAGCTGAAGATCGTTTCCTGGCGTGCACCTGCAGGCCCCAGAATTGCAGGGCCGGATCGACCGCTTCCGGAGATGCCCCGAGGGCCCGGGCATAAAAACAGAGCAACTGACGCGTCGTCAGACGCGGTTGAAAGGCCACTCCCTGCGGGAGATAGGCAAATCGGGCACGGCGATCCCTGGCCTCCAGCACAGCGCCGGCGCTGCGAACCGATCCCCCGTCCTCCGCCAACACCCCCGCCGCGATTCTCAGCGCGGTGGTCTTGCCAGCGCCATTCGGCCCGAGCAGGAGTCCTAAATCGCCTGCGTTCAACCGCAGTGAGAGCCCCTGCAGGATCTCCACGCGGCCAAGACGCTTTCGGATATCGAGAAGTTCAATCACGACCGGACTCGCTGGGCGGACGCGTAAGCGGGGCAGGATCGATGATCGCGGAAATGCCCGGGACCGGAACCTTGGACTGCACATACTCCAGAAGCTGGAGCGCAGGCGATTGCGAAAGCAGTCCCGCCACCGGAAATTCTCTTCGATATGCGCCAAGAAGGTCCGCCTCACGATGCATGAACTCGCTCCGCCCGTCACCCGTCAGATCCACCGTTTCGGATCCCGACCAGAAGTTGCCGGTACCCTGAGGCGCCCAGTCGTTGCCCGCACTGCTTCGGTCCAACTCCACAGAATGCAGATTGCGGGTGAACTGGTTCCGCGAAAACGAGTTGTCCGCCGAACTCGCCGTCAATCGTACGCCGACGTAGTTCGCGCCCACCGCGTTTCCGAGAAAATGGTTTCGGTTACTGTTTTCGAGGTAGACGCCGATCGTGTTCCGGCGCAGCTCGTTCTCCACCACCGTCGTGTCGTCAATCGCATTGAGGAGCAGCCCGTAGGCTCGTCGCCCCCGGTTGTTTGTGAAACTGTTTCCACGCACAAAAAGGCCACGGGAATACATGATCGCCGCCCCCGCCGCGTTGTTCTCGAAACGGTTGTTTTCGAAGACATTCTCGTCCGAATACATATAGTGCAGCCCGTAACGCACGTTATGGACAAAATTGCCCCGCACCATCGATCGGTCGCTGAAAGAAAAATAGATACCGTCTCGGGCATCCGCGATCTCGTTGTTCTCCAACCGGTTGCCAACAGAATTCCAAAGATGGATGCCGTTGCCGCGTTGATGAACGCTCAGGTCGATGATGCACATTTCGCCATCGGGCGTCAGCCGGAGGCCATCGCTCAGGATGTCCTCCACCGGCACTAGGCGTTCTTTCTTGCCCGTGATCCGGTTGTGACTGATCGAGCAGTCCCGCGCCTCTTTCAGATAGATGCCGTGGAGCGAATCTTCGATGCGGTTATTCACGATTTCCGCACGATCTCCCTCGATCATGATGCCGGCATGATCACGCGAGAGGTCAAGCCCGGAGCCGCGGATGAGAAGCCCCTCCACCCGCACATCAGGAGCGAGGATGTGAATGACATGCCCCGAACCGCCGCCCTCGATGACGGCACCCTCCAGGCCGGCCAGCGTGATCGGCTTTTCGATGCGGAGCGGTCCTTCGTGGACGCCGCCGTCGACCTCGATCGTATCCCCCGCCCGAGCCGCATCAATGCGCGCCTGCAGGGTTCCCGGAGCCGATTCGGCCGGGAGCAGGAAGGCGATCCATCCCCCGAGAGCCAGCCACAGACTCGCCCGTTTCATGCCGGTGGCGCCTCCTTCCTCGACAGGATGCAGGCCGCGATCAGCAACAGGGCAAAGACCGCGAGAAGGTAGGCGCCCGTTTGCGGGTAACTCCACTGCGTGAAGTTCGCGATCTGGTTTTTTCCGAACATGACCGGCCGAAAGGGCTCGATCGTCACCGGCGCAGTCGGATCGAGGTCATACCCGTAACTGTAGAGGCGATAATAAAAACTCCCCATCGAGAAGAGGCCGAAATAGATGAAAAGGACGCCCAAATCGACCAACTGGCTCATCCGCCCGAAGACCATCGCCCGCAAGGTAAAGAGGACAAAAAACCCCAAGGCGAAGGGCACCCATTTCATTTCCACAAAATCCGCCTCGTCGATCGGCTTCATGCCAATGTAATGATTCAGCCCATTGATCTCCACGAGGTCCTGGCCATTGTTCCCCGCCTCGATCTTGTGCGAGAAGATGAACAATTCCAGCCCTTCCTGATACTGTGGCGCAACGAGGCGGATCTTCCACAAGGGTGTGAATATGGCCGCCACGATGGCCACCGCCCCCAACAGGAGCAATACCCGTGAGGTTAGATTAAGGGGTCTGCGGAGGAAAAGGATCTCGCGTTGAAGCAACCGATGCATGGCAGAAGAGGAGTCGGTTCGCCGGACCGGCAATACCTCGTCCCATTATGAGTGAGGGTTCAATCTTGGCAATCCCAGGGAGAGCGGGGCGAAGAAGAAGCGATCCCTCCCGTCGCCCCGACACCTCTACGGGTTTGCGTGCGCCAGTTCTTCACCGCCCGCCGGGTTCACCACGAGGTAACCTTGCATCTCCTGGTGCAAGGCAGAGCAGAAATTGGTGCAATAGAACGGGAAGACGCCTGGCTTGGTCAGCTCGACCGACACCGTCTTGGTCTCGCCCGGATCGATCACAACATTGAAGTTGTGCTCGCCGATCGCGAACCCGTGGATCATGTCGGAAGTCTGCTCAACATTCGTGACGTGGACCACCAGCGTGTCTCCGACGTTCGCTTCGATTCGGTCCGGGCCAAAACGGCTGCGCACCGCCACCATTTTGACCGTGACCGTGGTGCCCTCGCGCGTGACTTCGGCTTCATTCAGGCTCCAGACCGCCTCTGGATGGGTGCTCTCCGCCCGCGGATACACCTCGATCGGATCCAGTTCGCTCACCGGGATGGCCTGCGCGAAGTGAGGCTCCGGATCGGTGAAGGCCTCATAGACCATGAGCATCGGATCGCCCGTGATATCGATCAGCTGACTGGATTCCGGTTGCGTCGGACCCACTTTGAAGTGGCGCCCCTTCGAGAGCTTGTTCATTGCCACCATCCATTGGCCATAAGGCTCGACGGTGTCGCTGCCAGGAACGAGAAGGTGCCCGATGTTGTAGTGGATGGCGATCTTGTCATGCACCACGGAGTCCAGCGAAGCCCGCTCCTCGTCTGTCCATGGGGGCAGCTTCCATTTGGCAATCGCCGATTCAATGAAGAGCGACGTATAGGCATTGCCCTCGTTGTCATACTGCGTGTGCAAAGGTCCGAGACCGACCGGAACCTCCCCTTCGACGATGGCGTCGTAATCGACCACCGGAATTCCCCGAAACTCATCCTGGAAACGCTCGTTCTCCACCGCGTCGAGAAACTTCTCGAAGTTGAAGACGGTCGCCGTTGGCTGGAGCTTGCCCGAGGCAACAATCCATTTCCCTGAAGGATCGGTGTCGATGCCGTGCGGGGATTTGCCGACCGGCACAAAATACAGCAGGCCGGGAACTTCCGCGGGATTGATCACGGGCACCCCCTCGAGCATTTCCACATTCCCGTCCGCGACCGCCTGTTCGGCCACCCGCCAGTTGACGAATGCGGCGTAATCGCGATCCAGCTGGCTCGCGCCCACTTCGAGGGTCTCATACGCCATCTCCGTGTTGTAGGAGGTCCAGAAGGCCCAGCCGCTGCTCGGTCCCTTTCCGGTCGAGCCCAAATCCCAGTTGAACGGAGGCGTCAGGATCTGCCAGCCGACGCTCATCTCCCCGCTCTCAGGATCCACCTTGATCCCGCTCACCATGCCGTTGAATTCGTCCGCATACGATTCGAGCGGTGCTACGCGACCCTTCGGAAGCGGCACCGAGAAACGCGTCGCCACAAGAATGTACTCAGAGTTTTCGGTGATGAACGAGGACCCGTGATTGCCGCTTGAATTCGGGATCGGTCCGAGAATCTCCTTCGTCTTGAAATCACGCAGGTCGATGCGCGCGACACGATTGTTCGCGTTGTCGTTTACGAAGAGCCAGCGCCCGTCGTAACGCCCGTTTGTCTGGGACAATCCCGGATGGTGGACGTCGCCCCAGCTATATTCTCCGAGCATCTCCTTCGTCTCTTCGTCGAATCCATAACCGGTCCCGGGTTCCGGAGAAAAGACCGGGATCGTGATGTGATGGCGCATCGAGGGGATGCCAGCGACGAAGACCTGCCCCGAGTGCCCGCCGGAATAGAAAAGATAAAACTCGTCGTGCTCCCCCGGGGGCACAAAGGAACGCTCGGCGAGCGAGTCCCCGGTGCGGGTTGGATCACCCCGGTCGCCGCAGCCCGCGACAAAGAGGAGGGTTAAGCAGGCCGGAACTGCCAACCAGCGTGTATATCGATCGTTTTTGGAGTGTTTCATCTTTTCTCAGGGACCTTTCGAGGGTGGTTATCGCACGTTCATGGTGCCACGCATGCCGAGTTGGTAATGGCCGGGGAAAGTGCAGAGATATTCGTACGCACCCGTCTGTTCCGGTGCGGTAAAGGTGACACTGGCCTCTTCTCCTCCGCCCGTCAGTGGGGTGAAGGTGATAATCTCGTCGCCCGCATCTGTCGGAATATAATCATTGGCAGCCGCATTCATCGCCGCTTCCGCAAATGCATCGATGTCCACCCCCTGCTCAAGCACGACCACGTTGTGCCCCATTGAGAACTTGGGCATCGTGCCTACATTCTTCATCACAAGATGAATCCGTTCGCCCGGTGCCACGTCGAAGCTGGTGATGTCGAATTGCATCTGGTCGTTGCCTTCGATCACGATCTCCCGGGCTTCCCCGCTGGCCTGCGTCGACGAAGAAGTCGCTCCGGTATCAGCCGGGGAACCCGTCGTGCCCGTGTCGTTGTCACCGCCACAGCCGAAGGCGAGGAAAGTGGAGAGAATGGCCACAAGAAGGATCGGTAGTTTCGTTTTCATATTCTGGTTCATCGTGCATCATTTTGCTGGTGCGTCACGTGATCTCTTTTCATCACCGCCGAAAAGAGCGTTACTCGTCCGCATGCGAACTCCCGGAGCCTAACTCCGAACCGCGGAAAAATAAAGTGCAGGACCTATTCTTCCGGAGCATCTCAAACCGAAGACTTGCCAATCGCCCACAGGCTCTCCAAAACGCCCACCCATCGGAGAGATGACAGAGTGGCCGAATGTGCCTGACTCGAAATCAGGTGTGCCCGCAAGGGCACCGGGGGTTCGAATCCCTCTCTCTCCGCCATTTTTACAGAATTACGAACCGTCGATACCACAGATCCTCGGTGCGCGTAAGCACTTTCCCTGTAGTAACTTCCAAGACTTGCTGATGCTCGCTGGGGATCGCGAAGTTCGTAAAGGGATAGGCCTACTCCGTAGTTGCCTGGATTATGCAGCCGACGACAACCTTGTTCTCGGAGGTATCTTCGAGTCCGTCCGTTCCGGCTTCCGTGTCTCAGGCTGAGAAGCTTCTCGATGAGGTTTCCCTGATTAATGACTTTCGTAATAACTGGATCGCCCACCAGTCGGATAAGCTCTCCGATAAAGATATGGCACAGCAAGAACTGGCGCGTTGGATCGAAGGGCTGGCTCTGATTTCTGGCTACGGGAAGGACTCGAGGTAACAGCCATGCCCAGAACTATAGAACAAGGTTTTGAAGACTTTTTGCCGAAGCTGCCGTTACATTGGACTTCCGTGGACATCAGGTCGGTCCGAAGCCAGGGGTCTTCTCACCCCTACACGAATACCTCAATGGCGTTCAGCTGGGAGCCGACTACGCCCTGAACGTCACCTGGACCAATGCTTTCTGAAGAACCCTTTGATTGGCCGCGCGGGAGAGGGGGCCGATTCCATCACTACCGCAGGAGACGCTTAGCTATCGCATGCCATGCCAATCCTGCCCCCAGTAAGAGGAGTCCCGAAAGCCAGATCTGCCATTCCACCCAGAATGCGAGCGAAAGGCATCCGAACAGGCCCGCCCAAGAGATCGCTCGCGGATAGAGCCGCTCCTCAGAGGTCAAGCGCAGCGCCGCCAAATTGGTGAGCGCATAGTAGATCAGCACGGTAAAGGCGCTAAATGACCAGGTTGTGCGGACGTCTCCAATCAGGACCAGCGCGCCAATGCCGAGACCCACGACAGCAACGGCTAGAATGGGAGTTGTTTGGGCAGCATTCAACCGTGCGACCGCAGCAGGAAGATCTCTTCGACGGCCCAGCGCCATCACCATCCTGGAGAGCCCGAGAAGTAGATTGATAAGGACACCCAACATCGCCGCCATGGCACCTGCGGCAATGAACCAAGGCAGAACCGGCACATCGAAGTCTCGCGCAACTGCCTCGAGCGGCGCCGCGTGCGCATCGGCCGCTTGATAGAATCGCTCCGCCCCCACCGTGCCTACGGCCGAGATGGCTACGCCGATGTAGACCAGCGCGGTAACGGCCAAGGTGACGATGATCGCTCGCGGAATCGTTCGCCGCGGTTCACGTACTTCCTCTCCCAGCGTTGCGATACGACCGTAGCCGGTGTAGGCGACGAACATCAGGGCGGTTGCGTGGAGCAGCATCGCCACAGGATGCTCATGCGTAGCCGCGGGAGACGTGAAGACGGGACGAAAGTTCGAGGCGGAAATTTGAGGCAGCCCCACCGCCACGAATGCGAGGAGGGACAGCAAGGCGAACGAGACGACGATGATATTAAAATAGCTGGAGTGGCGCAGCCCGGTCAGAACGATTGCCGTCAAAATTGCCAGGATAAGAAGTGCCACCGGTACGATCCAATCTGTGCCCGCACCCGTCCCGAGGAGCAGATAACCGGCGAAACCGAGCGCGGCGGTGGCGGCCGATGCGCCCTTTGCGAGGAGGAACATCCATCCCGCAGTGAAGCCCGCATAGCTGTTGATCCATTTGTACCCGTATTCGAAGGTGCCGCCCGCCACGGGATGATTAGCCGCCAGCTGCGCGCTGCTGAGGGCGTTGCAGGTAGCAACCACTGCAGCCAGGACAATCGCGATGATTACTCCACTGCCCGCCACGCCCGCGGCGATCGCGATGCTGACAAACACGCCCGTCCCGATCATGGAGCCCAGCCCCATCATGGTGGCTCCCGGCACACCCAGTTCGCGTTTCAAGAAGGCGGGTTCTTGACGGCTCATAGTTATTGATGAGGTTACTTAATCGCGCGGGACTGGTGGGCGCGATTTTTTCAGTGAGGGGCTCCAGAAGTGGCTCTTCCTGGCAGAACGCGGCACGGGCCGCTTTGAGAGCTGTCTGTGGTTGTTGTGTTTGTTTCAAGTATGAGGATCAGTCCGACGCCGGACCTCCCGAAGGGCATTATCCGTTGGCCGGCACTCGACGTTCTCGATGAGCAAATCGCTGCCATCCTCCGATTCGTCGCCGAAATATTTTCTTCGGAACCAGAGCGCCACATGCACCAGGCCGATGAGAACCGGCACTTCGATCAGCGGACCGACG
>CAZVQJ010000136.1:0-8129 GCA_964629165.1 uncultured Puniceicoccaceae bacterium
CGTAGTTTTCTTTCGTTTCCTCGGCACGAGTATTTCCGGCGGGTGCTCTGTAACCTTCTTGGTAGAGATATCGATCGCGGGGCGCTCCCTCGTGACAGGGACCTCATCGGTGCTATGGTGAAGGAGATCTGTTTCACGAACGCTCGCGACTTCTTCGGTCTTGAGCTGGATCCCCAGTTCCAGTAGCTCCGGGAATGGTGAAGCCATTTGCGGGCGGCGAGGGGGCTTCGGCAAACGGCCTTCTGGGTCAACTGCGCAATCCCGGCTGCCTCTTGCTGGTGGGTGCGCTTCTCGCCGTTTCACTCGTCATCGCCAAGGGAGCGGCGGCGTCAGGAGCGCCTCTTCTTTCCTTCCTGACAGCTTCCATGGTGGGCGCTGGATCGATCCTTGCATTTCTCGCCGTTATCCGGCGGCAAGCCGTCCCGCTGAACCGGCAACTGGCCGCTTACGGAATCATTAGCGGGGCTCTCTTCGCCCTCCCCAACGGGCTCGCTTTTTTTGTCGTCCCACACGCCGGGGCGGCCTTCGTTTCCCTCAGTTTCGCATTTCCCGTCCTTCTGACGTGGATCCTCGCCGTTCTGCTGAAGATGGAGTCCATTTCCTGGCGGCGGACCGGCGGCGTCCTCCTTGGCTTGTCCGGGGGATTCGCTCTCGCGATTGGAGAAATCGGGAGTCCCACCGCCCGTCCGCAATGGATGCTGGCAATCGTCGCCATCCCCGTCGTGATTGCGATGGGCAACGTCTATCGAACGCTGCGATGGCCGGTCCGAATCGCTCCTCTCTACCTCGCCGCACTCATGATGTTTGGCGGTGCCCTCACCCTCCTGCCCATCGCCGGAATGGTGGAGGGAAACCAGTGGCAGGATCTTAGCGATGCACCGCGGGTTTATGCCCTTCTCCTCTGTGAGATCATCGTATTCGCCGTTCTCTACATCGCCTATTTTCTGCTGCAGAAATGGGCCGGCCCGGTCTATTTCAGTCAGATCGGAACGGTCGCAGCCGTCATCGGGGCGATCATCGGCATTCTCCTCCTCGGGGAGCCCATCCCACCCAATCTCGGCGTTGCCAGCCTCTTCCTCATCGGAGGCATGGTGTTGTTTCATCGCCATCCGCGCCGCCTCCACCGGTAATCGCGGGACTGGCATCGCTTTCGCGCGCCGGATCACGCAGCTTCGGCGCCACGCTTTCAGAAATCCGCTACGCCAGGAGTGCGTGCAAAGGGAATCACATCGCGGATGTTGGCGACGCCTGTCACGAACATCAGGATACGCTCGAACCCGAGTCCAAAGCCCGCGTGGGGCACCGATCCGTAGCGGCGCAGATCACGGTACCACCAGTAGTCTTCAGGATCCAGTCCATGGTGGGCAAGGGCGGCGTCGAGCGGCTCGAGACGTTCTTCGCGCTGGCTGCCGCCCACGATCTCACCGATCCCCGGCACAAGCACATCCATCGCGGCTACCGTCTTTCCGTCGTCGTTCTGTCGCATGTAGAACGGCTTGATCTCCTTCGGGTAGTCAAAAACCGTCACCGGGCACTTGAAGTGCTCTTCGGTCAACCAGCGTTCATGTTCGCTCTGGAGATTGTTCCCATACTCCACCGGGTATGTGAACTTCGCCTTGGCATGTTGAAGGAGATGCACCGCCTCCGTATATGAAACACGCTGAAACGGCCGCTCGAGCACGAACTGCAGCCGTTCCTCCAGCTTCTTGTCGACGAAGCCGGTGAACAATTCCATGTCGTCGGCAGCATGCTCCAGCGTGTCGGCGATAAGATATTTCACGAAAACCTCCGCGAGCTCCATGTCGCCCGCGAGGTCGCAGAAGGCCATTTCCGGTTCGACCATCCAGAATTCGCTCGCATGCCGGGAGGTGTGTGAGTTTTCCGCCCGAAAGGTGGGGCCGAAGGTGTAGATGTTGCTATGGGACGACGCGAAGATCTCGCCCTCAAGCTGTCCGCTGACGGTGAGAAATGTCTGCTTTCCGAAAAAATCGCGGGAAACATCCACTTCCCCCTCCTCGGTCCGCGGCGGATTCCGGGGGTCGATCGTCGAAACCCGGAACATCTCTCCGGCGCCCTCACAGTCACTCGCGGTGATGATCGGGGTATGCACATAGAGGAAACCGCGCTCCTGAAAAAAGGTGTGAATGGCATAGGCCAAGCGGCTCCGAACCCGAAACACCGCGCCAAAGAGATTCGAACGCGGTCGCAGATGAGCGATCTCCCGGAGATACTCCGGGCTGTGCCGCTTTTTCTGAAGCGGATAGGACGCCTCCGACGAGCCGACGAGGAGCAGATCGCGGGCGCGGATCTCCCAAGCCTGTCCCTTGCCCTGGGACGCCACCAACTCTCCGGAAGCATCGACCGACGCTCCCGTCGTGAACTCATGAATACGTTCGTAGGCAGGGCAACCCGCGTCCACAATCACCTGGATGCTTTTCAGGGAAGTCCCGTCATTGACCTCGAGAAACGAGATTCCCTTGGCGTCGCGGCGCGTCCTGATCCACCCCTGCACGCGAATGGCATCGCGAGCCGCCGTCGCACGAAGCGCTTCCCGAACAAAAGTGCGTTCCATGGAGCCAAGGGAACACGCTGTTTCCCACGCGTCAACGACCGTGAGTCAGCCGCCCGCGAGGACGACCCGATATCCGTCCGCCTCCAGCAGCGTGCGAACCTTTTCCCGTTGATCCCCCTGGATCTCGATGACCCGACCCTTCACCGTTCCGCCGACTCCGCAGGTGGTCTTCAGGCGTTTTGCAAGCGCTTCGAGCTGGCGGTCGTTGACGCCGATGAAGCCGCTGATCTCGGTCACGGTCTTTCCGCCCTTTCCCCCTTTGAGGCGCCGGACGTCGAGCCGTGGCGGGGGACCCTTGCGGGCTTTGACAGGAGCCTGTTTCGGAGCCGGTTGAGGGGTTCCCGGCGGGAGACCGACGGACGAAAGGGCAGAAAACGGATTCCCCACCCCGAGATTGTCCCCGCCTTCTGTCGGGATGCGTGCTGTCTTGCGGGCCATTCTTCGAACTATTCGGTGTTCTCCTGCATGCAGGCAAAGGCCTTTGCATAACTCCGCTTCTGCAAATAATGGCGCAGATGAGGATCAAGATCCGCCTCATTGTCGCGGGCGACGGCGTCGAGAACCCGCAAGGCATCCGCCACAGTCATTTCGACCGTTTCATCCCTTTCCACAATTACGCGCAGGGCCGCTGCAATCTCCTTCTTCATTCCGGAGCCAGTGTGCGGCCCATCGAAATGAGAGCAATCCTCCGCTGGGAAGAACTTAGCGGAAACTCCGCAAGATACCGCGCCGGATCGCCCGCAATGGCGTGATCCGCTTGCCCCGCGGATCATCGACCCAGCTGAGACAGGCAAAGCTTCCAAGACAAAGAACGACGGTGCAGAATGTCACCGCGTGAAATCCGGACAGCGACCACACGACCTGTGTGACACCGGAGAATGAGAGAATCGCAACCATCGTGAGCAGCGCCATTCCGGAGAGATATCCGGCTTTTCCATCGTCGGGACTCAGCTCCATGAGGAGAGTGTCCTTGCCCACGACCATGAGCATCTGGCTGAAGCCAAAAGCCGCATACGCCGCCTGAGCCTGCCAGCCGTTCTCAATGAACGACGCCGGAGCGATGAAAACGCAGATCATGATCAGGCCAAAACCAAAGGTCGCGCGCCCACCCCACCGGTCTCCGATCGCGGCGGCGAGCAGGTTTCCGGCGGACTGCCCGACCATCTGCCACATCGCGAGCACTCCCAGATAACTCTTCGGCTCCCCCAGACGCTCGAGAATGGTGACGGCGTAGAACGGCGGAATCATCATGAACGAGTGCATCAGGACGAGCGCACCGGCAAAACAGAGCCGTGAACGGCGATCGGGCCCAGGGGCATAATAGCGCTTGAATACCCGCCGCACACCGCCCGGAGCCGCCACTGTGCCGCTCGGTGTTTGCGGCGATTCCCTGACGAGGAGCAATGTTCCCCACGAAGCAAAGAAGAATACCGAGGCGAAGAGGTGGAGCAGCCCATAACCTCCGTTCCCGGGATAGTTGAGCAGCGTCCGCTCGATCACAATCCCGGCAAGAATCCCCGTGATGCCTCCGAAGAGCAGGCGGTAGGCGAGATTCGAAGCCCGTCTCGACGCTGGAAGCGAGCCCATGTAGAGGCGTTGCCAAGCCGAGAACCCAACTCCGCCAATCAGTCCCGAGAGGAACGGCGTGGCGGCCAGAAGCACCACTGTCCACAAGGGAGAGAGGTCACCGAAGATCAAGACGAAGCCAACCGGCACGTAGATGAATCGCTGGCAGAATCCGGTGAACGCGGCGAACGGCTTCATCCGCGGCAGACGGTCGATCCATCCTGCCGTCAGCACGGGAACTCCGAACATGCCGATAACCATGATGCCCGGCATCAACGCCGCCACCCAGCTCGGACCACCCTCGCCAAGGATCAGCGCGGGCAGCAGGGTCTGCGCATTGACGAAGCCGATCGCACAGGTGAAGAGCCCTCCCTCGAACAGGAAGGCCCAATAGTTCCGTCGTTCCGACGTCGCCGTCGGGACCAGACTTCCGTTACGATTCGTCTTCAAGTGACGGGCTATAGATCCACCCGCGCCCGCAACGACAAGCCTGAAGCCACCGGCGGCTTCAATTCCGAAGGAATGGCCGCAGGGCCATCAGTCTCCGACCGGGGTCACCGAGACAAACCGGAGCAGAGGGCGGTTCTCCTCCTTTGATCGACTGAGCGGAATTTCAAGGCGGACTTCCCAATCGTTGAAGGACTCGGGATCGACGAGGACCTGGGCGACAAAAAGCACATCTTCGCCACGCCGCTCATCGTAATAGGTGTGTTTCGCATTCCGTCCCTCCGGATCGAGTAGAAACCGTTCGCGCTCTTCCCAGAATGGATCGAAAGCCGCCGCCAGTCTGTCCGCAGCGGAAGCGGCGTGTCCTGCTGACCCGTTTTCGTCGTCCTCGGCGGACAATCCCACCCCACCCACTTGCTCGGCCGCTGCTTCCCATCGGTCGTTGAGAACATCCTGCAAGAACCCGAATATCGCGGCGCGCACGAGACGACGAAACGCGACGGTATCACGCGTGAGGTCGTAGCTGGTCGGGCGCGACGGCTTCTCCGCTTCCTCCCCGGCGGTGTAAGCGGGATCCCGCAGTCGCTCCCATTCGTCGAGCAGACTCGAATCTGTCCCCGCGATCAACTCCCGCAGGTAGAGCTCCATCTCGACCACGGGCTCCGTCTTAAAACCATCGGGAACGGTTTGGGCGAGCACCTTGTAGACCTGCGCGAGATGCCGCAGGAGAACCCCTTCCGACCGCTGCAGCCCGTAGCTTCTGACGTAGTCTCCAAACGAGAGATAGCGCTCGTACATCTCACGGGCGATCGACTTCGGACGCACGTTCTCCTTCTCGATCCATGGATGCGAGGCTTTGAATTCGTTGAACGTGTTGTAGAGAAACTCCCTGAGCGGCTTGGGATGCTCAATTTCATCCAGCTTCGCGATACGTTCTTCATAGGGCACACCCTGCGCCTTCATCGCGTTGAGTTCCTCCGTCTTCAGCTTGTCGACCTGCTTGCGCAGAATCACGTCGGGATCCTCGACGATCGATTCGCACAGGGTAAGCACGTTGAGCGGAAATTCCGGAGAGGCAGGATCGAACGCCGGCACCGTATCAATGAGGTAGAGCGAGAGCGCCTGGTGCAGCGAAAAGTCCTCCTGCAGCTCAACATTCACCCGCACCTTTCGGCCACTCGCCCGGGCGGGCAGCCACTCGACGATCTCCCGTTCGAGAAGCGCGCGAAAGAGTTGCCATGCGCGCCTGCGCAGCTCGCCCTTGCGATGAGCGGTGGCATGGCAACGACGGATGATGTCGCGCATCACCCGACAGCCGTCTTCGTCCCGGCTGAGCACCTGAAGAAGCATCCCATGAGTCACCTCGAAGTTCGGAGTGAGGCCCTCATTGGGCGCCGTCTGGAGGCGATCGAAAGTCTTCTCATCCCAGTTGACATGGCCACGGGGAGCGCTCTTCCGTACCAGTTTTTTTCGCTTCCTGGCATCTCCGGCCGCTTTCTCCTCCGCCCGTTTGTTTTCAATCCAGTGTTCCGGCGCCTGGGCGACAACATCTCCCCGGTCATCAAATCCACGCCGCCCCGCACGGCCGGATATCTGTCGGAAATCCCGCACATTGAGGATGGCGGACTTCCGGCCGTCGTATTTCCACAATTGCGTGAAAATCACTGTGCGTATGGGAACATTGATCCCCACGCCGAGCGTATCCGTCCCACAAATCAACTTCAGGAGCCCTCGCTGTGCGAGCGACTCGACCAGGATCCGGTATTTCGGGAGCATTCCGGCATGATGCACCCCTATCCCATGACGTAGCCAACGTTTGATGTCCTTGCCGAAAGGACTGTTGAAACGCACATCCTCGATCGCCTCGGCGATGCGGTCACGCTCGGAGCGTGTAGCCACATTCAGGCTTACAAAGGATTGAGCCGCCTCCGATGCCGCCCGTTGCGTAAAGTAAACCAGATACACCGGGACTTTCCCCTCCTTGACGAGCCCTTCGATCCTTTCCGACAAGGGAATCTCGGAATAGGTGAATTCCAGCGGAACGGGCCGCCGGTCACTGCTGACAGTGACTGCCTCACGTCCACTGAGTTTCTCCAGTTCCCTCTCGAAGAACGTGGTCTCCGGAAGCGTCGCCGACATGAGGAGAAACTGCGTTTGGGGCATGCAGAGGAGCGGCACTTGCCAGGCGGTCCCTCTCTCGGGATCTCCGTAGTAGTGAAACTCGTCCATCACAACCGCTCCGATGGCGGCTCTTGGCCCTCCCGCAAGCGCCATGTTGGCGAGGATCTCGGCGGTGCAGCAAAGAATCGGTGCCTGGTGATTGACCGAGGCATCTCCTGTCATCAGGCCCACGTTCTCCGGGCCATGATCGCGACACAGCGCGAGAAACTTCTCGTTCACGAGCGCCTTGATCGGGCAGGTATAGACGGCCCGTTCTCCCGCACAGAGAGCTCGATAGACGAGAGCCGCCGCAACAAGGGATTTTCCCGACCCGGTGGGGGTGTTGAGGATGACGTGTCGGCCCGCGAAAAGCTCGAGCACAGCCTCCTCCTGCTCATCGTAAAGCTCCAGACCGCGTGCTGCCATCACCTCGATGAAACGATCGAGAACGGCATCGAGCGGAAGATTTTCCGCCGGTGGAGCGAGGGGCGGCGCGCTCGGGGGGACGTTCACCATGGGGAATCGGTCAAATGCATCGAAGATCAGGCGAGCTTGCTCTGGATCAGCTGGCTGGCTGTGCCGAAATCGATGAGAGCAGCGTCGGAGCGCTGCTTGAGCACTCCCATGACCTTGCCCATCTCCTTGCGGGAAGTCGCACCACTTTCAGCGAGCGCCTCGTTCACGATGGATTCCAAACGCGCTTCGTCCATCTGCGCGGGCAGATAGTCCTCGAGCAGCGCGATTTCGGCATCATTCTTTTCCACCAGATCCGCGCGGCCCCCGGCCGCAAACTGCTCGCGCGCCTGTTTCAGGTCTTTCACCGCCTTGCGGACCGCGGTGATCACCAACTCGTCGTCAATTTCGACATTGGAATCGATCGCGACCCGCTGGATCGCACCGTCCATCGTGCGCAAGACGAGAGACTTCTCTGATTGGCGGGCTTTCACGGCCGAGATGATGTCGGCACGCAGGCGAGTGTAGAGTTCTGACATTCTGGCATCGTATCCACGACGGACGGCTTCTGTCGAGTCGCCGCGCCGAGACCCACGCCGACGGTTCGGAGAGCGATCCCTCCCAAGCGGCGGGCTTCGCGGCCGCCGACGCCAGAAACCAACGCCAAAAACAAGTTGCCGAGGGATTGCGGCCGAACGAACACAGCAGTAGTTTCCGGCAAGGAAATGACCCACGAAACCATCGCCGCCCTCCTCTCATCGTCCCCCAG
Source organism: uncultured Puniceicoccaceae bacterium (assembly GCA_964629165.1). GTDB lineage: Bacteria > Verrucomicrobiota > Verrucomicrobiia > Opitutales > Oceanipulchritudinaceae > CAWVVV01. The sequence goes on from CAZVQJ010000136.1 coordinate 7,968, forward strand.
CGCCACCCTCGACGATTCCCATCCACACTATCCGATTCTTCGGATCGCCAACGCGCATGGGGAAGCGGCTGTCGCTCTTCACGGCGCACATCTGATCGATTACCGCCCGAATATCGAGCAGCCGCTCCTCTACCTCAGTCCGAGCGCGATCTTCACCGAAGG
>CAZVQJ010000137.1:0-1267 GCA_964629165.1 uncultured Puniceicoccaceae bacterium
CCCTCATTCTCGAGGCCGCCGATCATCTCATCGAGATTGGCCCGGGAGCGGGAGAAGAGGGTGGCCGACTGCTTTTTGCGGGCACCCCTGGCGAGGCGGTGGCCGACCGTCGCTCCCTCACCGGGAGGTTTCTCGGCGGCATCGAAAAGGTGGAAAAATCCGCCGCGACGGTGCCCCCCGGCCCCGATCAGTTGCGGATACGGGGCGCGACCGAGCACAATCTGCGCGGGATCGACGTGAGGTTTCCGGTCGGGTGCCTCACGTGTGTCACGGGTGTCAGCGGTTCCGGCAAGAGCACACTCGTGAACGACGTGCTCGGTCGCGCTGCCGCCTTCAGGTTGAACCGGGCGAAGGAGATCCCCGGCGGGCATGAACGGATCGAGGGGCTCGAGCACTTCGAGCGTGTTATCCGAGTTGACCAGGAGCCGATCGGCCGCAGCCCCCGGTCCAATCCCGCGACTTTCACCAAGCTCTTCGACGAGTTGCGCAAACTCTTTGCGATGGTGCCTCTGGCGAAGATCCGCGGATATGCGCCCAGCCGCTTTTCCTTCAACATGCGGGGAGGCCGGTGCGAGCGGTGTCAGGGGGATGGGCAGATCCGGTTGGATATGCAGTTCCTTGCCGATGTCTACGCCGAGTGCCCCAGCTGTCGCGGAGCGCGTTACAACCGGGAGACGCTCGAAGTCCGTTTTCGAGGGCTTAACATCGCGGATGTTCTGGCACTCTCGATCGACGACGCCGTGCGGGTCTTTGCGCGGCATCCAAAAATCCAGCCACGACTTGAAACCTTGCAGTCGGTGGGCCTTGGTTATCTCCGGCTCGGCCAAGCCGCGAACACCCTCAGTGGCGGCGAAGCGCAGCGCCTCAAGCTCTCTCTGGAGCTGGGAAAACGCATTCTCGGGCGAACGCTTTACATCCTCGACGAGCCGACGACCGGGCTCCACTGGGTCGATATCCAGAAGTTGATGGATCTGCTTTTCAAGCTGCGCGACGCAGGAAACACGATTCTTGTGATCGAACATAATCTGGACGTCATCCGGTTGGCCGACTGGCTGGTCGATCTGGGACCCGGAGGCGGGCTCCACGGAGGACGCGTCGTCTATGCGGGAACACCAGAAGCGATTGCCGATTGCGGGGAGAGTCAGACCGGTCGGGCACTCGCGGCACAGTCTCCCCGGTCCGGTAGCTCGTCCCGTTCGCCGCTTGCAGGGCAGCGCTCCTGCGACGCTTGAACGGCATCTGCATCCCGGCTCTTCGCCCGGCGGGC
>CAZVQJ010000137.1:1367-8115 GCA_964629165.1 uncultured Puniceicoccaceae bacterium
AGCGCTCCTGCGACGCTTGAACGGCATCTGCATCCCGGCTCTTCGCCCGGCGGGCCCGACGTCGTCGCGCTCCCATGGTTTGGCTGTTCGGAAGGTGTCGTATCCTGACCTTGCCTCCCGCGCAGATTGATTGCATTGTTCCGAAGATCTGTGGACGGCGGTAATCATGATGAATATTCGGTGAGGGCGGTTAGCGGATGGCTTGTGGGGGCGAGCAAGATGGCGCGGGAAATCCGCGAAAAAAACTGGGCCTCATTAGAGCTCGGCCGGATTGAGGACTGGCCGGAAGCGTTGCGTACGGTGCTCAATCTGTGCCTGGCGTCGCCGTCTCCCTGCCTGGTCGTCTGGGGATGTCAGCGGTCGTTGTTTTTCAACGACGCCTTTCAGGCGGCATGGGGCGTGGAACCGGAGTCGGTGGGAGAAAATGCGGAAAAATGGATGCGCCCATCGCGGCCGGAACTTTGGCGGGCGATCCAACAGGCGGAAGTGGGTGAATCGGTTTGGCTGCCTGCGGGTTCAGTCGCACCGGAGTCGAAGGGCCCGGGAGCTTCCTTTGTGGGATCAGCGAGCCCGGTTCACGATGCGGGCGGCGCGGTCAGGGGAGTTTTTCTCCTTCTCACGGAAAGCGTCTCAGGAGATTTGGCGGCGGAGCTGCAATCCGTGAACCGGCTCTACAATCTCAATGCGCAGCTTTGGCAGACGGGCGACCTCGGAACTGCGCTTGAAGCCGTTCTTGATGCCTCGCTCGAGCTGCTGGGAGCCGATCTCGGGAATGTGCAGTTGTTCGATCCCCGGGAGGAGGTTCTGGAGATTGCCGTTTTCCGGGGCTTTCAGCGTCCGTTTCTGGAGAGGTTCAGTCGCGTTTCGGCGAGCGGCACAAGTGCCTGCGGGCGAGCCTTGTTGAGTGGCCAGCGCGTCATCATCGAGGATGTGGAACAAGAGCCGACCTATGAGCATCGGGAAATGGCGGCGGCAGCGGGCTACCGGGCAGTGCAATCGACGCCGCTGTTGAGCCGGCGAGGGGAGCCGCTCGGAATGTTATCCACTCATTTCGTGCACCCGCATCGCCCGTCTGAGGGAAAACTGCATATGCTCGATGCGTTTGTGCGGAAAGCGTCGGATTTCATCGAACGGATCCATGCAGAACGCGCCTTGCGAGAGAGCGAGGAACATTTCCGCAGGATTACGGATGCGATGCCGCAGCTTGCCTGGAGGGCGGATGCCAAGGGACGGGTAGATTTCTACAATTCCAGAGCGGAGGAATATGCAGGCATTTACCGGCAGTCGGACGGCCGGTGGATATGGCAACCGGTTGTTCACCCCGACGATCTGGCGGAAACGACGGCCGCATGGCACCATTCCGTGAGCGCCCGCGAGCTCTACGAGATCGAGCACCGGGTTTCGATGAAAGACGGAACCTTCCGGTGGCACCTGAGCCGGGGACTTCCCTTCGAGGATGGAGACGGCAACGTGACCTGGTACGGAACGGCGACCGATATCGATGAGCAGAAGCGCGTGACGAAGGCGTTCGAGGCTGCAAAAATTGCGGCCGAGGCTGCGAGTGCATCGAAGAGCGAGTTTCTCGCCAACATGAGTCACGAGATCCGCACCCCGATGACTTCGATTCTCGGATATGCCGATCTCCTCGCGGGCAGGAGTAAGAATCCGGAGGATGCCAGCGCCATCGAGATCATCAAGAAGAACGGACAATTCCTCCTCGAGATTATCAACGACATCCTCGATCTCTCGCGGATCGAAGCTGGAAAGATGCTTGCGGAGCGCCAGTCCTTCGCGCCCGATGCGCTGGTTCTCGAAGTCCGCTCCTTGATGGAAATTCCGGCGCGTGAAAAGCATCTGCCGCTGCAGATGGATTTTGTCGGGCTCTTGCCGGAGCGCGTAGAGAGCGATTCGAAACGCCTGCGCCAGATTCTCATCAATCTCGTGGGCAACGCGATCAAGTTCACCGACCGCGGCGAGGTGCGCGTGGTGACGCAGTATCTTCAGGAGCAAGACCGGCTGCGTTTCGACGTCATCGATACGGGAATGGGTATGACCAAAGAAGAGCGCGCCGGGTTGTTCGAACCCTTCTACCAAGCCGACTCGTCGAATACCCGGGAGTATGGGGGCAGCGGGCTGGGGCTCGCGATCAGCCGCCGACTCGCGCGGATGCTCGGGGGAGAAATTCGCGTCGAGAGTGAGGCGGGTCGGGGCAGCACGTTCACGCTTCTTGTCGATGCGCATGTTCCCGCAGAGACGAAACTGGTTGAGCCGAGAGCGGAGATCGTGGAGTCGGAGGGTTCGAACGAGCCCCTTCCGTCGATCGACTTCCGGGTGCTTGTCGTAGATGACCAGCGGGAGGTGCGTCGATTAGAGCAGTATTTTGTCGAAAACGCGGGTGGAGAGGCCCATACGGCCAGCAACGGGGCAGAAGCCATCCAGTTGTGGGAGGAGGCCCGCCGCTCGGGTCGGGGGTTCGATGCCATTTTAATGGATGTGCAGATGCCGGTAATGGATGGTTACGAGACGACGCGGGAGCTGCGTTCGCGCGGCTTTCTCGGCCCGATTATCGCGGTCACGGCACACGCGATGACAGGTGACCGGGAAAAAGCCCTGCGCGCGGGTTGTGACGCTTATCTGGCGAAACCAGTCGATTCCCGTCTCTTGCTGGAGACGCTTGCCAAGTTTGTGCAGGCGGCCCCGGACAGGGATACCGAAGGAAAGCGGACAGGCCAGTGCGTACTGATCGTTGAAGACAATCCGGGCCTCGCGAAACTGCTGAAACTGGTTGTCTCCTCGCGTGGTCACGAGGTCGTTACCGCCATCAGCGGACGCGCTGCTCTCGAGGCGGCTGAGGATTTCCAGGCCAACGTGGTGCTGATGGACCTGGGGCTCCCGGATTATGACGGTCGCGATCTGATCCGCCTCATGACGTCGTCGGAGCGAAGTGATGACGTGGTCTGGATCGCACTCTCGGGAAGAGATTCACCTGAAGATCGCGAATCGGCGCTGCAAAGCGGGTTCCACCATTTCATGCTGAAGCCTCCGGATTTTGATGAACTGCTGCGGCTGATTGCCCGGAAGCCATCGTCAGGCGCACCTACGGATTGACCAGGAGCAGAATCGGTGAGATTACGTAGCTCGATGGACCTTCTGACCCGCTACCCCTGGATACGGCCGCTTTCGGCTGCTGTCGTGATCATTTTCATTATCGTGAGCGGCCTTCTCCAGAGCGTCTTCCATCCGTATGGCTACGCCTGGAGTCGGGAAGGTGGGGTGATCGAAACAGCCTCTGCGATCGGCTACATTTTCCCTCTCGGGATCGCCATTTACATGGCAGTTCGCACGCGCTCTTTCGGGTGGTTGGCGGGCAGTGTCATGCTCTTCTGGGCGATTCTTCGGGAAAGCGATCTGCAGACGGCCTTCACCTATCGATCGGTCGAATCGCTCGGGTTCTATACCCGCGACATTGCCTCCTTGCAGGAGAAAATCATCGCTGTCCTCGTGCTCCTGCCGTTTGCGGTGGCGGGAATCTATCTCATGTGGTTGCTCTGGAAGCAGATATCGACCCCGAGCGGACGGCGCGCCCCCTGGCTGGGTCATGTTGTCGCGTTGTTCACTTTGATCGCGGTCGCCATGAGTGCCGAAAAGATCTTCGATTACACAGTCATCGAAGAAGTGTGTGAACTGGGGATTCCAATCGTTTCCTTGCTGCTCGTTCTCGACCTCCGCAAGCTTGGGAGAGGCGGGCAAAGGTTGGTACCCGCCTGAATCCGGGCATCGAGCGTTGCTCCGGCCCCGCCGGAGAAATGGGAAATCCGCCGCCGTGATGGCGCCAGGACAACGTGGCGTTGGGGGGAACCGGCGCGGGATTTGCAATCAGGAGCGGAATGACTCGATTCCCATCCTTTCAAACGATGACCCTGAAAGAACTATTCTCCAGTGATCTTGTGTTGACTCCGGAAAATGTGCTGGAGGCTGCGAAGGCAGACACGACGATCGCAGGGATGGTCAATGGGTGGCGGCGACGTCTGCGGGATATGCCGTTCACCCAGGCATGCGGAGAGGTGCAGTTTTTTGTGCACGGGGGAGAGCTGACCCTCGATGAATTCAAGCGACTGCGTGAAATGACGCGGTTTCTCCGCGGCGAGATGGCGTCGTGATTCTCGTTCGCGCGGTCAACGCATGGTCGGGCGGTGACCCTCTGGGCGGGTGGGGTTCGAAGACTCGGCTCACCACCGGCCGAGCGCGAAATCGGAAAAGACCTGCCGCCTGGATGGGCTACGCGTTGATCGTGGTGACGCCTGCCCGTTCGAGGGCAAGGCGCAGTTCAGTCGGGCGGACTGGTTTCGAGATATACTCGTTCATGCCCGCCTGCAGACATATCTCGCGGTCACCTTCCATCGCATGGGCGGTCATCGCGATCACCGGCAGGTCCTTGTGCCGCGGGTTCCGGCGCAGACGGCGGGTGGCCTCGTAGCCGTCCATTTCGGGCATCTGGCAGTCCATCAGAACCACGTCGTATCGGCGGATTTCGAGAGCCTCGAGGGCCTCCAGCCCGTTGCCGACGGCCTCAGCGGTGAACCCCATCCGTTCGAGCTGTAGCTGGGCAACCTTCTGGTTCACGGCGTTGTCTTCTGCAATGAGGGCTCTCAGATTCAGCGAACGGGGTTTTGATGCCCCCGTTGCGGTGCCTCCGGTGGTCTTCAAGGCTTGGCGTGCGCCATTCTTCAAGCTGGCGAGAGTGCTTCTCAACTCAGCGGGCCGGACGGGTTTGGTGAGGTTTGCCTGCAGGCCGAGAGCCTGCATCGATTGCGCAGACATCCGATGCTCGAGGGAGGTCATGAGAAGCATCTTGCGTTGCTCAGCCCCCGGCTGACGGGTCAGCAACTCTGCGAGTTCGGCGCCGTTCGTAACGGGCATCTGAAAATCGAGAAGAACAAAGTCGTATGCGCGGGCATTGGCTTCCGCAATTTCCACCGCACGGAGCGCCTCCCTTGCGCCGGGAACTTCGTCAGATTCGATCCCCCAAGAGGCGAGATAGCGTCGCGTGATCCGGCGATTGGTCGCGTTGTCATCCACCACGAGGGCCCGCGTTCCGGCGAGTTCGGTAATGTCTTCAGAGCTGTATCGGGACGGAGCGACCTCGCATTCGGGCAAGGGAAGGTTGAACCAGAAAGTGGACCCGGCCCCCGCCTCGCTGCGCACGCCGATTTCGCCTTTCATCATGTCGACGATCTGCTTCGAGATGGCGAGCCCGAGGCCGGTTCCGCCGAAGCGTCGCGTCGTCGTGGCGTCTGCCTGCACAAAGGGTCGGAAGAGCGTGCTCTGTTCTTCTTCGGTGAGGCCGATTCCGGTGTCAGTCACCTCGAACATGAGGCGTGCCTGTCCTTCCGAGATCGTTTCTGTGCTGACGCGGATGACGACCTCGCCGATCTCGGTGAACTTGATGGCGTTGCCGACAAGGTTCATGAGCACTTGTCGGATCCGGCCTGAATCGCCGACAAAGCATGCGTCGAGGCTGCAATGAAGATCGAGGGCAAGTTCGATGTTTTTTGCGGCTGCGCGCGGTGAGAGCAGCTGCAGGGTGCCCTCCACGGTCTCGACGAGCTGGAAGGGGGAATCTTCAAAATGGAGTTTGCCCGACTCGATTTTTGAAAAATCGAGAATGTCATTGAGGATCGACAGGAGCGCTTCGGCGCTGTCACGGATCGTGTGTCCGAAGCTTCTTTGTTCCTCGTTCAGCGGCGTATCGAGGAGCAGGTTGCTCATGCCGATGACCCCGTTCATGGGCGTACGGATCTCGTGGCTCATGTTAGCGAGGAACGCACTTTTCGCGAGCGCATTGGCTTCGGCGGCCTGCTTTGCCTTTTCAAGTGCCTCTTCGTATTCCTTGCGCTCGCTGATATCGCGCACGATGCCAAGGTAGCCGGCGGCGGTTCCGTGCTGGTGTCGGAGTTGACGCAGGCTAATTTCCACCCAGATCGCCCCCGCCTCGGTCTTCATGCGGCAACGGATCGTCGAACCGGTTCCAGTGGATTTCGGGAATTCGAGCGGCTGATCGGATTCGTCCACGAAGATTTCATCGTAGTGGGGGAGATCGGCGCTTTTGAATTGTCTCCCCAGCAGCCGTTCACCCGCTGCATTGATCGTTTCCAAGCCCCCGGCAGCATCGGCCGTGAAGATGAAATCGGAGGCATTGGCGACGATTTCGTTATTTCTCCCGGTCAGCTCGATCTCGTAGTCGAGCCGTTCCCTCAGTTCTTGCGTCTGCTGCGTCACGCGTCTCCGAAGAGTCACTCCCCAGAGGATTCCGGCACCGGAAATGAGAGCAAGGACGAGGGCGATCGAGGCCACGCGCTGTTGGTTCCACCATGGTGCCGGCCGAATGACCTCGATATCACTCGGCCCTCGCAGGAGAAGCGAGAACGACCGCAGGGTGTCGGATTCGTCAAACACCGGCAGGTAGATACCCTCAAGCGAGATGACGCTATCGACTTCGAGGGAAACGGAGGCAAGCGTGTTGCGGAGGCGTGCCTCGATGGCCCGGCCTTCTATGTCTACTGTCACGATAGTGTCGCTACCGATGCGGTGTATCTGGAGGACGATGCCTTCGATCTGAACGAGGCGCCCATGCAAGTTCACGTTCAGCGGATCAGCCGGATTGAGGACTTCCGGGGCGATTGCCAGCGACCGGCCGGTGGGTCTCACGGTGGCCTCGCGCAAGACGAGACGTCCATGTGCCAATCCG
>CAZVQJ010000138.1:0-8104 GCA_964629165.1 uncultured Puniceicoccaceae bacterium
CAGGCGAGGTGCTCCCGACTCCGTATCGCGACCTGGGCGACTGCAAGTTTCTCCGAGCGGCGCAATGTCTCTCGCAGAAGGGCATAGCTTTTCCGGCCCCCTTTGCCGGGCTCCAGATAATAGGGTTTGTCGAAATACATCGGATCGATCTCCTCCTGGTCGACGAAATCCTCGATTTCGATTGTCTTGGCGACCTGGCCGGCGGCCTTCTGCATTTCCTCGCCGCTCAAGAGGACATATTGGCCGTCGCTGTACTCGTAGCCCTTGACGATGCAGTCCCACGGAACCTCCTCGCCTGTGTCCTCGTTCACGCGCTGATAACGGACCCGCCGGGTGTCGCGACTGTCGATCAGGTGGAAGCTCACATCCTGGCGGTTCTCCGCCGAGTAGAGGGTAACGGGGATGTTGACGAGGCCGAAGGTGATGTGACCTTTCCAGATTGCGCGTGGGGCCATGACTTTGAGGGAGAGATGAAGAGTCTCTACTGCAGGTGGCATGCCGTCACGCCACCAGCGTGTTCTTGCGCTGGGAGGAGCGCCGGAAGGACTCCCTGGCGAGCGGCTCGGTGGCCGGTTCGGCCGCTTCAGTCGCGGGGGCTTTCGAGGGTGAAGCCAATCTTCACCGTAACCTGCCAGTGCGCGACGCGCCCATCCTGAATCTCACCGCGTGTTTCGACAACTTCCAGCCATCGCAGGGAGCTCAGCGTCTGGCTGGCTCGATTGACCGCATTCTGAACGGCATCCTCAACGGTTTTGGTGGACGTTCCAACGATCTCGATTTTCTTGTAAACATGTTCAGCCATATCCGAACTGGCGCTGGTTGCATACCAACCTTGCATGGGGGGAGCGAGTCTCCCGCATCTTCTCCGACGCGCACAGAATCAGGCGCTGCCAATCCTCGAAAACCGTGCAATTTGCATGTTCCGGTCATGCAGATAACGCCCGCATGGCGGGAGGACTCTGACCGAGGGGGCGGCGCATCACAGCACAATCCACGGCAGGTCCGGAGGCATTCCTCGCTCCTGTCATGCGTTATTGTCTGCGGACGTGCTGGCACGGGCTTCGCTCTGTGTTGAGTTCAGGTTCCCTTTCGTCCATGGGAATTCCGGAGATATTCATGCATGATCGACGCTGAAGCCATACCCACCCTGAACGTGCGCGGTACCCGGATCCCGCGTCTCGGATTCGGCACCTATAAGCTGCACGATGACGTGTGTCGCGAAGCTGTGGATACGGCACTCGCGGTCGGCTATCGATTGTTTGACACCGCGCGCATGTATGAAAATGAAGGGATCATTGGTGAACGCCTGCAGAAAAGCGGGCTGGGCCGGGAAACGATCTACCTGACAACGAAGATCGGCTCCGCCCGACTGGGACCCGACGCGATCAGGGCCGAACTCGAGCGGTCGCTGGAACGGCTGCAGACCGACTACATCGATCTTCTGCTGATCCACTGGCCGAATCCGGCGGTGCCCTTGGAGGTAACGCTGGCCGCCTTCGATGAACAGCAGGAGGCAGGGCGGATTCGCAACTATGGAGTGAGCAATTTTCCGCCGACGCTCCTGAGCGAGGCTCTCGCGAGATCCCGCATCATTTGCAACCAGGTGGAGTGTCATCCTCTCTTGCGGCAGAACAAGATCCTCACCATGATTGAGCAGCACGACATCTTTCTCGGGGCCTATTCTCCATTGGGCCAGGGGCTCGTCGGTCGCGTCGAGGAGTTGGCCCGAATCGGCCGCAAGTATGGCAAGAGCGCGCAGCAGGTGGCGATTCGGTGGCAGATGGATCGTCGGCGCGTGGTGGCGCTTCCGCGTTCCTGCAACCCCCGTCACATCGAGAGCAATCTGGATGTCTTTGATTTTTTCCTCGATGAAGAAGATTGGGCCCTCATCGAGTCGCTGCCGGACAATCAGCGTCAGGTAAATCCGCCCGTCGCTCCCGATTGGGAGGATTGAAGATTGCGCCCCCTCCCTGCCTGTCCCGAGGGTCGAGAGGGTAGTCGAGTGGCTACCTATTTTTCGCGCGAAGCTTCCGGGACCTTGGGCGAACCGCGTTCGGCCAGCCGGAACGAATACCACACGCCGAAGAGGAAGATGCCCGCGATGATTCCTTTGATATAAAACCCGGACGCCTTCACGGGGTAGAAAATAGCGAGGATGATAGAGGGGATCGTAAACAGGAGGGCTCCGATAATCGCACACCACTTCAGCACTTTGGAGGATGACAGCTGGTTTCGCATGCATGCAGCTATCAGGATTCGTGCCGAGGGAGCCGGTATTCCTTCGCCGTCGTCGACGAAACGATCTCCCGCACTGCAGGCACAGCATCCGCCGGGCAAGGGCGGCGCGGTGGTGTCAGCCGTTCTTGAGAGTTTTGCCAGCGGATTCCAGCTGCGCTTCGGCACGGTGCATCGCTGCTCGGAGGTCTTCAATCCGGATCGGCTTGGAGATGTAGTCATCCATGCCGGCCTCGAGGCAGCGTTCCCGATCGCCCTCCATGGCGTGTGCCGTCATCGCGGTGATCCGGAGTTTCGAAAAGCGCCCATCCTGGCGAATGCGCCGAGCCGCTTCGTAGCCGTCCATTTCGGGCATCTGGCAATCCATCAGGATCAAGTCGTAGCTCGAGGATTCAAGGGCTTCGAGCACTTCGAGTCCGTTTGACACGCAGTCCACATTGAATCCGAGCTTCTGAAGCTGCAGGCGAACGACACGCTGATTCACCGGTCTATCCTCCGCCATCAGGACCTTCAAGGAGTTATACACGACGGGCTTACGCACCGCTTGCTGAGGTTCCGCCGTCTGCTTCACCTCTGGGGACCGATTTTCGATCGTGTTGACGACCGTGTAGAGGAACTCGCGGTAACGGAGCGGTCTGGCAAGCATGGCCGCAAACGGGTTTTTCGCGAGATCCTGGACGCTCAGCTGGCAACCGAAAGACGTGATGAGGACCGTCGACAACCGATCCTCGCGGGCTTCGTTCCCCAGATCGATGGCATCCTGGAGCCATTCCCCGGTCTGTGCGGGAGCGCTGACGAGAATCAGCCGGAAAGGGCTGCCGGTGGCTTTTGCCTCATTCATCGCGGCGCGTCCTTCGGTCGGATCGGCGGCGTGCGTGAGGCGCATCTTCCATGCGGAGGCGTAGTGTTGCACCGCTTTCCGGAGGGAGGCGTTTCCGGCGATGCAGAGAACGGGGACTCCGGCGAGGGAATTCACCGCTTTGACATCCTCCTCATGTTCTGTCGTCGCGGTTGCCGCGATGGGAAGATTGAGCGTGAACCAGAACCGGGACCCCTTGCCGAGGGTGCTATGGACACCGATTTCGCCACCCATCTGCTCGACGATTTGTCGACTGATCGCCAACCCCAGACCAGTTCCCCCGAAGCGTCGGGTGGTGGAGTTGTCCGCCTGCGTAAAGGGCTGGAAGAGCTGTTCCTGGGCCTCGGTTGAAATTCCGATGCCGGTGTCTTCGATTTCGAAGAGAACCGGATTCTGGGAGGAGGCGGCCGGTGTTCCTCGCAAAATCCGCACGACGACTTCGCCTTCAGGCGTGAACTTGATCGCGTTGCCGATGAGATTCAGGATCACTTGGCGCAATCGGCTCGGATCTCCGCACACTTTTCGGGGCGTGTTCGGATCGAAGAGTGCGATCAGCTCCATCTCGCGTTCACGCGCCCGGGGTGCCATCAGTTCCAAGGCCTGTTCAACGGTTTCAAAGAGGTCGAAATCGAGGGTCTCGAACTCCAGTTTGCCCGCTTCGATTTTCGAGAAATCGAGGACATCGTTCAGAACTACGAGGAGAGACTCGGCACTTCCGCGAATGGTCTGGGCGAACTCGCGTTGATCCGTTTGCAAAGGCGTGTCGAGGAGGAGGTCGCTCATACCGATCACCCCGTTCATCGGGGTGCGGATTTCGTGCGACATATTGGCCAGGAACTGGCTCTTCGCCTCCGCCGCCAAATGTGCTTTCTGAGCCGAGGCACGGAGCTGGATATTCATCCGGTCGAGTTCGACGGTGCGGGAAGCGACCAGACTTTCCAGATGGCTGTTCCGCGCAGCGGCTCGTCGGAGGAGCCATTTCCCGCTCACCACGAGCAGGAGCAAGAGGAGCACAGCGTAGGTCGCATAGGCGTACCACGTCCGGTAGATCGGCGGGGTAATCGAGAACGAGAATGTCGTCGGCTCTCCAATCGGTCCCAGATGATCGACGAGTCGTACCGTCATGCGGTATTTGCCGGGGGACAGACTGGTTAGCCTGATCGTTGTGTCGGTGGTCGGCAGTGACCACTCGTCCGAATAGCCTTCGAGCCTGAACTGATAACTCGGAGATCGAAGCAGTTGATAGCTTCCGGCAAAGAACCTGAAATCGAGGCTGTTGCTGTGATAGGGGATCGACTGGAGAAGGCCCGGTGTCGCAGAGACGGTGTCGGAAAAGATCTCTACGTCCCGGCGTGAATCAATGACGGAAGTCAATACGGGACGGAGCGAAGTTCTCGCTGATCCTCTTTGGCTCTCACGGTTCACCCGAAGCAAAGTGCTCTCTCCCTGGACCCAGATCTCGGACCCATTCACCATCTGAATCACGGGATAATTCCCACTGATCAAACGCATGGGGTCGGAGGCACGCTCGTAGTCGCCGTCGTTGGGTACGATCCGTAAGATTCCTCGGGGATGAGATCCCCAGATGATACCTTCCTCGTCCTGAAGGGGGCGGAGGATGGGGACCCCGGTGCTCGCAAGCAGTGCTTCGAGCTCCGGCGCCTCGCAAAATGATTCCGTGGTTTCGTCGAAATAGAGGCGATCACCTTCGCCGTGTGTGAGCACGACTTTTGTGCCCACGATCCCCAGGTTGACCCACAGTAGACGGCGGCCGGGGAATTGATCGAAGACGCGGACCCGGAGTTGGTCTCCGTCGAGCTTGATCCGGGCCACCCGGTTGACGCCGAGTTCGAGCCAGGCGGACGTCGTGGATGCCTTGAGGATGAGGGAAGGAAATCCGATCCCTTGGAGCGGTTCGACAAATTCACGCCATCTGCCGTCCTCCCAGCGAACGGCAGTAATTCTGGCCTCACCGATGACGAGGCAGGTGCGGTCATCGAGGGCCAGCGTCCGGTTCACGTTGAACCCGCCCAGGACCGGTTCCACTTTTTCATCGAGGTCACGGAAATGGAGTCCGGAGGAGTTTCCGATGAGGAGCCCTTGTGAGAAAACGGCGGCCGTCCAGGCACCATCGCTGATTCCCAGCTCGACCTCGCGAAAGGTGGTCGGTTCTCCAGGATGTCCTTCAACGGACTCGTAGAACCGGGATCCGGACAGGATGATCGTGCGGTCACCTTGGCGATCCACCTGCGGCCAGGAGAGGTCGAGGCCGAGGCGGTGATCGAACAGAGTGGCCGGAGAATCGTAGAGCAGCTTTGTGATCCCGTAGGACGAGGAGAACCAGAGCACACCGGGTTCGGTCGAGTCGAGATCGGTGATGCTCTGATATTCCTGGGCGCGGAGGGCCAGGTGAATCTCGCCTGTTTTTGCGATGATGAAGAGACCGTGACCGGCAACCGCAATGGCGATACGATCGTCCGCAAGGAGCAACATGTCGGTGATCCGCTTCCCTTGCAGAGCCTCAATCTTGTTGTGCCATGGCTGGATCGTGCGTCCATCGAAGAGCATGAGGCCGGATTCCCGGGCGGCGAGAAGAACCGTTTCATCGTCCCAATGAACCGAACTTTGAATCCATTCGTTGCCGAGTTCCGGTAGATCGACCGAAACCAAAATTCCATCGTCGATGTCCAGCTGGAAAAGCCCGCGACCATAGGAGGACGCAAATACCCGATCGCCCACCGCGAAAACCGAAAGCACTTCACGAAGCGGATAGTATTGGTGCTCACGGGTCGATCGGTTGAGAAAGACGATCCCCGACAGGCCCGACCAATAGATCCCGTCACGGGTGGTCAGGATCTGCTCGAATTTCACATTCGAAACCCAATCCGGTGCGTCGGATGGACGCATGGAGACTGAGCGGACCTTCCCGCTGGCGGTGGTGGCGAGTTCGCCCCAGACCCCGGAGGCCCCGTAGTAGGACCGCCCGTCGGCGTGGATCACGGTTGCGAAATTCCGGCTGGGGTCGTCCTTATCGACGAGGTCCACCCAGTTCCGGTCGTCAAACACGATGTAGGCCCCTTCCTGGATCAAGGTTAGCCGCCCCAGTTGATCCGTTCCAAGCGAGGCGCCGGGAGATACGTCGCCGATCTCCTCCATCATGTATTGGCGTGAGAACGGCAGCCCGACGGCAGGATGACTGCCCATTGCGGGAGGAGCGAAAGAAAACACCGCTACGGCTGCCCACGCGGTCAAGCCCGATGAAGCGCGAAGAAGGGAGATGCTTCGGTTCAGAACGGAAATTCGCTCATTGGATAGATCGGGGACGCTCACGGGCTTCCCTAGAGAAATCGACCTCCGGAGCTGATTTTCCAGCGACCTTTTCAACTTTTGCGGGTTGATCAGCCCGCGCGCAGGATCACCCCGCTGATGTGATCACAGCCTTCGATTGAGCGGAGGGACGTCATGATGCGGTCCTCGTGGAACTGGAGTTCGCGGCGGAGGATCGGATTGGGGACACCAATGATCAACCGTTTGCGAGCGTCGATTCGCAAGGGCGTGCACCGGCTGGCGTGGGCCTCCCCGACGATTCGGTGCCAGTGGCGCATGACGATTTCTTCCGGTGTTTCCCGACCGATGGAGTGGCGTTCGAGGCAGACCTCGACAAGCGCGTCCATGCGTTTGGTCCCGCGATCAATGGCACGGCTCCGGCGTCTTGGAACAGAGCGGAGAGCGGCGATGAGATTTTCAGCCTGGCGGGAAAAGTGCATCTGGTAGTACGGCCACTTGTGGTTCGTTTATTGAACAAGGTCGAGCAGATCGCGCAGTTTGCGGCCATGCGATGCGATCAGGAAGGATCGGTACCCCGCGTTCGCTGCCCCGAGGTGATCATGGCGCGGGCTGTCGCCGACGTGGAGGATGGACGCCGGCTGAACCTGCATCGCCTGTGCCACATGATGAAAGATGCGGGCATCGGGTTTTTCGTAACCGATCTCTCCGGAAAGAAAGACTGCTTCGAAAAAATCGAGGAGGTCATGTTCGCGAAGCACGTTGCGGGTGCGGGAGTCACTGTTGCTGAGGACCGCAAGGCGGTTGCCGCGCTCATGGAGAGTCCGGAGAACTTCGGGCACATCCTCAAGCATCCGCCAGCGCCGGGCCCGGGAGAAGGCCTCGTAAAGATGCGCAAAGGCGGCATCGAATTTTTCCGCAGGAATGCCTTCCTCTGCGAGCGTGTACGCGACCACGCCTCGCCAGATCCTCTGATCGTCCCCCGCGTTATCCTCAGATTTCCGGTATGTTTCCCAATCCCGCAGCGCTGCCTGAAATCGGGATTCCAGACGTTGTGGGTCCGTCGCATGGCCAAGCTGCCGCAACTCCTCTGCATAGGCCTCTCCCACCGACGGGGAAGGGCTGAGAAGGGTTCCCCCGACGTCGAAGGTGATGAGGGAAAGAGCAGTCACAGAGCCTCAACGGCGACTAAAGCGAGTGGATCGGACGGCCGTCAACCGCCATCGCCGCCTCCTTGATGCTTTCGGAAATCGTGGGATGCGCGTGGATCGTTCGGGCGAGATCTTCCGCACTGCCTCCGTAGGTGAGGTGCGCGACCACCGAGGCAATCATTTCCGACGCCCCCGTGGCGACGATGGTAGCCCCCAGCAGGCGATCCGTCCCGGCATCAGCGATCAGCTTGACAACGCCGTCAGTGGCATCCTGCGCGATGGCCCGGCCATTGGCCTGGAGCGGAAACTTTCCGATCCGGACCTCCCGTCCAGCCTCCTTCGCAGCCCGTTCCGTCAGGCCGACGGTGGCAATTTCAGGGTCCGTGTAGATGACGCCGGGAACCTGTGTCCAGTCGATATGTCCGGCGCGCCCGGCGATCCATTCTGCGACCGCCACGCCGTCCTCTTCAGCCTTGTTCGCGAGCATGGGTCCATCGACGACATCGCCGATTGCCCGGATCCCTTCAACCTATGTGCGCAGTTGAAGATCGACCGGGATGCGCCCGCGCTCATC
>CAZVQJ010000139.1:0-8062 GCA_964629165.1 uncultured Puniceicoccaceae bacterium
CAACGAGCGTGCAAACAAACGTGATGATTGGCGGCGTGCTGATCGGGGGTGCCGAAACAGAAACAGCCGACGGAGTATATCCGACGGCTGGTGTGATAAAAAAGGGTCACGCGGCGAGGCCAATTACTTGCCGACGGCCTTCTTCACGTCGCCAAGAGCTTTCTTTCCTTCGCCTTTTGCTTGATCGCCGTGTCCGCGTTGTTCGAGGTCGCGGTCGCCGGTTGCCTTGCCGGCCGCTTCCTTGGCGCGGCCCTTGAGATCGTCAGCGGTGCCTTCCGCTTTATTTCTGTTACCTGATTTCATATGTAATCCAATTTTGGGTTCCAGTCCGATACGCAGGCGGTGTGCCGAATCGATAAACCCGCATTCCGCCGGCATGGGGGCGGTTGTCCGTGCTCGCCGGCAGTGCGTTTCGCAAGGGTGCCTCAGTCAACCGGCACGAGTCGGAAGATGGTTCCACGATCCCGGCTGGCGGGGGTGAGGGAGACGTAGAGGTTGCCATCGGGAGCATTCAGCACGTCGCGCACGCGCCCTTGATCGCGCAGCACGATTTCGTCTTTCACAATTCTGTCGCCATCGAACACGAGTCGGTGCAGTTGCTCCGAGGCGAGGCCGCCAGCGAAGAGGTTGTTTTTCCATCGGGGGAACTGGTCACCGTCGTAAAAATCGATGCCGCAGACGGCGATGGACGGGGTCCAGTAATGAACCGGTTGCGCCATCTCGGGATGGTGGGTGCGATCCGTGATAGGCGTGCCATTGTAGTTGATCCCGTAGGTGATGACGGGCCAGCCGTAGTTCACGCCGCGACGGATATGATTCACCTCGTCGCCTCCGCGCGGACCGTGTTCGGCCGCCCAGATCTCCCTGTCTTCGGGTCGGATCGCGATGCCTTGGGGATTGCGGTTACCGTAGGTCCAGATCGTGGGGTAGGCATCGTCCTGGCGGGAAAAGGGGTTATCGCCGGGGATCCGGCCATCGTCGTGGATACGGTGAATCTTGCCGTTGGGAACCGCCAGGTCCTGCGCCATCTCCTGGGAGCCGCGATCACCGATGGCGAAAAAGAGATAGCCCTCCTTGAAGACGATCCGGGTGCCGAAATGATGCGCGGCCGAAAGATGGAACTCCGGCGCTACTTCAAAGATCGTTTCCTCGTCGATCCAGCGATCATTCTCCACGCGTCCGCGCACGATCCTGGTCATGGCAGCGTCTCCACTGGCACCCCGTGCCGAGGCGCTGAAGGCGAGGTAGATCCAGCCGTTTTCAGCGTAGTTGGGATGCACCGCGACATCCAGCATCCCGCCTTGTCCACGCCGCCAAACCCTCGGTATCCCACGAATCTGCCGGGGCTCCTCGCCAGGTGTCATGCGCCAGAGGGGACCCTTGAACTCCGTGAAAAGAAGGTCGCCGTCGGGGAGAAAGTCCATGCCCCAGACCTCTCCATCAATCTCTGCGACTTTCTCGAGCCGGAAGGCATGCTCTTCGGACTCGAAAACACCGCTCTCGGAGGTGCCTTCCCACCCATCTGCCTCGGCCAGTTGGCGCGCCTCGCGAATGTAGATGACGAGGGAACGGATTTGCTGCTCGGAGAGCACATCGTCAAAGGGGGCCATTCCATGATCGGGCAGACCGTCGCGGATCACGCGGGCAAGGTGCTCGTCGGAGCCATCGCCATGCAGCCAATTCCCGCCGACGAGCGAACCACCCAGCGCCCCCTCCAGCTGCTCGCCATGGCACGAGGCGCAGTGGATCCGGTAGAGGTTGGCAACCTCGCCGGTTCCGATCCGGTTCTGCGCGTTAAGACTGCTTGTGAAGAAGATCGAAGCGAAGGTGGCGATGATCTGATAGCGGAACCGACGGAGCTGAACGAAAAGCTTCATGCCCCTTCAAAGGGTGCTTGATCGTGAATTTGGCAACACAAGAGAGCGGACGAAGGGAACGTGGCGGAAGAACAAGAACCCGCGAGCGTCTGGCGCCCGCAGGTTCTGATGAGAGAGTGAGACTGTCGGGAATCTGTCTTTAGCCCATTGCGGAGATAAAGTAGCCGGCGACGAGAGCCGTCCCGATCACACCGGCGACATTGGGGCCCATCGCATGCATCAGCAGATAGTTGCCCGGGTCGTACTTCTGTCCCTCGACCTGGCTGACCCGTGCGGCCATCGGCACTGCACTGACCCCTGCGGAACCAATCAGTGGATTGATCGGCGTTTTGCTTATGAGGTTCATCACCTTGGCCATGAGGACGCCGGCGGCGGTCGATACGCCGAACGCCACGACACCCATCGAGATGATCCCGATCGTCTGCCAGTTGATAAAACGTTCCCCCGTCATCGTCACCCCGACGGCCAGGCCGAGGAAGATCGTCACAATATTGATGATCTCATTCTGGGCGGCTTTCGTGAGCCGATCGACCATGCCGCACTCCCGGAAGAAGTTGCCGAGGAAGAGCATGAAGAGGAGGGCGGCGGCGTCCGGAACGAGCAGGATGCACACCGTCATCACGACGACCGCAAAGACCATTTTCTCCGTCTTGTTCACCTTGCGCAGGGTGGTCATGCGAATCTTGCGCTCCTTCTCGGTTGTCAGGAGCTTCATGATCGGCGGCTGGATCAACGGAACGAGCGCCATGTAGGTGTACGCGGCCACCGCAATCGGACCCAGAAGATGCGGCGCGAGCTTGTTCGACAGGAAAATCGAAGTGGGACCGTCCGCTCCTCCGATGATGCCGATCGAAGCGGCCTCGGGAAGGGTGAACCCGATCGCAACGGTGGCGAAGAGCGTCGCAAAGACCCCGAATTGGGCAGCGCCTCCCAGTAGAAGCATGCGCGGATTGGCGATCAGGGGGCCGAAGTCCGTCAGGGCGCCGACACCCATGAAGATGATCGGCGGGAAGAACTCGATCCGGATCCCTTCATAGAAGATCGCGAGCAGACCGGGCGTTCCATCTTCCTTCAGGGGCAACCCCATGAGGCCTTCCATGATCCCGTGCGTGGGCAGGTTGGCAATGAGGGCACCGAAGGCGATGGGAACGAGCAGAAGAGGCTCAAAGCCCTTCTTGACGGCCAGGTAGAGGAGCACCACGACAACCGCCCACATCACGCACATCTGCCACGTGATCTGGTCGAAGCCGGTGGTTTCCCAGAGTCGTTGGAGGAGTTCCATGTTTCTGACCTCCCTATTCGATCGTCATCAGAAGCTGACCTTCTTCGACCCCGTCGCCCGCGTTCACGTGGACGGCCGCCACGGTGCCTGCGGCGGGTGCGGACACGGTCGTATTCATCTTCATCGCCTCGAGCGTGAGGACTGTCTGTCCGGCGCTCACACGCGTGCCGATGGGCGCATCGATCGACACGACCTTGCCTGCAAGCGGACTGCCGACGGCACCGCTTCCCGAGGCGGCGGGCGATGCCGGCGCGGCGGCGGCAGCGGCCGGGGCGGCGGCAGGAGTCGCCCGCGCCTGGGGACGACCTGGGGCGGGTGCCGGATCGTCACCGAGGATCTCGGCTTCGACGTCGTAGATTTTTCCGTTAAAGGTGATGCGCAGTCTTTTTTTCATGCGTGTATGCGTATGCTGAAGCAATGGGTGGTATGAAAGAGGGAGGTTTCGAGCGATGGGTTCCGTTATCGGAGCCGATGGGAGGCATGGATGTCGCGGCGACCTTCCTGGCCCCAGGAAGACGCGACAGGACGAACCGAAACAATCCGGTGCCGGCCGGCGAGCATCGCGGTGACGGCCGCGGTGACCACCACAAGATCCTCGTCGACCTCACTGGACCCGACATGGGCGGAGGCAGCGACGGGCGAAGGCGTGGGTGTCGCCACCGCGGGCTGAATCGTTCCTGTGCTTCCGAAGATACGCCCAATGAGGGCTGTCAGGCCCCAGAGAGCCGACAGGGCGATGAGCACGATGACGAATCCGGTAAGGTGTTCGATCGCAGCAATGAGGTTGTCTATAATCATGTCAGTAGGGTGCGAACGCGGACCTCAGAGAGGAATGTTTCCATGTTTCTTCGGGGGTCGCGTTTCACGTTTGTTCAGGAGTGAGCGAAGACCAAGAGAGACCATCCCCCGGGTCTGTGATGGCTCGATCACGTCCGTGATCAACGCATTTTTCGCTGCTTGGTAGGGGCTCGCGAATTCTTCGCGGTATTCCTGGATCAATTCGGCGAGGCGTGCCTCCGGCTGATCATGCTGCTTGAGGTCCCTGCCAAAGATGATCTTGACGGCCCCTTCGGCACCCATGACGGCGATTTCTGCCGACGGCCAAGCGTAGACAAGGTCCGCTCCGAGGTCGCTCGAACACATCGCGAGGTAGGCGCCGCCGTAGGCCTTGCGGAGGATCACGGTGATCTTCGGCACCGTGGCGGCACCATAGGCGAAGAGCATCTTGGCGCCATGTCGGATAATCCCGCCGCGCTCCTGGGCCAGCCCCGGCATGTATCCGGGAACATCGACAAGCGTCACCAGCGGAATTCCGTAGACGTTACACGTCCGGATAAAGCGTGCACCCTTGTCGGAGGCATCAATATCGAGACATCCCGCCTTCACCTTTGGCTGATTGGCGATGACCCCGACAACGACTCCGTCGATCCGCGCAAAACCGGTCACGATGTTGGGCGCGAAGGTGGGCATGATCTCGAGGAACGAGTCGCCATCGACGAGATTGTGGATGACATCCCGGACCTCGAAAGGATCCTTCGGGTTTGACGGGATGAGGGTGTCGAGCGCGGGAACGGGAGAGAGGCTCAACCGATCGGTCAGCTCGTGAGGGGGATCGTCGAGATTGTTCGCCGGCAGGTAACTCATGAGGTCCTTCGCGAGTTCCACCGCGTGTGTGTCGTCGTTCGCGATAAGGTGAATATTGCCGCTGACGCTGCCGTGGGCATCCGCGGTTGCGAACTGTGCGAGCTGTGCGCTTTCCCCGGTGGCCGACTTGATGACCTGCGGGCCACAGATGAACATGTTGGTGTTTTCATCGCGGACCATGATGAGAAAATCGTTCAAAGCGGGCGAGTAGGCTGCTCCGCCGGCACAAGGTCCGGAGATGATCGCGATCTGCGGCACAACACCGCTCGCCTGGACGTTGCGGAAAAAGATCTGACCGTAGCCGGAGAGCGAATCGACGCCTTCCTGAATGCGGGCGCCGCCGCTGTCATTGATCCCGATAATCGGCATGCCGCCCTTCATGGCGTAGTCCATCAGGTCACAGACCTTCTTCGCGTGGATCCGCCCGAGAGCCCCTCCGCCGACCGTGAAGTCATGGGAGACAGCTGCCACCGGTCGGCCATTGACGTAGCCGATTCCGGTCACAACCCCGTCTGCGGGAAACGATCTGTCCTGCATGCCGAAGGCATGACAGGCGTGCTCGGCGTGCATCCCGAACTCGACGAAGGTGCCCGCGTCGAAGAGGACATCGAGCCGTTCACGCGCCGTCAATTGGCCGCGCTCATGGCGTTTGTCGATTTTATCCTGTCCGCCGCCGAGGGCCGCTTTTTTGCGGCGGTCGCGGAGGTCCTGAATCAAGGCAGGGTCAATAGGCATGGTGGGAATGGCTGATTGTGGTTCAGTATGACCAAAAAAGGTGGATCGAGATCGGGTTACGTTTCGAGCGTCCCGGGTTTGAGCGAACAGAATTCGGTGAGGACACCGTGAGTAGACTTTGGATGGAGGAAGGCGACGAGCTTGTCCGCCGCGCCCTCGAACGGCACTTCGTGAATCAGGCGTGCACCCGCCGCCGCGGCGCTTTTCAGCTGCCCTTCGATATCGTCGGTCCGAAAGGCAACGTGGTGGATGCCTTCGCCGCGCTTCTCGAGAAACTTTGCAATCGGGCTCTCCGGGTCGATTGGCTCGAGCAGCTCGAGATGCACCTCCCCAACCGCAAAGAACGCTGTGCGCACTCGCTGCGAGGCGACTTCCTCGCGCCCCTCGCATTTGAGGCCAAGTGTGTTCTCGTAGTAGGAAACGGCTTCCTCGAGTGAGTGTACGGCGATTCCAAGGTGATCGATTCTAGTGATCATAAGCTATTCTTCTGTTCGATTCCGGTTGAACGCATTTTCGTACGACGGAGCAAGTCCAAAATTAATTTTCGTAATGGAAAGATCTTGCAGGATTAGAAAGATTAATCTTTGAACTTGTCTCGACGGAGCGCAAAGATCAGCCCGAGGATTCCCGGAGCCACGACGGCCGGGGCTACTTTACGGCCCGTATTTAACCCAGCAATCAGATCATGGAAATGACCGAAAACGACTCGCCAACCGGGCTCTCGCTGCGGGAAGAGTTTCCGCCGCACACCTACGACATGTGGCGCAAGGCAGCGGAAGATCTCCTCAAGGGTGCCTCTTTCGAGAAACGTCTGATCACGCCCACCTACGAAGGGTTTGATCTGCAACCGATCTACAACCGGAAGGATGTCGAAGACCTTCCGCATATGCGCGAACGCTTCCCGGGGATCGGTGCCGGAATCCGCGGGCGGAACGCTTCGGGGTACCGCGCGTCTGCCTGGCTCGTATCCCAGGAGTTGACAGCCTCGACGCCGGCGGAGTTGAACGGCCGGATCCGGCATGAGATCTCGCAGGGGCAGACCGAACTCAACCTGTGGCTCGATCACGCGGCGCGTTCCGGACGGGATCCCGACAGTGAGGCTGATGCGCCGGTCGGGGTGGGCGGTTGTTCGGTCGCGACCCGGTCCGATTTCGAGGCCATCCTCGAAGGGGTATCGCTGCCACCGGTTTCCGTTTATCTGCGGGCGGGAGCCGCTCCCGAAGCCGTTGCCGCCCTCTTCCTTGCTGCGCTTCGTGCGAAGGGAAGAGACCTTTCCGAGCTGCGGGGATGCATCGAATCGGATCCGCTTTCGTTCCTCGTGGAGACCGGGTGCCTGCCGGGGACGCTGGAGGAAGCGTTTGAAGGGATGGCGCTCCTGACCCGTTTCGCGGTGTCGTCCGCTCCCGGCCTGCAGACAATCGGGATCCAGGGGCATGCTTATCACAATGGCGGGGCTTCTTCGGTCCAGGAGATGGCGGCGGTCCTCGCGACGGGGGCAACCTATATACGGGAAATGCTGGGTCGCGGGCTGACGATCGAAGACCTCGCCGGACGGGTGCGGCTCTCGCTCTCCGTCGGCTCACAATATTTCGTCGAAATCGCGAAATTCCGCGCCATGCGACTGCTCTGGGACCGGCTTCTGGAAGCCTTCGGAGCGGCTCCGGAAGCGCGGGCCGTGCACCTGCATGCGCGAACCGGACTCTGGAACAAAACGAAACGGGATCCCTATGTGAATTCCCTCCGGGTAACGACGGAAGCGTTTGCGGCGGTGGTCGGCGGTGTGGATTCGTTACACGTGGGGACGTTTGACGAGGTAATCCGGGAGCCGGACGATTTCTCCTACCGGTTTGCTCGCAACGTGCATCATGTCCTCGGAGAGGAATGCGACCTCACACAGGTCATTGATCCGGCGGGCGGTTCCTGGGCGGTGGAAGCGCTCACTGACCAGATGGCCCGCCGTGCATGGAGCGAGTTTCAGCGAATCGAGGCAGAGGGAGGCATCATCGCGCTTCTCGAGTCCGGCACTTGGCAAAACGCGGTAAAGGAGACGCTCGCACAAAAACGTAAAGCGCTCGCGCAACGGCGCGATACTCTCGTCGGAACGAACAATTATCCGAATGCTCAGGAGCAGCCGCTTGAGGCGCGGGTGACGGATTACGAGGCGGTGACGGACTCCCGGCATGTGGAGATGGAAACCACCCGCGCGCAGCGGGATCAAAGCACCGTGACGGAGGCCATCGAAGCGGCAAGAAAGGCGCTCTCGATGGAAACGCTGATCGCGGCGGCGGGTGCCGGGGCGACGCTTGCTGAACTCGCAGCGATCGGGCGTTCGCGCGGTACGGAAACAAAGTTGCCGGCGATCCCGCTCGAGCGCGGCGCGGCACCCTTCGAGGAGCTCGGCGAACGTGTCGCCGCGCTCGGTGAGCGTGCAACCATCCTCCAAGTCAATTTCGGACCCAGCCGCCAGTACCGCATGCGAGCGGACTGGACCAGCGCCTTTTTCCGCGTGGCAGGCTTTCCTCTC
>CAZVQJ010000140.1:0-8053 GCA_964629165.1 uncultured Puniceicoccaceae bacterium
CTTTCCCGAGGTGCGGAGGATCTTCAGCACGCACCAAGTGAAAAGTCCACAGACGCCGCCGATCGATAGCGACAGGATGATCCACCCACCGGGGCTCATTCCCTTCCTTCCTCATTGAAGGTGGTTTCGATCTCCCGAAGCCGGTCAGACGTCGCGATGACGATGAGCGTGCCGAGCAGAACGGCAAGAATGACGGCGATTGACATCCAGGCGACGGGATCCGGAGCGATAAAGAGGTCCCTCCAATAGGCCGTCGGTTGCGCCGGTTCGCCGGGGCGAAGGCTGATGCCGAAGATGTTCGACAACATCCACAAGGCGAAGATTACGAGAAGGAGAACGGGACTGATCCAACGCATGATAGGGAGGAAAATCCGGGGGATGCGCATGGTAGAGCCTTCGTGTGCCCATGCAAAACCCTTCTCGAGCCCGATAATCCACGCGAAGACAATGATTTCGATCGTGGCAAAAACAAAAATGAGGAACGTCCCCGCCCAGAAATCAATCGTATCAAGCGCCTTCGCATCGGCGCTGAAGTAGAAGACAAAGACGGTTCCGAGGATTGTGATGAGCCCGAGGATCGAGACGGATTTCCGTCGGCCGATTCCCATCGCTTCCTCCAGAAAGGCGATACCGGGTTGCAGCATAGAGAGCGAACTCGTGACGGCGGCGAGAAAAAGCAGAGAGAAAAAGAGAAAACCGAAGAGGTTGCCCGCCGGCATGTTCGCAAAGACCATCGGGAGCACTTTGAACCCGAGATCGAAGGTTCCGAGGCCGGCGCCGATCAAACCGCTTGCCCCGAGAAAGACAATCGCCGCCGGAACGGTGATGAGCCCCGCGAGACCGACTTCGGCAACTTCGTTCGCAGCGGTCGCAGCGAGGCCGCTGAGGACAATATCGTCATCGCGCCTCATGTAACTCGCGTAGGTGATGATGATGCCGAATCCGACCGACAGACTGAAAAAGACCTGCCCGATGGCAGCAACCCAGAGATCGGGCTTGGAGAGCTGATCGACAAAGGTAACGGTGCGGATGCGGTGGTTTGCGGGATCAGCAGCAACCGTCCGGATAGCTGCCGCTCGCTGCTCGCTTCCGAGGATTTCCGCGCCGGTGGCGCTTTGCCAGAAGCCGGTTTCTGCGTCGCGCACCTCGAGGTAGGTCTTGTTCGGGTTCCACATGAAGCCGAGTCCATTGTTCAGCGAACGGTCGGGAAAGGCCGTATCGGGGGTGCCGAGGGTGAGGACCCGGATGAGGATGATGATGGCGATGATCATCAGCGCAGGCATCGCATAGGTGCAGAACCACTCGATCCCCCGCGCGATTCCTCGATAGATGAGAAGAAAATTGAGGACGAAGCAGAGGACGAGGTAACTGCCAACGCCTTCCCATCCAAAATGAACGGCGGAACCGTTGCGGGACGCACCGATGAACTCCGCCCAGAACCCGGTCGAGGCATGGACATCGGCGAACTCCATCTGGCCTCGCGCGAAGTTGACGGCATATCCCAGGCACCACGCCTCGATATACACGTAATACATGAAGATGCACACCGGGATCACGATGCTGACCCCGCCCACCCATTTTACCCAGCGGTGCTTCGAAAGCGCGGCGAGGATACCGGGGGATGAATGGTAGCCGAGCTGGCCGCCACGGCGCCCGAGCGTCCATTCCGCCCAACAAATCGGCAGACCGAGGAGGAGAAAGCCGATGAAGTAGGCGAGCATGAAGGCGCCTCCGCCATACTGCGCGACGTTGCCCGGGAAACGCAGGAAGTTGCCGAGACCGACGGCACTTCCCGCAACCGCGAGAATCGCACCGAGCCGGGTGTTCCAGGTTTCCTTCATCGGGGGAGCATCCTGTGGCGGACCTTCATCGCCGGACAAACGAATTCGTTCAGTTCGGTTCCCGGGATAAAGGACTCAGCCAGAGGAGGAAAGGGGCGGGGCGCCGTGTGGGGGCGGGGAGGATTTTTTCGATCCGCAGACGTCCACCCGCTGCGAGAGCCTCGCACGCTGCATGGACGGCTTCCGCTTCACGTGCGCCTTCCGGATGGCCGGGGTAACAGACAATGCTGATCGCCCCACGCGGGGAGAGCCGCTCGAGCGCGGCGGTGAGGGCTGCGAGTGTGGTGGAAGAGGTCGTCGTGCGCGCCTTGTCGCCGCCGGGGAGATAGCCTAGGTTGAAAACGACCGCGGCAAGCGGAGCGGCCGATGCCGGGATCAGCTTGGCGAGACCTGCATGATTGCCGCGAAGCAGCGTCACACGCTCGAGCAGGTCCGCTTCTCGCAGGCGTAGAGCGGTCGCGGCGATGGCGGTCTCCTGGAGATCGATCGCGTAAACACGCCCTTTCGCGCCAACGAAACGGGCCAGGGCCACCGTGTCGTGGCCGTTGCCAGCGGTGGCATCGACGGCCGTGTCACCCGCACGGAGGTGTTGGGCGAGGCGTGCATGGCACTCCGTTGTGATGGAACGGTAAAGACCCATGATCGGTGAGGTTCGCCCTTGCGAACCCAATCGTCGGAGTTCCATCTTGGAGGTCATGCGGTTGCGAGCGAAAATGCGGGACAGGGAAAAGTTCGGGGTGCGAACGCTGGTTCTGGGAGCTTTCCTCTCAATCATCCTCAGCGGCTGCTTTGATCGGCCGGCGGAGATGTTGCCAGAGACGGAGGAGCGGGCCTACCGCCGGGGTTTGACGCTGCGCAAGGAAGGCAGGAATCAGGAGGCGATGGCGGCGTTTCTCGATGTGATCGACTCGCGGCGGGTCGCACCCGAAAGCCACCTCGAGGCAGGTTTGTTATACCTGGAGCATCTCGGAGATCCGGTTTCGGCAATCTATCACTTCAACCGCTATCTATATTTCAAGCCGAATGGCGAGAATGCTCCGCGGGTGAAAGAGCTCATCACGACCTCCAAAAAGGAATTCATGCGGAGCCTCCCGGGTGACCCGTTTCTCGACGAGGTGGAACGGCTCGATGCCTTCGCCCGGATGAAGGAGCTGGATGAGGAGAATGTGCGCCTGCGCCAGCAACTCGCCACGACCCGCACCGAACTCGAAAGATGGCAGAACCAGGGTTCCCGGCTCGCTCAACGGGTGGAAGAGCTGCAGAATCTGCCGCCGCCGACCGCCCAGGTGGCCCCGATCGTAGTGGAACACCGGCAGGTCGTCTCCCGTCCGGCTTCCGACGCCCGGGGACCGCGCACCTACACCGTGCAGTCAGGCGATACGCTTTCCCGCATCAGCCGTGAGATGTACGGGACGACAGGACGATGGACCGAGATCTTCGAGGCCAACCGCGACCAGCTGCCTTCACAGAACGCCCTGCGACCAGGGCAGGTGCTCAGGATTCCATGACACCTCCAGGAGCAGCAGGATGAGCGAAAGATGACTTCCCACCTCCAGTTCTGGAACGATCGCGACGTCCCCGACGGGCGCACCTGCCTCTGGCGTTTGGGGACTCTGCGCATGTGGATCCAGAGGCTCGAGGACTCGTGGCGCCTCGCAAGGGAATACGGAACCTCCTCCGAACAGATGAACACATCGCTGGTCCCGAACGATGTGGTTCCGGACAAGCTGGAATGGCAGCGACTCTCGCTCGTCAAACCGGCCCGTGCCTTTCGTCTGCTCCCGGAGATGGCGGATCGCCCACTCGTTGCGCGGCCCGAAGAGCGGGTCATCATTCCGTCGGGGGAGAGCGTGACCTACTACTGCCTGTTGCCGACCTGGGTGCGCTTCAGCCTCGCGCCGGCCGCAACAGGAGAATGGATGTCGTTTGGCGCATGGCCGACGCGTGAACTCGCGGGCACCTGGTTTGGCGATCATGCGAGCGGGGTTCTCGGCTATGCCCTGGGGATTCCGGCAGGGCGCGATTGGGAACAACTTCCGGTCGGGCCGCACCACGTCATCGTCCCGGTCCGGATCACCAATGGGTCGGCGGAACACCTCGATTTCGAGCGTCTTTGCGTGCGCCCGCAATTCCTGGGGATCTACGCCGCCCGCCACGAACTGTGGGCAAATGCGATCGATGTCGCCTTTCACGGTTCGACCCGCGAAAGTACCGTGCGCTACGATCCCCACGCCCCGGCAGAGGCGGTCGGGGCGAAAGCGGTGGCGGCACCCAGGGAACGGGCGGAACGCTCGCTCGTCGGCATCACGTTTTCTCACCCTTCCCCAAACGACTTTCGTTCGAGGATACCATGAACAGTTGGCAGGAACAGGCTTGGACGGTGGCGCTATGGCTGGTCTTGGGATTGCCGCTCGTTTTCCTCGCGAGCCACTTCGCTGGCAAAGGGTTGTCGAGGTTGGGCCGGGCCCATGCATCGATGGTGGTGCGTCGGGTGATTCTCTACTTCGGCCTCCTGGGCATCGTTACCTCCATCCTCCTTGCCCTCAAGGTGGACCTGACCGGGTGGCTGGCGACCGCAGGGATTGCGACGATTGCGATCGGCTTTGCCGCGCAGACGAGCCTCTCGAACTATATCAGCGGGCTCTTTCTGATCGGGGAGCGCACCTTCCGGGTGGGCGATCTGCTCAGGGTCGGCACGACCACCGGGGTGGTCGAGTCGATCGACATGCTCTCCGTAAAACTGCGCAGCCTCGACAATCTCTATGTGCGCATTCCGAACGAGGAGCTGCTCAAATCGCAGACCGTCACTGTCACCCGGTTCCCGATCCGTCGAATGGATCTGGTGGTACGGGTTACCTTCGAGGCACCGCTCGAACGGGTGCGGGAAATCCTCCGGGAAGTGGCCGAGGCAAACCCCCATTGTCTGCGTGAACCCGCACCGCTGATCCTCGTCGATGAACTGTCCGAACAGGGCTTCAACATTCGATTCGGGGTGTGGTTCGAGAAAACGAGGTATGTCGATACGCGAAATGCGCTCTTTGTGGAGATGCAGCGGCGGTTTCTGGAAGAACGCATTCGTTTCCAGCTTCCCCGGATGGTGATGGAGGATATTCCCTCATCACCTTCAAAAGTGGTCGAGTCATCCGATATTTGAGGAGCGCGCAGAAGTCCGGGAGGGATCCGGGAGGCGCGTTCTTTTTCCGGAATTTTTGAGAATGACCGATTATGGAGGTTAATGGAGGCGAGCCGCCCGCGCCCTACGGTATCAGCGTGACCGGCGAGTTGAGGGCACCCGGCGAGCGGCTCGGTCCTTTCGAGATCCGCCGCTGTGTCGCGGTGACGCTTTTTGGTGCCCTCTATCGAGCGTACACCCGTCCTGCCGGCGGGCCGATCCTTCTCCATCTGCTGCCGTCTGCTCTCGCCCGCGATCCCCGCCTTGGGGAGAATCTGCGCGCACAGCGTGACCGGCTTTCGGCGGCTGGCTCGGATCTCGTTCTGGCACCGAATGATATCGTCGCGGTAGGCGATACCCTCGCGGTCGTTTATCCGGATTTTTCGGGGGAACCTCTTTCCGTCCAGCGGAGGACGGAATCGGCGCGGTTTCCGCTCGCTTCGATGCCTGCCCGCTCACTCCTCAAGAGGGTGATCCTGGCGCTCGAGGTCGCGGCCGCCGCCGATGCCTTCCATTTTGCCCTGACCCCGGATTTTGTCCTGACGAACAGCAATGGAGATCTCCGTATCTGGGGTTGCGGCCTGATGCAGGCTATCGACCGGCACCAGTTCGAGATCTTTGTGAGTTCCGCCATCGTACCTCTACGGGATGCCGAGGCGCAGGCTGACTATTCGGTCCTCGAGGCCTTGAGCCCCGAATGGCGCAACGAGGATGCCGTCGACGTGCGGGCAGATTTGTTTGGGGTGGGAATTCTTGCGTATAATCTCCTGACCTCGCGGCGTCTCGGTACCGATTGGGTTCCACCCTCCAAGGTGGATCCGGAGATTCCGGAAGGCTGGGATGTGTATCTCGAACGCCTGCTCGAACAGGATCCCGGGAACCGCTATCAAACGACCCTCGCCGCCTCTTCGGATCTCGATCGGGTCGAACGGCTCGGCCACGAAGTAACCGATTCCCGGAGCCGGTCTTTCCGCGACCTCGTTCGGCTCCCGCGCCCCGGGAAGGATAGGGATCCGAAACCTCTTCGAAGAGGCGTTCGGCTGCTCCTTGTTCTCGTCGCGGTGGCGGCAGTCGCCTTTGGGGGTCGCTGGCTTCTGACGCTCATGGAGACGGTGCCCAGGGACGAGGAATCGCCGGTGCACCTCGCAGGTAACCAGACACCGAATTTTGTTCTCCGGGTAACGCCGGAACGTGCGAGGGTGCGGTTTCTGGACGATGAAGGGGCGAGTTTCGACACCGTTGACGGCCTCCTCAAACTGCGGGCAGAGAGGGGTGCCTATCGCGTCCAGGTGGAGTCACCGCACCACCTCACGGAGGAGGTCTTGGTCGAACTCGGGGACGAACCCGTCGAGTCACGGGTCGAACTCGAGCTTGCCTGGACATCCCTCCGCTTGCGCTCCCTGTCGGGAAGCCGTCTCGATGTGATCGATGCGGACGGCGAGCGGACGTTTCTCGATCGGGTGCCGGAAAATGGTCTGCTCGAGGTTTCTGAACGCCTCTTCGCCGGTTCCTACGACTTCGTCGTGAGCCGCGAGGGCTATGCATCCGTTGAGCTTTTGGATCAGGTCCTCGAAGCCGGTGCGTGGACAGAACTCGAGGCCGCGCTGGTTCCGCTGCCCGCCGAGCTCCGGGTTCTGACCTCTCCGGGTGGCGCGATCGTGCGCATCAACGGTGAAATGATGGGAGAAACTCCGCTCCTGATCGCGGAACTGGATGTGCAGGAGCCAATCGAACTCGCGGTCGGCGGGGAAGCCTTCCGGCAGCGCATCCATCGTCTGCAGCTGGTGCCCGGGCGTGAAAATCTTGTTGATCTCGGCGACCTGGAAGCCGCTTCGGGTGATCTCCGACTTGAAGTGCGCTTGAGCGGATCGCCGCCGGCTGCCTCGCGAAGGGAGAAACTGGTTCTCCAGTTGGGTCCAAATGCCTACGAGGGAGTGGCTGATCTGCAACTCAGCCTGCCTGCGGGCACCCACCCGTTGCGGGTCGAGCACCCCGATTTCCACGCGCAGTCCGGTGAAATCACGATCATCGACGGTGAGCAGACAACGCTCATGGTGGACCTGCGCCCACGGTCGGCGACTCTCGAACTGGTATTGCCGACACACGCCGGGAGCGATCTCGTCGCGGAAGTGGCGGGGGAACCCGTGTCGGTAAATCATGGACGCCTGAAAATTCCCGCGGAGCAAGTGGTCAATGTGAAGCTCCGCTTCCGCGACTTTCTGCCGGTCCAACAATCCTTCAGTCTCCCCCCAAACGGATTCGACCACTGGGAACCAGACCTGCACCCGCTTCCCGGACCTGAAACTGGCGAACCATGGACCCTCCCTCATCTGGGAGCGAAATTGGCTTGGGTTCCGGCAGGACGATTCGAGATGGGAAGTCCGCTCGAGGAATCTCTTCGGCGTCCGAATGAAGGGCCGCGCACACAGATCATTCTTTCCGAGCCGTTCTGGATCGGTACAACGGAGGTGACGCAGGCATCCTACACCGCATTGATGAAGCGCAATCCGTCACGTTTTCCGGGTACGGAACGCCCGGTCGAGTCGGTCACCTGGGAAAACGCGGTCGACTTCTGTCGACGCCTGACCGACCGCGAACGCACTGCCGGACGTCTTCCCGCAGGTTATGTATATCGCCTCCCAACCGAAGCGGAGTGGGAATATGCCGCCCGTGCGGGTGCCCGGGAACCTTTTCATTTCGGGTCGAAGGCCGACCGTTCCCACGGGCATTTCCAAGGACAATACCCGCGTGACTACGGCTCTGCCGTGATCTCTTCGACCCGCCATATGGGAACCCTGCCGGTTGCCCGCTTCAAACCGAATGCGTGGGGCCTCTATGACGTCCACGGAAATGTGCGGGAATGGACTCTCGATACCTACAATGATCGGTTGCCCGGCGGGGTGCAGACCGACTACCACCGCACCGGCGAAGGCCGCGGCATGAGCGTGCGCGGAGGGGGTTGGGAAGATTTTGCCGATCGCTCGCGGGTCGCCGCCCGCGAACTCGCGTCCCCGCACCACGCTAGCAGCAATCTCGGTTT
>CAZVQJ010000141.1:0-7930 GCA_964629165.1 uncultured Puniceicoccaceae bacterium
TCTCCATCAGGATGTTCGTCAGGAGCTTGCGGGATATCAGATCGTCCTCGGCTATCAAAATATTCATCGCGGGCAGTCAGGTTTGAGGCGCTTGCCATACACATCGCCCGCCGTCCGAAAATCTTGAACATAACGGAATCAACCCTAGAGCAGCTCCGAAAAGCACGCATCTCCCGCGACTGCCCCCCGCACAACCGTTTCTCCTCATCCGATACCCTCCTTTCCGCTTCGGCGAGCGCCCTCCCGTCGACGGAAGGGCGGCTCCTCACGCTTCCATCGAGGCGATGGTTCCCCTCTCGGAAACTGTCGAATCCTATTGAGTTTCTTACGTTTTCATGGCAATTTCTGTGCTTGCATGAAAGAGAACCTCAACTTCCCGGACGATCTCCGTGGGCGTATCTTGGCGGCTGCCCGGCACAGCTTTTTCACGTATGGGCTTCGTGCCGTGACGATGGATGCCTTGGCGAAGGAAACCGGGATCAGCAAAAAGACCTTGTATGTGCATTTCCCGTCGAAGCGGGCACTCGTCCGCGAGGTTCTCGCGACGAAGATCGGTGAGATCGACGCCGATCTTGCGGTGGCGCAGAACGCGCACCCAGAGGACCCCGTGGAAGGGCTCCACGCCCTGCTCACCGTCTGGCGTCGTCACCTCGCCGAGATCCAGCCCGGTTTTCTGCGCGACATCCAGCTCGATTCCCCGGCAGAATTCGCCCAATTATCTGCGCTGCGGCGGGCACTGATTGATCGAAGATTCGGGGGCCTTCTTGAAACCGGTCGCCGGGCGGGCATCATCCGGGATGATGTCCCGACTGCTTTCATCGTCGAAATGTTAATGGGCGCGGTCGATGCCGTTGGCAGCGCGCAGAAGCTCGAGCAGTGGAATCTGACCATGCGTTCCGCGTTCACCTACTTGACAACGATCCTCATAGAAGGGGCGCTGAGTGAGCAGGGCCGGAAGCAATGGAAAAACGCCCCTGCGATGGGCACTGACCGATCATGAAAAGCCGGAAACCCATGATCGCGGTCATCCTTCTGCTGGTTCTGGCGGGAGCGGTTGCGGGGATCTTCCGATGGAACGACGGGCGCACCGATCCGCCCCTTGTGCTCAAGCTTTTCGGAAACGTTGAACTGCGGCAAATTGCCCTTCCGTTCAACAACAGCGAGCGCATCGCCGAACTTCTCGTGGATGAAGGCGACCGTGTGGTACGCGGGCAGGTCCTGGCGCGGCTGGATACGTCCAGACTGGTGCCGGCCCTCGCGCGCGCCGAGGCTCAGGTCGCGGCACAACGGCAGGTGGTTTCCCGTCTCCGCCGCGGTGCGCGCCCGGAGGAGATCGCACAGGCGCAAGCCGCACTCGAATCGGCGGCGGTAGAATCGGCAGACGCCGCCCGCCGGCATGACCGTTTGGCCGAACTCCACCGCTCGGCCGGCGTGAGTGATCAGGGTCTTGATACGGCACGTTTCGCCTTCGAAGCGGCCGAAGCACGCCGGATCGTTGCCGAAAAATCACTTCAACTCATCGAGGCCGGACCGCGTGACGAAGATATTGCTGAAGCAGAAGCGCGTCTCCGTGCGGCCGAAGCGGAGTGGGCCCTGCTCAACGAACGGCTGATCGACGCGGAACTTCGTGCGCCGGTCGACGCCGTGGTGCGCACCCGCATCCTCGAACCGGGAGAAATCTCGTCTCCCCAAAGGCCGGTTTTCACGCTTGCGGTCAGTGAACCGAAATGGATCCGCACCTATATCGGGGAGGCGGACCTTGGACGGATTCGACCCGGGATGCCAGCGCGCATCGTGATCGACAGTTTCCCCGATCACCGGATCGAGGCGCGAGTCGGGCATATTTCCGCTGTCGCGGAATTCACGCCAAATACCCTTCAGACGGAGGAGCTGAGGACCCACCTCGTATATGAAGTTCGCGTGCTCGTTACCGAGGACACGGCGGACCGCTTGCGACTCGGGATGCCCGTGACGGTCCACCTTGACCTTGAACGAACGCCCATCTCTTCGGCCGATCCAGATTGAGGGGCTGCATGGAGAATACGGTCCCCCCACCAAGCATTTGCGTCCGGAAACTCAGGAAAGGTTTTCGCCGCAGCGGGCGCACCGACCGCTGTGCTCTCGACGACATCTCGATGGAGATCCCGCAGGGAACACTCGTTGGCCTCGTCGGCCCGGATGCTGCCGGAAAGACAACGCTCCTGCGTCTGCTCTCGGGTTTGCTTCGGCCGCAATCGGGAAACATCTCGGTGCTGGGCATCGATGTCGTCCAACATCCGGCGGCGGTGCAATCGCGCATTGGCTACATGCCGCAGAAGTTCGGACTCTACGAGGATCTGAGCGTCCGGGAAAACCTCGACCTCTACGCCGACCTGCGCGGTCTGCCCTTGTCCGAACGCTCTGAACGCTACGAGGCCCTGCTGGAGATGACTGCGCTCGGCCCGTTCACGAGAAGGCTCGCCAGCAGGCTTTCCGGAGGCATGAAGCAGAAGCTCGGACTGGCCTGCACACTCGTCCGTTCTCCGGAGGTGCTTCTCCTCGATGAACCCACCGTCGGGGTGGATCCACTCTCGCGAATCGAGTTGTGGAACATCATTTTTCAACTCGTCGAGAGCGATCATCTCACCGTCGTCGTGAGCACAACCTCTCTCGATGAGGCCGCCCGATGCCACCGCGTTCTCCTCCTTCAGGAGGGCAGAATGCTCCACGAAGGCCCTCCGGGGGCGATCACGAAACTCGCGAACGGGAGAACTTTCCTTGCCGAACCGCAAAGAGGGGAGCCTGCGCGGATCCTTCAGAGCCGGCTGATCGACCATCCGGAGGTGATTGACGCGGTTCCGGAAGGCGGCCGGGCACGCTTCGTGATCAAGAACCGAGAAGAAAGCGCATCCCCTCCTGCAATCCTCCCGGCGGGGGCGGCAATCGAGCCAGTCGGGGCACGCTTCGAGGATGGTTTCAGAGTCCTCCTCAGAGCCGAGGGAGGCCGCCCGGCGTCGGCTGCGAAGGTCCGATTGGAACGGGCGCCCGTGAATGGGCCTGCGGGCGAGGTAGTGGTTCGGGTACGTGATCTGGTGCGTCGGTTTGGCGCGTTCACGGCCGTCGATAATGTGAGTTTCGAGGTCAGACGGGGCGAAATCTTCGGCCTTCTCGGCCCGAACGGTGCCGGGAAAACGACGACCTTCCGCATGCTTTGCGGATTGCTTTCCGCGAGTAGCGGTGAACTCGAGGTGGCTGGTTACAACGTGAGGAAAGGCCGGGATGAAGTTCGGCAGCATCTCGGCTATGTTGCCCAGAAGTTTTCGCTCTACCGCCAGCTCTCTGTGATCGAAAACCTCGGTTTTTTTGCGAGCGCATACGGGCTCTCCGGCAAGCGGCATCAGGCCCGTATCGGATGGGCGCTTGAGCAGTTTGAACTCGCCCCGGTAGCGCGTTTGCCCAGTGGACAGCTTCCCAATGGATTCCAACAACGGCTCTCCATGGCCGCCGCTTTGCTCCACGAACCGGAAATCCTCTTCCTCGATGAACCGACGAGCGGCGCCGATCCGTTAGCCCGGCGGGATTTCTGGCGGAATATCACGGGACTGGCCGAACAGGGGGTGACGGTGATCGTCACCACACATTTCATGGAAGAAGCCGAATACTGTGATCACATCGTCATTCAGGACGGCGGCAGAATAATCGCTCGCGGCACGCCAACGGCGGTCCGAGGTGACCGGAAATCGATGGAAGATGCTTTCATCAGCATCGTTCAGGAGACCCGTCATCAGGGAGAATGGGGAGCGGAACCATGACCGAACCCGCTCCAGTCTTCCAAGGTGCATCCACGCGCAGGCGGCGTCTTCGCGCCCTCATCCGAAAAGAAACCCGGCAGATGTCCCGGGACCCTTCCACAATGCTCGTCGGCGTTCTCCTGCCGATGATCCTGCTCATGCTTTTTGGCTACGGCCTTTCTCTCGATGTCAAAAATGTACCGGTGGCGATTGTTCTCGAAGATTCGTCCTCCGAAGCATCGGAACTCGCCGCCGGATTCCACCTCTCCCCTCATTTTCAGACGCACATTTTCAGATCGATGCCGGAAGCGACCAAACGGATGGTCACGCGCGACGTAGATGCCATCGTGAGGATTCGCGACGATTTCAGCCGTCGTCTCCATCTCGGCGAACGGCCAAAGGTCCAGTTGATCCTGAACGGCAACGACGCCAACCGCGCCCGCACGATCGATGCTTATACGCAGGGCGCCGTCGCTCGCTGGGCCAGTCGCCAAGCCGATCGGACCGCCACCGATGCTCCGATCGGTCCGGTCGTTCTCCAGAACCGCCTTTGGTTCAACGAAAGCAATCAAAGCCGGCACTTCCTCGTGCCCGGACTGATCGTGCTCGTGATGACGCTCATCGGCGCATTTCTCACCGCCCTCGTCGTCGCCCGGGAATGGGAGCGCGGTACCTTCGAAGCGCTCTTTGTCACGCCTGTGCGACCGATCGAGATCCTCATTGGCAAGGCTGTGCCCTACTTCGCTCTGGGCATGATCGGGTTCATCCTTTGCCTCGTCACAGCACGCTGTCTCTTCGAGGTGCCTCTGCGTGGCTCGCTCGTTCTCCTGACCGGTGGTTCGATGCTCTATCTTCTCGTTGCCCTCGGGATCGGACTGGCGATCTCTGCGGTGGCAAGGAGCCAGTTCGTCGCCAGCATGCTCGCGATCGTCATTTCATTCATGCCAGCTCTCATGCTCTCCGGGTTTCTTTTCGACATCCGCAGCATGCCGGTTCCACTCCAGCTAATCACGACAATCGTCCCGGCCCGGCACTACGTCACCTTTGTCCAGACCGCCTTCCTCACTGGCAATGTTCCGGAGATTTACATGCGTTCTCTCGGAGCCCTCGCCTTGATGGCGCTCGTCCTGCTTCTGATCGCACACGCGAAGACCCGCAAGCGGCTGGATTGATCGATCCTGATGAAAAGCTTTCTTCGCATCTGTGCTCTCATCAAAAAGGAACTGCTGGCCAATCTCAAGGACCCGCGGTCACTCGCCAGCCTTCTCGTTCCTCCGATCATCCAGTGCATCATCTTCGGATACGCGGCCACCTACGATCTCCATGACGTGCCCTACGCCGCACTTGATCATGACCGAAGCGCCACCTCCCGATCCTTCCTTGCCCACTTTGACGGCTCGAACACCTTTCGCCGCATCCACGATCCGCAGAGTGTATCCGAAATCCGCGATATCATCGACCACCGGAGAGCCGTTTTCGTCCTCACCATCCCGGAAAACTTCGAAAAGCGCCTTTTCGCCGGAGAGGCGGCGCCCGTCCAGTTCATTGGCGATGGACGCAACTCCAACACCAGTGGCATCGCCCTCGCCTACGCAAACGCCGCGACCGCCGCTTTCAACGCCGGACACGCAGGAACGGCACCGTCCGGACCCACCGCCGCAATCGTCCTGAACCGCCGCTCCTGGTACAATCCGAACATGGAGACACGCTGGAATATGATTCCCGCCTTGATTGCCGCGCACACGATGTTGCAAACACTTCTGCTGGCCGCGATGTCGGTCGCGCGGGAACGCGAGGAAGGGACGCTCGACCAGTTGCTCGTGACACCCTTCCGCCCGTTCGAGATCATGGTCGGCAAGACCGTCCCGGCGATGCTCATCGGGCTTGTGCAGGCCACCAATGTGTTCCTTGTCGCGCAACTCTGGTTCCGCATTCCCTTCGCCGGATCCTTGTTCACGCTCTACGCGGGACTGATCCTTTTCCTTTTCGCATCGGTTGGCATCGGCCTCTTCCTTTCATCCATCTCGAAGACGATGCAACAGGCGATGATGTACACATTCGTCGTCGTCATGCCGTTCATGCTGCTTTCCGGGCTGACAACGCCGGTGAGCGACATGCCTGCCGTTGTGCGATCCCTGACGATCATCAACCCCTTGCGCTACGCGATCGAGATCACCCAGCGGGTCTATCTCGAAGGCACGGGTCCACAACACCTCCTGGCGGAGTTCGGGGTTCTGAGCCTGATCGCCGCGATCACCCTCGTATGCGCAGCTTTCTTTTTTCGAAGCAAACTGCAGTAGGAGCCGATCGGACTGCGGGCGGAGGATGGCTCCTGCTCAGGTCTCCGGGTGAAGGATGCCGTCGCGCAATATCGTGTGCCGGGCCGTGCGGGCGGCATGCGCGCGGTTGTGGGTGACGAGAACCAGGCTGGCTCCTTCGCTCCGCGTCACCCCGAGGAGCAGGTCCATGACTTCATCGCTTGAGCGCTCGTCGAGATTACCGGTCGGCTCGTCCGCAAAGAGCACCGCCGGACGATTCACAAGGGCGCGGGCCACCGCCACTCGCTGCCGTTCCCCTCCCGAGAGCATCGCAGGCAAGCTCTCGAGCCGTTTGGCGAGTCCGACCCGCTCAAGAAGCTCCTTCGCTCTTTCGCGGGCAGGTGCCAACGGTTGCCGCCCGATCCGGGCAATCAGCAGCACATTCTCGAGCGTATTCAACTCCGGAACCAAATGATAACTCTGAAACACCATGCCACAGAAGCGGCTTCGACGGCGGGCAAGGCGATGGTTTCCGAGAGACTCGACGGGGGTGTCGTCCCAACGAACAGAACCGACATCCGGGCGTTCGAGACCCGAGAGAATGTTCAGAAGAGTCGTCTTTCCGGAACCGGATTCGCCCCGGATGCTGAGCGAAGTGCCGGCTTCCAGATCCATCTCCAGTCCGCGCAAGACTTCGATCACCTCCGAGCCGATCCGAAAGTTCTTACTGACCCCGTGCGCCTGGAGAACGTGTTTCATGCTTCCACGCGGATGGCGTCGGCCGGGCGCAGTCGGGTCGCACGCCACGCGGGCATGAGCCCCGCGAGTGTCGAAAGCACCACCGCACTGACGCCGATGACGAGAAAATCATTCATCGAATAATGGACCGGAAGCTCATTGAAGAAATAGAAGTTCACGAGCATCTCCCGCGAACTCGTCAGCTCGACGATGAGGTCAATGACCGGACCGCGAAAGGTCAACAGACCCACGCCAAGGAGCATCCCGAGGACTGCTCCAAGCAAACCGATCAGGAGGCCCTGAAAACAGAAGAGTCCCCAGAGCGCCCTGGGTTCGCCTCCGAATGCCTGAAGCACCCCAATCTCGCGGGTCTTGCGCACGACGTTGAGCAGTTGGGCAATGGCGATCGCAAACACGGCCACCGCCACAATGACGAGGTTGATGAAAAGCATCATGACCTTCTCCATCTCGAGAACAGAGAGGAGTTGTGCCCAGCGCGCCTGCCACGTGTTCGCGTTGAGCCCGAGCGGCAGTTGTTCATTCCAGTCCTGCGCCACCGCAATTTCTTCATGCCCCGGATGCAGTCGCACCGTGATCCCGTGCACCCCTCCCCGCAGGGAATACAAGTCCTGCATTGTCCGCAGCGTCACCACGAGCCCGGGAATGAATGCCGGGTCCCACTCGACGTTGTAGACGCCCACCACCGTGAGCGAACGGGGCAAGATCATTTCTTCGCTTTCCAAACCTTCAATCATCGTCGGGGTGAAGACCTCGATTTCGTCGCCAATCGAAAGACCCAATTGTCGCAGAAGCGTGAGGGAGACAATCGTCGTATCGTCGCTCAGGTCCTCGACCGTTCCCTCACTGAGAAACCGGGTCAGCCCGTAAACATCCGGCGTCCATGGATCGAGTCCATAGGCCATCGTGCCCTGCCATTGCCGGCCGCTCTGGGCGAGCACAAACCCGTTTGCGTAGGGGCCCACGGCCGCGATGCGAGGATCGTCTTCAAGACCGTTCGCGAGGGCCGAATCAAAGAGGAATGGGCGTCCCCAGTCTCCGATCTCGAGATGCCCGCTAATCTCAATCGCCCGCTGCCGGTGAATCTGTCCGAACCCGCCCATGACACTCTGCACCACCACGAGGACCATCACGCCAAGGGCCACG
>CAZVQJ010000142.1:0-7925 GCA_964629165.1 uncultured Puniceicoccaceae bacterium
GTTTGTTTGCACGCTCGTTGTTCCGGTCCATAGTTTTGGGCGAAGCTTAGATCTCACCATCGATTTTTCCATGAAAAGCACTCACCTCCTTCGATCCTCGGTTCTCGGCATTGCCGCAGCCCTCCTCTTTTCCATCCCCCTGCAGGGGCAGGCAAAACGTTCTCAGGCCGCAAGAGACGGCGTGTACCGCCATCATCAGCAGCAGAGGGAACCGTCATCGGGCCTGAGAATGGGCGATTCCGTCAGTACCCTCATAGCCGTCCTCCAACCGACAGCTGGGAACGAAGCCCACGGCACCGTCGTCTTTGAGCGCCAGGGTCGGAACGAGGTCCGGATCACCGCACGGGTGCGCGGTCTCGAACCGAATGCGGAGCACGCGATCCACGTGCATGAGTTTGGCGATATGCGCTCGGACGACGGCACCAGCGCAGGGGGCCATTACAACCCGGAAGGCCATCCGCATGCGCTCCCGCATGCCGCTGAACGGCATGCCGGTGATTTCGGCAACCTCGAGGCTGACAGCAATGGAGAGGCCGTGCTCACCCTCACGGTGGATAATATCTCTCTCGCCGGACGGAACAACCCAGTGATTGGCCGCGCCGTGATCGTCCATGCGCAACCCGACGACGGTGGCCAACCCACCGGCAACGCCGGGCCTCGAATCGCCGCCGGGGTCATCGGCGTCGTCAATCCAGATATTGACTGACCGGCCAAGCCCTCAAGCGAGCGCCTTTGTCTACGAACGCGTCCCCGCAAGGGTGCGCGTTCGTTGTTTCAGGCGCCTCCCGCCACCGTTCTTTTTTCCAACTGCCTCCGCAGGATTCGCACGTTACGCGAGTTTGCCTTGTAAAAGACGTCGAAGACCGTCCCGAAGAGCGGAATCGACCCGATCACAAGATCAATCACGACATGGCCTACCATCCGGAACAAGACGTGAAGAGGCAGATGAAGTGAACGGGCTCGCCAGATCAGATAGAACGCAGGCACCGCGCCGACAAGATCCCCCACCCCGGGGAGGATACTGAGAATACCATCCCAGCCGAAGCGGATCGCTGTTCCGGGAATCCCGAATTTCGTATCCATGATCCGCGCAAGCTTATCCAGCCTGCGCAGTTCCGTCTGAAAATCTGGAGGACGCGAGCGCAGCTTATTTCTTCAGAATCACATAGATGGCGTGAATGATTCCGGGCACGTAGCCCAGAATCGTGAGGAGGATATTGAGCCAGAAATGAAAACCGATCCCGACCTGAAGAAAAACTCCCACCGGGGGTAAGAGGATCGAGAGAATGATTCGAAGGACGTCCATCCTTCAAGATATTCACAATCAACACCGTTGTCTACCGACACCATGAGATCAGCAGGACGCTGATGTCCCTCGGATGCGCACGCGGCTATGGCGGCCGATCAAGGCCACCAACCCGCCCGTCAAGAGGAGAGCAGCCGCGGCAACAAGGAGGAAGCAGAGATCCGGCACCATCAGGCAAAATGTTCGAAGCGGAACCGGCAGTATGAAGGTGGACAACGGAACCAGCACAAGTCCCGCCGCGACGCCGGTAACGCCGACGAACGCCCCTGAAAGGCCCGTTCGGGGATAGCCATCACGGCTTCGCACACTCTTCCAGGCGAGGTAAAAAACAAAAGACGCGAGCACCCCCACCATCGCTGATCCGGACCATCGCCAAGGGACCGTGGCCGCCTCGATCTCCCCCGGTTTTTCGCCGAG
Source organism: uncultured Puniceicoccaceae bacterium (assembly GCA_964629165.1). Taxonomy (GTDB): domain Bacteria; phylum Verrucomicrobiota; class Verrucomicrobiia; order Opitutales; family Oceanipulchritudinaceae; genus CAWVVV01. The sequence goes on from CAZVQJ010000142.1 coordinate 1,724, forward strand.
CAGGACGTTTTCGAGCGCCCGCGCCACCTGTCCCAATGCTGCCACCTCCAATCCGTTGCTCCGATTGGTCAACAGCGCCACTCCGATTTCTGGCTCCTTCAGGAGAAACACCTCCGAGCGAAAGTCGGCGGTCGCGCCTCCATGCCAGATACGGGTGCCGCCACCGCCTCGCGAAATGAACCGCCACCCGAATCCGTAGACTCCCTCGTTCCCGGTTTCCGTCAGAGGTTGCAAATACGTGGCAACCGATTCCGGAGAAAGCACGCCGAGCGACGGTCGCTGTAAGGCCGCAAGAAAACGGCCGATATCTCGCGCGCTCGCGGCGATGTACCCGTAGGGCGCACCGCTGGTGTCGTAGGGGAGGCGACTGCCTACGGGGTGCCCAAACCAGGAGCGGTAGCCCGGCTGCCAACCTGCCGACTCTGCCGCAAGGTGGTCCGCCGCCGCATCCTCCATCGCGAGAGGTTCGAACACCGTCCGTCTCATGAAGTCGCTGAACGACTGCCCGGATACTTCCTCGATCAGTGCCCCGAGGATCAGATAGTTCGCCGCGCTGTATTCATAGGCTTCCCCCGGACGGAAAGTCATCGATACGGTGCCCAATTCTCGCAGAAGCGCCTGCATCGCCTCCGGTTCCTGAAGACCACGATCCGCCACCCGGAATCCCGCCTCTGCACTCAAACCACTTCGATGGGTGAGCAAGTGACGAACCGTGATGGCTTCAGCGGGGTTACCGTCCGCCAAACGAAACGCAGGCAGAAAATCGCGCACGGACGCGTCCAGCTCCACATCGCCTTCCTCGATCAGCCGCATCAACCCATACGCTGTGAGGGCCTTGCTGTTGGAGCCGATTACGAAGGGCGTTTCAGCAGTCACCGGATAACGAGCACCCCCAGTGATTCCCCAGGTCCTCGTCAGGACTGGACGTCCTCTATGGACTACCACGAGTGCAGCCCCCGGGATGCCCAGCTCTTCCACCGCCTGTGTCACGAGATCTTCCGCACGCACCAGCCGATCCGGTGGGAGTTCATTCATCAACCCCACGGCGTCCAGGGCAGGCCCGCAAGCAAGGGCGCCGGAAGCCACCACCCAACGAGTCGCCGTTCGAAGAAAAGACCATCCATCTAGCATGATCGCCGTGCCCTGCACGGATTGGGCCAAACCGTCCTCTCATGCAGAACAGGCTGTCTATGAGGATCTTGAGAATCTCGATGATACTTCCAAGCCGATGATTTCGCCAACATCTGGTCGTTTCTGCCGAATTGGACCGCGCACACCCTCCTCTCAACCTTCGCGGGATACCGCTTCTTCGGCCGCGGGCGCCGCTGGCCGGGGCGGGGTGCGGAGATATCCGCGGTCACGCATCCAGTCCGCCAATCGCTGCGGCCAGTGGCGGATGGAAACCAAATCAGAACGGTTCCCCATGTTGAATCCATGCCCGCCCTTCGCATACAGGTGCACCTCGGCCGAAGCTCCCGCCGCGCGGTACTTTTCCAGCAGAAGAAGGACGTTCGCCGCAGGCCGCGGATCGTCGTTGGCCGCGAGAAAAAACGCCGGGGGCGCATCCGCGTTCACCTTGAAAGGAATTCCGAGATCCCCCGGATAAATGATGATCTGGAAATCCGGGCGGGACGAAACCCGTCTCACGGGATCCTGCGCATTCGCGTCCCCACTCCCGGGAGTATACGTGACCATTGCCGCCAGTTCGGCACCGGCGGACCAGCCCATCACACCAATCCGATTTGGGTTCACTCCCCACTCCGATGCCCGCGAACGGACAAGACGCATCGCGCGGTGGAGATCAGCCTGAGCGTGATCCTTGACGGAATAATTCGACCCCGGTTCCTTCGCCAACCGATATTTCAGTACAAAAGCGGCTACGCCCAGTTCATTGAAAAACTTGGCCGGCTCGACCCCCTCAGCGTTGAACACGAGTTCACGGTGGCCGCCCCCCGGACAGATCACGACAGCCGTTCCGGTTGCCTTTTCAGGGGCAGGGAGAAAGACTGTGAGGGAGGGATTATGAATATTCCGAATCCAGTAATCCTGCGCCAGTTCGGGTTCATTCCGACGCTCCTGAAAGCCCGGTGCTCCCCCTTCCCAGAGAAGAACGACAGGAGGCTCCGAACGGGCACCAACCCAACTGGCACCCATCCCGATGAGCGCGAAAAGATAGAAGCAGCGAACATTCACAGCCTGCAACGTGCTCCCTCTTCCGCCGTTTGCCAAGCATCCTCACCGGATCGCCAGCAACGTCCGGTTGACACCCTTCTCCTCTGCCGACAGCCTTCTGCAAAACCCCAGTGTCACCCATGATTACCGCACGACAACTCCTCGATTCCAAAGCCCGGCGCGCGATCTATTCCATCGATCCCGACAGTTCCACCTACGAAGCCCTCCAGTTGATGGCTGCCAATGACGTCGGAGCCATCGTGATCCTCAGTGGAAACGAGCTCGTCGGTATCCTGACGGAGCGGGAGTATGCCCGCCGGATCGTCCTCCATGGGAAGACTTCCCGGCACACCCCCGTCCGGGAAACGATGTGCCGCGAATTCTATCCCGTTTCTCCCAGCACTTCGATCGAGGAATGCATGACGATCATGACCGATCGCCGACAACGCTACCTGCCCGTCATGGAGGGCACTGACCTCGTGGGGCTCATCAGCATCGGGGACGTCGTCAAGAACGTCATCGCCGACCAGCGCCTGAATATCGACCACCTCGAAAGCTACATCACCGGCGGACGGTAACACCCGCCAGATCGCCCCAGGCATCGCTCGAATCCGTTTTCACTGGCCGAACAGGCGTCGCCGCGGGGGCACCCTGCACACTTTCTCAGAGAACAGGTTCGACGGCGCGGTGAAACCACCTTTCCCGTGCGCGCCCGGTGGTTCGCCCTGCATCCCCTTGCCGAGCCCCGGCGTCCTCGCCAGAATCCTTTCTCTTTCCTCGACATCGGAGAATCGGTCCGCTCCATGGAGCCCGATTACCAGTGGCCGAACATATGAATCCTTTCCCTTCTGGCATCACGGCGTGGGTCCTCTCCCAAGGCGGCGCGTCTGCCATGAGAACCGAGTCTATCGCCGCCTGGGGTTTCCTCTGGATCATCCTCACCCTGACCGTCGTCCTCGTCGCAGCCGGATGTGCAAGGAGGTTGGGTGCCAGCTTCCTCATCGCCACCTACGCCGGCCTCGTCGTGATTTCCACGACGACCGCGACCAAGCTCCTCGATATCGGTTTCGCCGTTCCAGCGGGCGTGATTGTCTATTCCGCATCCTTCCTCATCACCGATCTTCTCACCGAAGTATACGGGAAGGAAAAAGCGAAGGTCGCCGTCTGGTCAGGCTTCGTCCTCATGATCCTCTTTCTCGTCTACACACGAATCGCGATCGCCTGGCCGGGGGCACCCGGCTGGAACCTCCAACCCGCCTATGAAGAGGTTCTCGGCCTCTCCGGCCGCCTCGCCATCGCCGGTGCAGTCGCCTTTCTCGTGAGCCAGCTCATCGACGTCACGCTCTTTCACCACCTGAAAACCCGGCACGGCGACAGGAGACTCTGGCTGCGGAACAACCTCTCGACCGGCATCAGCCAGCTCATCGATACCACCCTCTTCATCTCCATCGCCTTCTACGGTACCTTTCCCATCTTCGAGCTGATCATCGGCCAATACCTCATCAAACTTCTCATCGCCCTCCTCGACACCCCCTTCCTTTATCTTGGAAAACGGCTCCTCTCAGAAGCCCCGCGAGAGGCGCCAGCCTGAAGAGACTTGCGAGCGCAGGCAGGCGTCCAGACAGCGGCCACAGAGACCCGAGGTCCCCGCCGCTCCACCCCCACCTGCGGCACCGAGGCGGATTCAATTACATGGGCTGCGGCAGGCAGGCACCGCGACGCCAAGCTCCGGAGTTCAGGAGCACCCACTTCGTTCCCGCACGGCACCCCATCCAGGTTACAGTGGTGCCCCCGCCGGGACTCGAACCCGGATTGACGGTTTAGGAAACCGCAGTTCTATCCATTGAACTACAGGGACAGTGTCGTAAGCGGAGGATTGATGAGGGATGTTGGTGGGTTTGGAAAGGAAAAGGTGCGGAACGATGGAGGGGATGGCGTGAGCGGGAGCGCGGAGGCGGATGATCACGCGAGAGGCGCGTGCAATGTGCATGCAAGCGTGGGCAGGACCCCTGCAGAAAGTAGCGTTGATCCGGCACGGCTGGGCGCCACGGCAACTCCCACACGCTGAGCGGTCGTCTGTCTTCAGGGGTTTGGCCTGAGACCACTGATTTCGGCGCATGTTCTGCAGCGTCACGGAACATGGCGAAGGCAGAAGCGCCCACCGGCAATGCTCCACGGGATCGTTCGCTTCCGGCGGACGAAGGTGACGCCGCGAGCGAAGCCGCGACGTCTCGTGGAGACGATGAACTCTATGACCTCGAGCAGGTGATCGATCGGATCGAAGAGGGAGCAGCGGACCTCGAGATCGTTTCGATCCGGACGATGGCGGACGCGGTCGGGCGACGCTCATTCGGTCCTTTGCTTCTCTTTGCGGGTCTCCTCCCGACTTCCCCGCTCAGCGGAATCCCGACCGTGCCGACGATGTCGGCGGTCATTGTCGTGGTCATCGCCGGACAGTTGCTCTTCAAGCGCAAACACTTCTGGCTGCCAACCTGGGTGCTCAACCGCTCGATTTCCCGCAGTAAACTCGACAAGGCCCTCAAGGTGATCCGGCCGGTCGCCCGCTTCGTCGATCGGCTTCTGCGTCCACGACTGGAATTTCTGACCCGTCACGTAGCGGTATATATCATTGCGGCATTATGCGTCCTCATTGCGGCGACGATGCCCCCGCTGGAACTGGTTCCTTTCGCCTCCACCACGGCAGGTGCCGCCATCGTGGCCTTCGGACTTGCCCTGATCGCCAACGACGGCGCGCTCGCCCTCATCGCCCTGATCTTCACCGTCGGCACGATGATGCTCATCATCCGCTACATGCCGGGCTTCTGACCACCCTTCCCGGCGTGGTTGGAACGGCCGGTCCCGGGGAGAAGCCCCCTCCACCCGACCCAGGGCAGCCACCGATCAGGCATTAAAATGCCGGAGAATCGCGTCGACCATGCCGTCCACACTCGAAGTCTCCGCCTCAATCGAGACCGGAATGCCCGCCTTTTTCATCGTCGCCGTGGTGTGAGGCCCGAAGCTGCACAGCGCGGGTATTCGGGCGGATTTTTCGAGTTGGAGGTGAGCCGATTGCCGACCGAACGATTCCACTGCGGAAGAACTGGCGAATACGAGAATATCGGCGCCGGCCTGCCGGAACTCCGCCGCACGCGGATCGTTCGCAAGATCCGCCAGTTCCGTCTGGTAGACCTGGTAGGTGTCGACGATCGCGCGCTCTTCTTCCAACATCCGCACGAGGGTGTCCCGGTTGCGGTTTCCGGTGACCACCAGCATACGCAGATTGTCGAGCGTTTGCTCCTTTTTCAACGCCTCCGCGAGGCCTTCGCCAGTGGCTGTTTCGGGAATGAGGTCAACCTTCAGGTACCACTCTTTCACGGCAGCAGCGGTTCCCCGTCCGACGGTGGCGATACGCATCAGCCCGAGCGATCGGATATCCTCGAAGACGGCGAGAAACTCCTGGAAGAATCCCCGCACGCCGTTTGCGCTGGTGAAGACGATCCACTCGTACTGGCCGATCTCGCCAAAGATATCGGCTGTCGCCTCCTTGTCGGCACCGGTTTCGACCCGAATGAGGGGCAGCTCGAGGACGTCGGCACCCAACTCGCGGAGCCGGGAGGAAAAACGACCGGCGGATTCTAGATTGCGGGTAACGGCAATGCGTCGGCCAGCGAGAGGTTTGGATTTCGCGTCGCTCATGGAATGAATTTTTGCCGCAGCTCCGCGATCCATGAATCGAGGTTGATCCCGGATTCCGTGATCAGCAAGGAATGACGGCCCAGACTGGCGTCAAACAGATGCAGGGTTTGTCCCGCCACATGAGCGGCGGCAGCACTGTGGCAGCCTCCTCCGAGCGCATGGAGAGTCCGGCGCTCGAGAGCGACGGCGGTCGTCGTTGCCACACAAATAGAATCCGCCCAAAGGACTCCCTCGCCCCTACGTCCCTGTATCGCAATTGCTCCCTGGGCAGCGGCAGGGATGGAGTGTTCGATCGAGAGGGGTTCCACCCGCACGCCTGCCCGCTCGCGAATTC
>CAZVQJ010000143.1:0-7861 GCA_964629165.1 uncultured Puniceicoccaceae bacterium
TCGACGCGCTTCGCTTGCTCATGGCAGGCCAGAATGCTCATCCACGATGGAAACTCCCGAAGGGATAAAACGCGTCGAATGCCCTGAGCCTGCCGAAGGGCTTTCTTGGGTTTATATCTTGTTGATGCGCAACGGCATGTTCTACGTTGGACAAACCCATAATGTCGCGAGCCGCATTCAGAGGCATGCCGACGGGAGTGGCTCCCGACAGGCCAAACAGCTGAAAGAGTTCATTCTGGTATTTGCCGAAGGGCCCATGGAATCCACCGTGGCTATAAAGCGTGAGCGCCAAATCAAGAAATGGTCGCGGGCAAAAAAGATCACGCTCATTCGGAGTGATTCAGAAACGTTGAAAACGCTGAGCAAATCCCAGGAACAATAAATCGAAATCGTTCCAGATGAGTTCGTGTTTTAATCCCCCTCTCTCCGCGGGTGTTTCCTATCTCGGGAAGAGAGAATTCTTCGGCGATGAAAGATAAACGGGTCTTCCGGCGGGTTGCCTCTTGAATTTTTCGCTTGGAACCCATGCAGTGTGCTCGTCGGTTTCGGCAATTGATCTTGGGATCGGGAACGTGCACACGCGAAGGAGGAAACATTTCAGGAGGCTCTTGTGGTGGGGGATGCTCGCTGTCACCCATGCGGGTATCCTGTCAGCGTCGGTCTTTGAGTTGAGCAACGGAGATCGTATCACGGGCGAACTGATCGAGCGAAACGAGGAAGTGCTTGTGATTGACTCACCCGTTTTCGGGAGAGTGACCATTCCGGTCGAGGCATTGGTGGCGCCCGTGGGACCCCCCGAAAATCCGGAGGTGGTGGCCTCCGAAAGGGCCTCCGGGGAGAGCGATGACTCGGATTCGGAGGAGGACGGCGAAGTCATCGCAGAGGTAGTGGATTCGCCGCGACAGGTGGCATCCCCTCTTGAGCAGGCCATTGCCAGTGTCTCTCCGACCGGCTCGGCAACGACCGGTTCGGTCGAGACGGCTGCGGAACGCCTGCGGGATCTCGAGCAACTGCCACAGATGGCCTATGACGCCTGGCTTGGCTTCTGGGAGGACAACATCCTTTTTCGCACCCTAGGCCGGATCTATCCGTTGATGGGCTGGAATAACCAGGTCAACATCGGGTTCTATTTCCGCTCTTCCCAGCAGGATGAGCAGCGATTCAATTTTCGTTTTGTGACGGAGCGGCAGATCGATCGCCACCAATTGCGGTTTGAGGGCCAGTATGAATTTGCCCGGACCTCTCGCCAGGTTTCGACGACCGATGCGGATGGCAACCAGGTCGTCCATACCGTGGGGCAGACGACGCAGGACCGGCTGCGCAGCAATGCGCGGTACCGATTCGACTACGTGAAAGACTTTTTCATCCAGAGCGATACCCGCTATACCCGGGATGTCCCGAGCGCGGTCCACCATCAGCTTGATGAGCTGGTGGGGATCGGTTATCGCTGGTTGAATGAGGCGCGTTTGCAGGGGTCGGTGACACCCAGTGTGGGGACTGGTTTCCGGCAGATTGGCGATCTGGAAGACGGATGGACGCTGCTCGGGTCGCTGCAACAGGACTTCGAGTTCATCCTGACGGACCGGCTGAAGGTGACGCAGGAGACCTCCTTGACCTATAGCCCGGGTGTTACCGGAGACTATATTTTTGTCCTGCAAGCGGGTCTCGAGAACCAGCTGACGCAGCGGCTGAGCATGAATCTGCGTTACGACATGACCTACGACGACCGGTTGCCCGATGACAAAGAAAAGCGCACAGACGGGGTCAGCCTGACCTTCGGTGCCAAATTCTGAGCGGCCGCGAAACCGGTCCTCTCAGCGAAGATTCAGTTCGACGCGCTCGGCGTCTTTCCAGAGCCCCTCGAGGTCATAATATGCCCGCACTTCCTCGGTGAAGACGTGCACGAGAAAGTCGTAGGCATCCACGACGGACCATCCCGAACCGGGGGAACGATCGGCGCCCATTGTGGGGACCTTCCGCTCCTTGAGCGTATCGACGACGGTTCCCGTGAGGGCCCGCAGATGAGGATCCGAGGTGCCCGTCGCGATCACGAAATAATCCGCAACGGAGGATTTTTCCCCAAGATACAACAGGACAATGTTTTCTGCCTTTTTGTCGTAGAGGGCTTGGCAGCAGGCTTGGATCTGTGCGCGCGTGCTGGTCTCGGTTTCAGACAATGGCATCGATGGGCTCTTGGCGTGGATCAACAGGATTTCCGGTATATATGTGGGTGCGACTTCAGGTAATCTAAGACAGGCAGTGGGACACAAAAGTCAACTGGCAAGCCCTGCGCAAGCGATTCGCGAATTTGCGTGGAACTCACATCCCGGAGGCGGGTTTTGACGACTTCAAGCCGCAATCCGGGAACCATCGGTTCTGCAACAGGGCTGCCTGGCCTTTGCAGAACGAGGAATCGAATCCGTTGTGCAAGATCTTCAATCCGGTGCCAGCGGTGCAGGGATGGTAATTGGTCGGCCCCGAGCAGCCAGTATCGTTGGATAGGATCGGGAAACCTTTTCTCCAGCGACAGGACCGTGTCGATGGTGTAGCTGGGCTCTTCGCGCGCTATCTCGATTGCGAGGACTCCGAGCCGATCATCATTCGCAGTGGCTGCTTCCAGCATCGCGACGCGTTGCACCCCGGTTGCGGTCGAAGCCTCTGGCTTGTGCGGATTCTGCCGCGCAGGAATGAAAAAAAGCCGGTTGAGTCGATGGGAATCGACGACGTCGCGAGCAAGTTCCAGATGGCCGTTGTGTGGCGGATCGAAGGTCCCTCCGAAGAATGCAATGCGCGCGGGTCCTACGGCTGTTTCGGACATTCCCGCAGGTTGGCCAACCGGATGGCTTTACACAAATGCGAATCCTCCATTGCGCTTGCGCCCGGGCCCGGGAGTTTTCCACAGTTGCCGGTTCAGGCCCGGATGGCGGAACTGGCAGACGCTGAGGACTTAAAATCCTTTGCCCGTAAGGGCGTGTGGGTTCAAGCCCCACTCCGGGTACCATTTCATAATCAACGATTTGCGTCGTAATTTAAGCGGCTTTAAATGCGCCACAGCTTCGCCACCTACCATGTGGCGGCATTCAGGAGCCTGATTGACACCGCGCTCATGACAAATTCGAACGCCGGTGCCTTGGCGAGGTAGCACTCGTCTTCTTCGCTGGACCAAACGGTGACCGAATAATTCTTGAGAGGGTTCATGTTGAACGAGGGTTAGAGTTGTCGGGCGGCCGCTCGTATCTGGCTGACCTGATAGAGCTTTGCCATTCCGTCCTTCGTGGGCTGAACGGAGATGCTCAGTCTCAGTGTTGGGTGGCGCAGAATCTTGTGGCTGCGGCGGTGGACGGCGGGTAGGAGCGACAGCCGAAGGATCTGCTTTTTGGCTGTAATCGGCACAAGATGTCGGCAGGCTTTCGACTGTAATAACCGCCGATGCTGCATATGATGCGTTTTTTCACTCCATTCTCCATGGTCGCGCTGGTGGCCATGGTCCTTGCGAAGGGCCCCGATGCCTTTCATTATCCGGCTGACGTGTCCGAAGCTGGCGTGAATCCGCAGGCGGTCGAGGCGATCGACGCCGTGCTCCAGTCCTTCATCGACGATCAGAAGCTGTCCAGCGCGGTTGGATTCATCGCGAAAGGAGGCCAGGTGGTCTATCATCGCGCCTTTGGCTGGAAGGATGTCGAAAACCGTGTGCCCGCGACGATCGACGACTACTACGTCCTGTTTTCCCAGACCAAGGCAGTCGTTACGGTGGCCTTCATGACCCTTGTGGAAGAGGGGTTGGTGGCGATTGACGATCCGGTGGCGAAGTATTTTCCGGAGGTACCGGATGAAGTCGTGACCGCCGTTCACGCGGATGGCTCTTACGAGACGCGGCCGACGGCGACACCGATGACTTTTGTGCACTTGATGACTCACACCTCGGGGCTGAACGCCGGACTGGTCCGCGAGATCAGGCAGGCGGAGCGTCGCGGAGATGATGCACCGGCGGGGTTTGGGGGCGTGATGCCGAACGAGACGCCCAGCGGTCAGCACAGTGGAGGGGGCAACTACGAGGCGCAGTATCTTGAGGAGGAAATGCTGGCGCTGGCTGCGTATCCGCTGGGCTTCGATCCCGGCACTCGATGGGACTATCATGTCAGTACGAACATGCTCGCCTACCTGATCGAGCGCATCTCCGGCAAGCCGCTGCGTCAGTATGTGAAGGAAGCGGTGCTGGAGCCGCTGGGGATGGAGGAAACTGACTGGTATTACGAACCGGATGCGCTCGCTCGTTTCGTCAAGGCCTATCGGGCGATCGACGGCAGGCTAGAGCCGGGCTCGAACCTCTACAGTGAGGGGACTGTCAGCCGGGAACAGACCTATGCCGAAGGGGCGATTGGTTTGAACGGTCCCATCGCGGATTACGCTAGATTTTGCCAGATGCTGCTCAACACGGGGACATTCAACGGACACCGAATTCTGCAGCCGGAGACGATCGAACAGATGACGAGGATCAACCGTTTGCCGGAGAACAGCGGGGCGGAGGCAGGCTTTCAGTTTGGCCTCGGGTTCGAACTGCACGGGGAGAAGAAACCGGTGCCGGCAGTTTCGGATGCTGCCTTCGCGTGGGGCGGCATGCTGGGGACGGCTTACCTGATCGATCCGGAGCACGACCTCATCGTCTTGTTCTATACCAATATGTTTGGAGCCGGGAACGTGTTTCCACTATTTCTCGAGAAAGCGTATTCTCTCGTAATGCCCCACGATCCGGCAAGAGAGGGGGAGGAATCGGCGACGGTGATGCTCGAGAACGGCGGAAGGGGACCTCACACGGCCGTTGTCACCGAGGATGCGAGCTTTCCGGGGATGACCATCTTTCGTCCGCGGGATCTGACTGCATTCGGTCCTGCCGAGCGACTCCCGATCCTGCTCTGGGGGAACGGCGCATGCGCGAACACGACGCAGGAGCACAAGTTATTCCTCAACGAACTCGCGTCGCATGGTTACGTCATTCTGGCGATCGGACGGCTGGATCAGATCGAGGAGCGCGATGAACGGTCACGCGAAATGACCTCCTCGAGCCAACTCCTCGATATGCTCGACTGGATGCTGGCTCAGCACGCGTCTCCGGAAAGCGCCTATTACGGCAGGGTGGATCCTCTCCAGGTCGCGGCCATGGGCATGTCCTGCGGTGGCCTTCAGGCGATTGAAATTTCCGGAGATCCACGCATCCGGACAACGGTGGTGGCCAATAGCGGCGTGCTTCCGGAGCCGTCGCCGAAGTGGGGGATGCCACCGCTTTCGAAGGACGCGTTGAGGGACTTCCATGGCCCGGTGCTCTACCTCATGGGAGGCCCGTCGGACATCGCCTATGCTAACGCGATGGACGATTTCAGGCGGGTCCAACAGGTGCCTGTCGTCATGGCAAACCTCGATGTTGGCCACGGGGGCACCTATCACCGACCCCATGGTGGTGAATACACACCGGTTGCCCTGGCGTGGCTTGACTGGCAGCTCAAGGGAGACCCAGAGGCATCCGCCCTGTTCCTGAACGAGAAGAGCGAGCTGCGTCGCAACCCGGAGTGGTCCATTGAAGTGAAGAATTTTCCTGCGGACTGATCCTGCCCGAACCGGAAAGTTCGCGCGCTGGCGCTTCCGTTTGCAAATGGGTCGGCAGTGGTTCCTCATCTGTCCTGTCTCCTCTGGTTCTCTCTTCATCTTGTTGTCCCATGGGAAGTCTCCTTCTTCGTATCGCCTCTTTCTCTCTTGCCGCGCTTCTGCTGCCGCCGCGGGTCCTGTCCGCGGAAGAAGTCGCCAGCCCGGACGGTTCCCTCGTCGTTCGTCTCGCAGCCGAAGAAAGTTCCCTGACGTATGAAATCGCGCTTGCGGGCGAGACCCTGCTCGAGCCTTCGCCGCTCGGTCTGGAGACAAACCTGGGCAGCTTTGCGAGCGGCCTCCGCGTCCTCGGGAGCGAGATGACGAGAATCGAGGACGCTTACATCCTGCCTCATGGCAAAGTCCGCGAAGTCCACTACGTTGCGAACGAGTTGACGACCCGCTTGGAAACAGCGGATGGCCACCGACTCGATGTCATTTTCAGGGTCAGCGATACGGATGTCGCATTCGCCTATCGTCTCACTTCCGAGGAGGCGCGACGCGTCACCATCGAAGGCGAAACAACGGGATTCGTCTTTCCCGCCTCGACCACGGCATTCGTCACCCACCAGGCCAGAGTCGGTGACGGATGGATGAAAACGAAGCCGAGTTACGAAGAGCCTTATCTCATCGACGTGCCGGTGACCATCCCGTCGCCGAGCGGACTGGGGTTTACTTTTCCCGCCCTTTTTCGGGTCGCGGACCATGGATGGGTCCTTCTCTCGGAGACGGGCACCTCGAGTCGCTACGCGGGCACACGCCTCAGTGATCCCACCCCCGATGGGCGTTACCAGATCGCCTTTCCGCCGCCCGAAGAGAACGGAGGAATCGGCGACGCCACGGTTTCGGGTTCACTGCCCCTGTTGACCCCCTGGCGCACGCTGACGGTCGCACGCACGCTCGCCCCGATTGTAGAGAGCACGGTGGCGACCGATGTGGTCCAACCGCTCTATGCACCGTCCATGGACTACAAGCCCGGCCGATCCACCTGGAGTTGGCTGGTCTGGCAGGATGCGAGCATGAACGCGGACGATCAGCGCACGTTCATCGATCTCGCAGCGGAGATGGGTTACGAATATATTCTTGTCGATGCGCTCTGGGATGTGAACCTGGGGCGCGAGGGCCTCGTTGAACTTGTCGAATATGCGCGCGATCGACAGGTCGGTGTCTTGCTCTGGTACAACTCCAACGGAGCGTGGAACGATGCGCCGCAGGGGCCGCGCGACCGAATGGACACGGCGCCGGCGCGGCAGCGGGAGATGGCGTGGCTCCAGTCGATCGGCATCAAGGGCTTGAAGATCGACTTCTTCGGCGGAGACAAGCAGACCACCCTTAAACTGTATGAGGATATCCTCACGGACGCGAATAAGCATGGCCTCATGATCAATTTTCACGGGTCGACGCTGCCTCGAGGTTGGGAGCGCATGTATCCAAACTTCATGACGAGCGAAGCTGTCCTCTCGTCGGAGAATCTTGTTTTTTCCCAGGGGTTTGCCGACGGAGAGGCCACCTGGAGTACGATTCTGCCGTTCATCCGTAACGCAGTGGGCGCCATGGATTTTGGCCCAGTCCTGCTCAACCGCGTCTTTTCGCGTGATCAGGAAGAAGGCACCCAGCGGCGCACGACGGTCGCCTTTCAACTCGCCACCGCCGTCCTTTTTCAGTCGCCCCTCCAGCACTTTGGCCTCACCCCGAACAACCTTGAGGAACAGCCGGGTTTCGTCATCGACTTCCTCGAACAGGTGCCGGTCGTCTGGGATGAAATTCGCTATATCGACGGCTACCCCGGTCGTTTTGCGGTGATAGCCCGCCGCCACGGCCACGACTGGTATATCGCCGCAACCAACGGGACCTCTCAGGTTCAGGAACTATCCCTCTTGGCGCCGTTCCTGGCAGGGGAGGCTTTCACCCTCCTTTCCGACCAGCCCAACGGGACCCCGGCAACCAGCCAACTCACCGTCGACGCTGAGGGCCGCTTCGAACTGCGCCTCCTCGTAGGCGGCGGCGCGGTGCTCTTTCAATAAGAAGGGCCAAGACTCAAATATGGCATGATGCGCCCGCCGTTAAACGCGCCAGGGCGGGGGGAGTCCGGGATTCACAATGCCTGGCTGATCGTCGGCAAGAGGGGGAACACGTGGCACAAATCCCGGCCTCCGTGGCGGCCTCAACAATGGTGCGGGCGGGGGGAATCGAACCCCCATCACCAGCTTGGAAGGCTGGGGTT
>CAZVQJ010000144.1:0-7757 GCA_964629165.1 uncultured Puniceicoccaceae bacterium
ACGGGCGGGCGGTGTTTGCGGCGGAGAAGGGGCGTTATCACCTTTACGTGTCATTGGCGTGTCCGTGGGCGCATCGGGTGATCATTGTTCGCGAGCTGAAGAAGCTCCGTTCGGTGATCGGTATGACGGTCGTCGATCCGATCCGGACGGAGGCCGAGGGCTGGGCGTTTCGGGAGGGGCGGGGGCATTCTGCGGATCCGATCAACGGGTTCCGGTTCCTGCGTCAGGCGTATGAGGCGACTGACCCTGGATTTCGCGGCCGCTACACGGTGCCGGTTTTATGGGATACACGCTCCCAACGGATCGTCTCGAACTCCGATGACGATCTCATGAGAATGCTCGACCGGGAATTCGACGCGTTCACGGATGTGCGGCTAAACCTGGTTCCGGAAGAACTGGCGCAGGAGATCGACCGGCTCAATGAAGTGATCTACGAGGCGGTGAACAATGGCGTTTACCGGGCGGGGTTTGCGACGACGCAGGCGGCGTATGAGGGGGCGGTAGGGAGCCTCTTCGATACGCTCGATTCACTCGAGACCCGGCTTGGGCGTAGCCGTTATCTCTTTGGATCTGTGCTCACGGAAACCGACTGGCGACTGTTTGTCACCCTTGTCCGCTTTGACCCTGTGTACCATGGGCACTTCAAATGCAACCTGCGCAAGCTCTCCGAATATCCGAACTTGTTCCGCTATCTCCGCGAACTTTACCAGATCCCGGGGATTGCCGAGACGGTCGATTTCGACCATATCAAGCGTCACTACTACGTCACTCATGATGACATCAATCCGACCGGAATTGTTCCCCTCGGGCCGGATGAGGACCTTTGGGCGTCGGTGAGAAGGGATGAGGCATCGGCGGTCGAGAGAGTGGAGTGAAAGACCGCGCGGGGTTCTTGGACCCGGTGGAGGGCCCCTCCTGATCCGGAGGAGAGGGCCGATCGTGAGGGTTCCCTGCGGTGCTTGCCAAGTGGTTGGGAATCATCACGATCAGCCAGTAACCGATGGCTGGCTTTGATGAGCAGATTGTTCGCGAGTACTTCGAGCTGCACGGTTTTCTCGTGCGGCAGTTGCGTAAATACCAGGTGCAGTCCCGGAGGAAGCTGGCGGAGGAAGAAATCGACCTGCTCGTGTACAACCCGTCGTTTGTCTCCCGGGATCGGCAGCCGAATTTTCTCCTCTTTGGCTCCGAACTTCCCTACGTGCACCGGGCGGTGGTTGCGGTGAAGGCATGGCATACCTCCCTGCGCTTCACCCCGGCGTTGCTCAAGAGCAGTTCGGAGATCCTGAAGTTTCTCGAAAAAAACGTCCTCAAGACGGTGGAGGACATATTTCTCGATGAGGAAGAGGGGCTCGATCGCCAGGATCTTCTGAAGATCCTTGTGTTGCCCGGGTTGCCGACGGTCGAGCCGCACCGGAGCGAGAGCATTCAACTGTTGCGTGATCGGGGGGTGGACGGGATCATTTCGTTCCGCTCGATGCTTCTCGACATCATACAGAAGGTGGAAGTAAACCGGAATTATTCGAAGAGCGAAATCCTGCAGATCCTGCGTATTCTGAAAAATTACGATCTGGTCAAGGATCCGCAGATGGGACTGTTCAGGGAATGAGTGTGACGATCCATCCGACCGCCGTGGTACATCGTGCCACACGTATCCATGAATCTGTGACGATCGGCCCGTATGCGGTGATCGAAGACGGGGTGGAGCTGGGGAACGGAGTTACCGTCGCGGCTCACGCGATCGTGCGTGCCGGTTCGGTCCTCGGGGAACACTGTCATGTCGATTCGCAAGCGGTGATTGGGGGCCTTCCCCAGGATCTTCGATTTGACGCGAGAACCCCCTCCGGGGTGCGCCTCGGGCCGCGGGTGCAGGTGCGGGAAGGGGCGACGATCCACCGGGCGACGGAGGAAGGGCGCTTCACGGAGGTTGGAGAAGGCGTGTTCTTGATGGCGAATGCGCATGTCGGCCATGACAGTCGAGTCGGACGCCATGCGGTCCTTGCCAATAACGTGATGCTTGGAGGCTTCGTTGCGGTGGGCGAACACGCGTTTCTCGGCGGTGCCGTCGGCATTCACCAGCACGTCCGGATCGGCGAGAGCTCGATGATCGGAGGCGGTGCCCGTATCACCCGGGACGTCCCGCCGTTCACCCTGTCGGCGGAGCGGAATGAACTTTCGGGTCTCAATCTGATCGGGCTGCGGCGCCGGCAGTTTACTCCCGAGGCGATCCGAGCGCTCAAACTTGCCTACCGGTTCGTTTGTGGGGATGGAGGCTCCATGCGCAGCCGGGCGACCCTGTATGCAGAGGAGCCTCGCGAACTCGACGCGGCGGTTGTGCGCTTCCTCGAGTTTTTTGCAAGCGGTCAACGTGGCTTCATCCAGCCGCTGTCGCGACGTTTCTCCGGGAATGGGGAGGCATGAGAAAACCGCTCGCGATTACCTGTGGCGACCCCGCCGGGGTGGGTCCGGAAATCATCGAGGCCTGGTTGGGTGCCCGCCGTGAGATCGATGCGGTGTGTGTTTTCGGCCCTGAATCCTGGTTGGCGCGGCTCGTGGGGGTGGAAAAGGTGGCGGTGGGCCCGGCCGATTTTGTGGCGGAACCCGGGGTCGCGACCGAGCCCGGCGCGCAGGTGGCGCTCGCGGCGATGGAAGCCGCTGCCGCTGCGTGTGCGCAGGGGCGATGTTCGGGTGTGGTCACGGGACCGGTCAGCAAGGAGTGGCTTCAGCGGGTCGGGTTTCCCTTTGCGGGCCAGACCGAATTTTTCGCCGCACGATGGGGTGGTCAGCCGACAATGGCATTTTCGGGAGCATCGCTGCGCGTTGTCCTCGCTACCTGGCATATTCCCCTTCAAGAGGTGGGGCCGTTGCTGCGGGCGCGGCCTGAGCTGCTCGAACGCGCGGTTCACCGGGCCCACGAGTTTTGCCGCTCACTGGGCATCGGAGAGCCACGGATTGCCGTGTGTGGCTTGAACCCGCACGCCGGCGAAGGTGGCCTTCTCGGAAGGGAGGAACGCGAGTTTCTCGACCCAGCCCTGGATCGGTTCCGCGAGAAGCTCGCCGGGGTCAGCCACTGCCTGCCGGGAGACACGGTTTTCTGGCGTGCGCGTCGGGGGGACTTCGACGCCGTGGTGGCGCTTTATCACGATCAAGGGCTCGGACCGCTCAAGACGGTCGAGTTTGATCGTGCCGTCAATGTGACCCTTGGCTTGCCGCATGTGCGGACGAGCCCCGACCACGGGACGGGATTCGACATCGCGGGACGCGGGATCACCAGCGGCGAGAGCTTTCGCCAGGCGGTCAGCCTGGCCTATCGGCTCATCGACAACGCTTGCGCGCCCGGAAGAGTGCCGCATGATGGACCGGAGTGAGTGAAGTCATCACACAACTTCCGGAAGGCGTCCGCCTCGGCAATGAGCGGCTGGTCCTGGTGACCCCGGCCGCCGCCGCCAGGGTGCAGCGCCTCATCGCCCGCGAAAACACGGGCAGCTTTCTCCGCATCAAGATCACGGGAGGGGGCTGCAACGGGCTCTCCTACAAGCTGAAGTTTGTCCCGTCGGCCAAATCGGGCGACATCCTCGTGCAGTCGCAGGGGGTTGATGTGCTGGTGGATGCGCGCAGTGCGCTCTACCTGCGGGGAACTCATCTCGACTATTCGGATGCGTTGGTTTCGGGTGGTTTCAAGTTTTCGAACCCGAACGCCAAGTCCAGTTGCTCGTGCGGCGAAAGTTTTTCCGTTTGAACCCGCCTTCGAGGGTGCAGCTCCCTCATCGCGTTGCGGAAGAAGGAGGGAGGAATGCAGATTTACAGTTGTCATCGCGGAAACGATGCTGCATGTGTACTCCTTATCTTCACAAATCCCCGCCGCCAATCTGCTGCGCGGAGTGCTGAAAAGGTTTTTATAGCAATACATGGCTTATCCATCTGGCTCAAGAGGTCGTGGTCGCGGACGTCGTCGCGACTATGGACCCCGCAAAAATGAACGCATCCGCGCCCGGGAGGTGCGGCTGATCAGCCCTGAGGGCAACCAGATCGGTGTGGTGAGTCGTGACGAGGCACTTCAGCTTGCGAAGCAGGTGGGGCTCGACCTCGTGGAGATCTCAGCCAGTGCCCGGCCGCCGGTTTGCCGTATTCTCGACTTCGGGAAGTACACCTACGAGCTGTCGAAACGGCAGAAAGAGAACAAGTCCAAGGGAACCACTTCGACCAAGATCAAAGAGGTCAAGTTCCGGGTTCGCATCGAGGAGCATGACTATCTCACGAAATTGCGCCACGCGGAGGAGTTCCTCTACAAGGGGGCGAAGGTGAAGATGTCACTCATGTATCGAGGCCGGGAAAACGAGCACAAGGAGCTTGGGATCGTGGTCCTCAATCGGGCGGGCAAAGACCTTGAGCATGTCGGGACGATGGATTCCGAACCGAGGATCGCGGGCCGCCACGCCAGCACTGTGATCTCTCCTCTTCCCGTCGCTCGGCGCAAGCTGAAGTACAACGAGGAAGTTCTCGAGACCGCCGAGCACACCGAGTAATTTCCGGAGCTGGACGAATGGACCGTCCCCGGAGCTTTTGCTGGTCGCGTATCGTCGCGATCGCCTCGGTCTGCATCTTCGGCCATTCTCTTGCCGCGCTTTCCTCGAGAACGATCGACGGCGTTGCCTCGTACGACCTGGAGGAGGTTGCAGAGGCGCTGGGGATGCATTCCGAGTGGATTTCACTCGATCGGTCCCTTCGCCTGCAAAGCCAATGGACTCGTATTGAGGGCACCCGTGGTCAACGATATGTGACCTTGAACAACGTTCGGGTCTATCTGGGGAACCCGATCCGGTCT
The DNA here is from genome assembly GCA_964629165.1 of uncultured Puniceicoccaceae bacterium. GTDB lineage: Bacteria > Verrucomicrobiota > Verrucomicrobiia > Opitutales > Oceanipulchritudinaceae > CAWVVV01. The sequence continues at coordinate 4,823 of CAZVQJ010000144.1, forward strand.
TTCCAAGGCAGGCTGTGGATCGCCCAGGGTGATTTTACGGACAACCTGCAACCGCTGCTGACTCCGCAGGTTTTTTCGGGACTTCCGCAATCGGTTCGTCGCGTGATGCTTGACCCGGGGCACGGAGGGAAGGATCCCGGCACCGTCAATACCGCCCTTCGGCTTCAGGAGAAGCATCTCGTGCTCGATCTCGCTCGGCGAATTGAAGCCCTCCTGCGGGCGCAAGGCTACGAGGTGCTCCTGACGCGTCGTGACGATCGCTACGTCGGACTGGCGGAGAGAGTGGCGATGGCTCAGCGGGAGCACGTCGATGTTTTCTTGAGCCTGCACTTCAATGCGGCGGCTACCGCCACGGTGGAGGGGGTGGAAACCTATGCCTTCACGCCGGAGGGTCAGCCTTCATCGGCGCGATCCAGCGTCGTTGCCGCCGACAGGCGCTCGTATCCGGCCAATGCCCATGACGCCGCGAATGCGCTCCTTGGTTTTGAAGTGCATCGGCAACTGCTGGCGGTGCCGCGAGCACAGGATCGTGGATTGAAACGAGCGCGTTTTGCGGTCCTCAAGGACCTCCATTGTCCAGGAATCCTGGTCGAAGGTGGATTTGTTTCGCACGACCGTGAGGGGCGCGACATCGGCTCGGCGGGATATCGTCAGCAGCTGGCCGAGGCCATTGCGAACGGAGTCGTTTCGTTTGATCAGCGGCTGGCCCGTTTGCCGTGAGTTCCTTCAGGACGCGGGAGAATGCGGTCTGTGAAGGGAGTTCTTTTCCCTCTCGGCGCGGCGGGCGCAGATGGGGAGTCTGCGTCATCTTCCGTTCGTCTGGACCCTCCCGTTCTGCACCCGCCCTGCGAAGAGGATCCGGGGCCATTCTCCTTGCGGCGCATTGGGCGGGTGGCATAACTTCTGTAGGATGAGAGCTGTCGCCCGCTTCTTTTGTAGCCGTCGTGGCGGTGCTTGGATTCTGTTCTTCTTTAGCGCGATCACGTCCTCGGGGGTCGCTTCGACATGGGTGGATTCGACCGTGATCGTAGCCAATGCGAATGACCCGGAATCGGTCGAAATTGCGGAGGCGTATCAACAGTTCCGCAACATCCCGGAGAACAATGTCATTGTCCTTCCGCTACCGACCTCACAGGAGATTTCACGGGCACAGTTTGTCGAGGAACTGCTGAATCCGCTGCGCGCGGAACTGCTTGAACGGGAGCTATTCAACGGAGGCTTTCTCGGCAGCCCCGATGTGCACGGCCGAAAGCCGATGATGCTGATCGAGCAGAACGTGCGGTATATGGTCCTCTGCCGGGGAGTTCCCCTGAAAGTCCGGGGCTCTCGGAATAATCCGGAGGACACGGAGCTGTTTGAAGCTTATCTGAGGCAGCTCCGGCAGGCGCGAAACGAGCCGGATTTCGAGTTTCCCCACCTCGTCCTTACCAGCGCGGCCTCGGTCGATTCGGAACTGACGCTCCTGGCGGTGAATGGCACGCCGGTGACGGCCTTTCTTGCGAATCCACTCGTCGCACGGATGCCGCCGCCCGATCAGATTCCCTTGATTCGGGTGACCCGGCTGGACGGCCCGACGAAGGCATCGGTGCTGGCGATGCTCGAGGGCGTCAGGGAGGTCGAAGAAAACGGTTTGAAAGGGCGCGCCTATTTTGATCTTCGCGGGATTCTCGACGATCAACCGCTGAAGATGGGAGATGACTGGATCGCAGATGCCGCCAAAATCGCGGAAGAACTCGATTTCGACGTGGTCATCGATACGGAGGGGAAAGTCTTCGACGAATCGGCCCGGATGGACGGTGCCGCGATTTACATGGGATGGTATGCGGGCCATGTCACTGGCCCTTTCACGGTGCCGGGATTTTCGTTCGCTCCCGGAGCGTTGGCTTTCCACCTGCACAGTTATTCGGCGTCGAATCCATCTTCGACCGAGAGGCACTGGGTCGGCCCTCTCATCGACCGGGGTGCCAGCGCAACGGTGGGAAATGTCTACGAGCCCTACCTGAGCCAGACCCATCGCTTCAGCATCATCCTCAGGATGCTTGCCGAAGGGTACAATTTTGGCGATGCCGTCTACGCCGCCATCCCGAACCTCAGCTGGATGGGCGCAGCTTTTGGAGACCCCCTCTACGAGCCATTCAAGGTGGCTCACCGGGAAAAGCTGGCCTCGGCACGGATTCTCGAGGATGCCGAACTGGATCCATACGTGCTCCTGGGCGAAGCGGGGAGGTTGGCGCAGGAGGATCGGTCCGATGCCGCGATCGAACTCCTTTCCGAAAGCCTCGAGAAGTCCCTCCACCCCGCGCTCCTGCTCCGGCTCGCTCGTCTTGAAGACACCGCAGGAAGCCGGGGCAGAGCGGTGGAGCGTCTGGAGCAACTCCTTGCGCTGCCCGCTCCCCGTCCTTCACAATGGGGCCTGTGGCTGGAAGCGGCGCGCCTCCTCGACGAATGGAACAAGACGAACGAGGCGGCCGCCTTCTACCGTCTGCTCTTGGCGGATAATCGTCTGCCGACGTCGCTCGAGAAAATTCTCTTGAAGGAAGGGGTGGACGCGACGATGTGGCACAATTCGGATGAAGCGGACGCATGGGAGGAACGTCTCACCCGGATCGAAGCTACGGAACAACGCGAGCGTGAGAAAGAGGCGGCGGAAAAGGCGGCGCGCGAAGCGCAGACAAGAAAGGCGGCCGAGGATCGCTCCTGAACCGCCAAAGTTGCGCCCGGTTGCAGGCCGGTCCCTTAGATCACCTTATCCGCAATCGCATCGGCAAGGCCGTACTCGATCGCTTCCTTTGCGCTGAGGTAGAAATCGCGATCGGTGTCCGTCTGGATCCGTTCGATTGGCTGGCCCGAGGCATCGGCGAGAATCCGATTCAATTCTTCCCGGTGTTTCTCCATTTCCTGTGCCTGAATGTGGATGTCGACCGCCACGGCGATC
>CAZVQJ010000145.1:0-7605 GCA_964629165.1 uncultured Puniceicoccaceae bacterium
CCCCGCTGAGGGGATGAAAGCATCACGCTCACTGCGACCGCGCGTCTAACGTCACCTTCCCTTCCGTCAGCCCTGGTTGCACCAGCAACACCATTGGGCAGATCGTGAGCGTTTTCTCGGCAGCCGCCTGGAGACCGGCGTCGTCGACTCCCGGCACTTTCCCATCCACTTCCAGATGGATCGACGCGACGCGCGGCACCCCGCTCGATTTGTCGATCGCGAGGGACGCTTTCACCTCGATCGACGAAATTTCCTTCCCGTCATCATTGAAGACCTTTGTCAGCGCCATGCTGTAGCAGGCAGCGACGCCAGCAGCGATGAGCTCCTCCGGATTGCTCGTGTCCGCTTCATCCCCGAGGCGGGCCTTCAGGTTGAACGGAACATTTTCGAGAACGCGGCTTCCTGTGTCGACGAAGCCATGGCCTTCCATGACCGTGCCCTGCCAGTGCGCTTGGGCAACTTTATGTAATTTTGCCATGATAGATATGCAGTTGAATGAAGAATTTCGCGCATGCTGACGCGAAAGGCATGCCCGCAGGCAGCGTCTCGACATTGGATCCATTTTGACCGGGGACGCGAACCTTCCGCCAAGATTTCCTGCCGCCCCGAGACTGCTTTCTGCACTGGCCCAAGCGGTGCATCGTGCAAGGTGCCGCCGCCCGCCGCACACCGACCGAGTAGCGCCCCGGGTTGCCGTCGGCACGCAGCCTGCGTTACTTCCCGCCATGGAAGCGACCACCCCTGCCCCGCCCGAGCGCAAACGAATCGTGGTCCTCGGTGGCGGTTTCGGCGGCCTCAACTTTGCCGACTCGTTTCGCGGGGAGGCCGATATCGTCCTCCTCGACTGCCAGAACCACCACCTTTTCCAGCCCCTCCTGTATCAGGTTGCGACAACCGCTCTCGCAGCACCCGACGTCGCCCAGCCACTCCGGTCGATTTTCAGCCGGAAGCGCCATACCGACGTGCGCATGCATACCGTGGAAAAGATCGATCTCGAGGCCCAGGTGGTGATCGCGGATCGCCATCCCTTTCCCTACGATTACCTCGTGATTGCACTCGGCGGCCGCACAACCTACTTTGGCAACAACCATTGGGAGCAGTTTGCGCCGGGCCTGAAATCACTCGACCAGGCCCAAAAGATCCGCAACTCGGTCATCGCGGCCCTCGAACACGCGGACTCGGGAACGGAGGATCGCACCCACCGGGAACGCCTCATGACGACGGTGGTGGTCGGAGCCGGGCCAACCGGAGTGGAGATGGCGGGGGCCCTTGCGGAACTCTACCGGCGCGTCCTCAAGCGGGACTATCGCCGCATCAACTCCGCCGATACACAAGTCATCCTCGTCGATGGCGCCCCCCAGGTCCTCCCGGGGTTTTCCAAAGCCCTCTCGGTGAAAGCACAGAAGCAGCTCGAGGATCTCGGAGTCGAGGTGCAGATGGGCAGGATGGTGAAGGACGTGCAGAAGGAGCGCGTCATCTTCGAGAACGGTCAGATCGAAGCGGCCAATATCATCTGGGCAGCAGGGCTCGAAGCGGTTCCCGTGGTGAAAGCCCTCGACGTGCCGAAAGACCGCGCCGGACGCATCGAAGTGCTGCCCGACTGCAGCGTGCCCGGCCATCCCAACGCCTTCGCGATCGGAGACAATGCGCGCCTCCAGGACGCCAAAGGCAAACCTGTCCCATGGGTCGCCCCGGCGGCCATGCAGATGGGGCGGCATGTGGCAAAGGTGATTGCCGAAGAATTGGGCTCGGCCACACCCGCGGAACGGCAGCCTTTCGTCTACAAGGACAAGGGATCGGTCGCAACGATCGGCCGCATCCGGGCCGTCGCTGCCATTCGCGGCCGCGAATTTTCCGGCACACCGGCATGGTTTGCATGGCTCGTCGTCCACCTTTTCTTCCTCATCGGATTGCGGAACAAGCTCTCCGTCCTCCTCCAGTGGACATTCGCTTATTTCCGCTTCCAGTGGGGCGCCCGCATTCTCTGGGGAACGGAAGCGAACACACCTGCCGCCGACCTTTCGCCGCCCGACCCGGATCCATCTCCCCCGCCGCCCCGACCCGGGCCCGAAGGCTGACGCCGCTCTCGCCTCGCAACCATTCCAGACGTCCCGCCCGATGCTTTTTCGATATCTTCCATGGAACTTCATTATCCGAAGGGCTGCGCGCTCCTACGGCTTTATCGATCCAGCCGCGATTCTCGCCCGGCTCCGCAACCTCGGCCAGCCATCCGAGTTCGAGATGCCCCTCGAGATCGTCCGCCACGCGGTGATCTTTCACGCCCGCGGGGTCATCAATACCCGCACCATCCAGCACAATCTCGACTGGATCTGGCCCTACTGGATCGAGCGGCAATACGACCCCCACGACCCGTCCTTCCTTCCCCGCTCCGCCCATTTCAGCCATGTCAACCTGACGCATCGCAACTGGACCTCGGTCGGATTGCCAAACCTGCCCCTCTACCCACTCGTCGATCCACGACATCTCGTCACCCCGCTCTTCGACGGGTGGTCGGTCGACGTCTGGTTGCTGGACCCCCGGGGCGCCCTCCGGATCACCCCCAGCCAGCTCCTCCCGGACGCTGCGGAACAAGTTCTAGAGCCTGCCCAACATGCTGTTGCCAGCCGCTTCCGCGACGGAGAAGACGCCGTCCTAGCGATACGCACCGAGGTAACTGGAAGCCCCCACGGAGCCGAGATCAAGACTGTCTGCGAGAGCAATACGGCGGGCACGATCGCCGTCTCGATTCGTCCCTACAACACGGAAGGAGTGCGGTTTGTTGATTCGATCCTGCACGACGCCAGCCGCCAGGTCTGGACGATCAATTCGCACGACAAGGTCGAACTGGAGCGGCCGCCCGAACGGATCCTCTATTCGAGCTATGCTGACGGAGATGTTTCGGCGCATCTCGACAGGAAGGAAGCGACATCCGGGGTCCACTGCGCGGTGGGGCTCGCCACCGCGGTGGCCCTCTTCCCGGTCGCGGCGAACGAGCCGGTTTCCTGGCGTTCACCGCTCAAGGCGGTCAAGGAAGAGGAAGCACCCGCCCCGCTTTTTGATCCGCAACAGAGCTGGGACTCCATCCGTGGAGTAGCCCCCAGGCTCCGTCTGCCCGACGAGCGAGTGAGCCGCATCTACGAAGGCTGCGTGAACACGCTCCTGCACCTCTCCGCCGGCAAGGTGTATCCAGGACCTTATACGTATCACAGATTCTGGTACCGAGACGCCTCCCTCATGCTCAATGCCCTCCTCGCCCTCAACTATCGCGAGCGCGTGCGCAAACACCTCGACTGGATGATTCCCAGCCAGCGGCGCGACGGATACTTTGATTCGCAGGAGGGCGAATGGGACTCGAATGGCGAGATGATGTGGATCGCTGGCCAGTATGATCGACTCTCCGGCGAGCGTGCCCCCCGCGCATGGGACCGCTACCTCGAAAAATCGGTTCGCTGGCTGGACCGGAAGCGCAATCCACGCGGTGAACACACCACCGCCGGGCTCCTTCCCGCAGGCTTCAGTGCGGAACATTTCGGCCCGAACGACAACTATTTCTGGGATGACTTCTGGGCCATTGCAGGCCTCGATGCGGTGGAGGAACTCTGGAGCCGCACCGATGAGTCCGAGAAGGCCGCCGCGGCGGCGAAACTCCGCGCGGAAATGTGGGAGGATCTGAATCGCGCTCTCCAACGTTCCGCCCGTCCCGCCCGGAACGGCGCGTGGCCAGCCTCCCCGCACCGCCGGATGGATGCCGGTGCGATCGGCGTGCTCGTCGCTGACTATCCACTGCAACTGTACCCCGCCGGACATCCTCCACTGGCGGCCACCGCCCGCTATTTCGTTGAAAACTCCCTCGTGCACGGAGGCTTCTTTCAGGACATGACCCACTCGGGGATGAATATCTACCTGACCCTCATGCTCGCACAGAGCCTCCTGCGGGACAATGATCCGGACTGGATTCCACTCTTTCGCAGTGTCTGCGAACTCGCCAGCGACACCGGAATGTGGCCCGAAGCGGTCCATCCCCTCTCGAAGGGAGGCTGTATCGGCGACGGCCAGCATGGTTGGGCGGCGGCGGAGTTCGCTCTCTGGATTCGCAACGCCTTCATCCGTGAGGACAGCGACCGCCTCGTGCTCGGCAGCGGACTGCTCCCGGAATGGCTCCAGAACGGCGAAGAACTCGCTTACGGACCCTGCCCCACGCGCTGGGGACCCACTGCCGTCACCTTCCGGCGCCGGGCGAATACCTGGGTCGCCGCACTGCGAAACGATTGGCACCGCAGACCCACCGAGATTGAGGTGCGTTTCCCCTCCATCGAGTCCGGAACCCCTTCACAGGAGGTGACTTTGGAAGAATCTTTGTTATAAGGAGCTGATGGTACGCGTCGTCATGTTCACCAATACCTTCGCGCCCCTCATCGGGGGCATTGAACGATCTGTGGCGCAGTTCCACAACGATCTCAATCAAAGCGGACATTTTTGCCGCGTGGTCACTCCCGCCTTCCGCCAGGCGACCGTCTCTCGCAACGGCATTCTCCGGACGGCCTCGATCAAAGGGATTGGCGAACAAGGGTTCTCCTTTCGACTCCCCTCCATTTCCCGGATCGACCGGTGGATGGAGGCGATCGAACCCAACTTGGTCCACGCCCACCAGCCTTTCATGCTGGGAGACACCGCGTGGCGCATCTCCCAGGAACGGCGCATCCCTCTCGTCTTCACGCACCATACCCTCTACGAACGCTACGCGCGGCTCCTGCCTCTGGAGGATGAACGGGCCTCTCGCCTCGTCCTTTCCCTCACAACCCATTTTGCGAACCGCTGTGATCTCTGCATCGCGCCCACCGAAAGTGTTGCGGAACTGATGCGGGATCGAGGAATTGAAGCGCCCATCGAGGTGGTTCCGTCCGGCATCGATGTCGAACGCTACTCCCATGGCGACGCGCAGGCCACCCGCGAACAATTCACGATCCCGCCGGATCACCGCGTTTTCGGCTACCTCGGGCGCGTCACCCACGAGAAAAACATGCAGTTCGTCGCGGACGCGGCAAGCCGCATCCTCGCCGCCACCACCCACACTATCTTCCTCTGCGCGGGGGAAGGCGACGCTGTCGAAAGCGTGCGAAAAACGATCGAAAAGGCTGGCTTTGGCGATCGCCTGCGCATGGCCGGGATCCTCACCGGCGATGCCGTGCCGAACGCCTTCAAGGCGATGGAACTGTTCCTCTTTGCCTCCCGAACCGACACGCAGGGTCTCGTCCTCGCCGAAGCGATGGCCGCCAGTACGCCGACCATCGCGCTCGACGCACCCGGCGCTCGCGATTGCATCCGACACAATGAGACGGGCCTTCTCCTGCCGACCGATGCCACGCCCGCTGAGATGGCCGACAGTACCGTGAATCTGCTGGAAGATCGCCCCCGCCTTCGCCAACTCCAGGAGAACACGCGGGCCAGCGCCGACGACTTCAGCCACTCCCGCTGCTCCCAGCGTCTGATCGAGGCCTACCAAAATCTCCTCGATTCCTATTCACGTGCCCACCTTGAGGATCCCGGGGATGAGCATTCCACCTGGGATCATTTCCTCGATCGGATCGAACAGGAATGGACCCTCATCACCGAAAAAATCGACGCCGGAATCAGCGCTGCGGGTGGCCGTTAGCCATCTCCGGCCGCCTGGCAGTCGCGTCTGCCCTCAGGCCCGGAACATTTCAAAAATCTCCCGGGCGCGCTCAACCAAATAGAGAACGCTCTCCGGAGGAATCTGAAGCTCCTTCACAAGCGGCTCTGAAAGAGCCCGTTTTATCTCCGCACGCGGGTTGCGCACATATCCCGCGAGCGCGATGCTGAGTTTCAAGAGATCCGCCGCCTCCGGGCGCCCTGCGAGTCGGGTCTCGACTTGCTCGCGAACGGCTTCCACGAGCGGCTCTCCGAATCCCCATGCTGCCATCATCGTTGCGCCCACCTCCGGATAACTGTGGCCAAAGTGACGCCTCTCCGCCGCCGTGAGGGCGCGCGGTGAAAGTCCCGACAGCCGCTTTCGAATTCCTGCCGTCTCCGCGTAGTGGCTCAGGGAGAGCTTCCCAAGTGCATGGAGCAGACCGATCGTATAGAGCTGGTCGCCGCTCATCGGCACGTCCACAACCGTGTTCAATAACGGCATGAGGATCGCCGCCGAGAGGCTTTCTTCCATGAGATCACCTTCCGCAAAACCGTAGAGCGGCATCTCCTGCCGAAAGACCGATTGCGCGGCGACGGTGGCCACAATGCGATAGACTTCCGTGAAACCAAGGCGCTGCACCGCCTCGTCCAGGGTGGTGCACGTCCGACCGCCTCCAAAAAAAGCGCGATTGGCCATCCCGACGGTGCGGGCCGTGAGCGTCGGGTCCAGGCGGAGCAGATCCAGCACGTCGGCCGTCGAGGTTCGCGGGTCACGCAACAGATTCTGGAGTTTTGGCAATACGCGGGCGGACGATGGGAGTTCGCCGGAAAGCTGCACAATCTCCTCGATGGAAGGAGCCAAACGGGGCGCAAGGGTAAGCATGGGGTCCCTCCTTCATCGGCCATTCCCCCTCCTCCCTCTTCCATCCATCGAAAATCACCCGAATTTTTACCTCTACTTTAAAACCAGCCTCCGCCCAACCTGAACTTCGCGCTGGTGCCCCCTGGCTTCCTCCGTCTACAGTGGCCACCGTCTCCCTCTCCTGGATCGTCTCATGCGCTCTCCCCGAAATACGCTTCTCCTGGCCTCCGCCGCATGGCTCGTCAGCGCCCTTCTCCTGGCGTACCCGACCCTGAAGTGGAGCGAAAAAATCCGCGCAAACCTCCGCGCAAAGCAGGCATCGGAAGCGTTTGCAGCGGGCGATTACAGGACGGCCTTCGATCATGCCGCCTCCGCATTTTCCCTCAATCCCGGGGACCCCTCCACCGCTCGCCTCCGCGCGCGCGCCGCCTTGAAAATGCAGGCGACGGACGCCTTCAGGCTCTGGCAACCCATCCTTCGCGACCCGGAAGTCACCGCGGAAGATCTCAGCGAACTGGTTGCCCTCCTTGCCGCACATCGTCAAGAGTCCGCCCTCAATCAGGTGGTCCCCGAGCTCCTTGCACGAGATCCCCGCAACCAGGCAGGCCGAGAGGCCTATCTCGCGATGCTCTTCAAGGATTACCAGTTCGCGATCGTAGAGAGGCTTACGCGCGCGTGGATCGACGAGGGTGCCACCGACTGGTTCATTCACCGGTCCTACGCACAGGCCCTCGTCAGCTTTTCAGACAGGCAGCAAGAGGGCATCGAACACCTCATGGCCCTGTCGCACAACGACGACACAACCGGTCTCGAAGCCACCCGATTCCTCCTTCGGATCTCCCGGGGGGACGCTCCGGCCGGCGAGCTCATCGATCGCCTCCAGGAGCATCCATTGGCGACCCGAGAGGACCGGTTGTTTGTGCACACATACCGGTTTCGCACCCACGCCGTTTCGGATTTCGAGACCCTCGAATCCCGCATCCTCGACGAATTCGACCTCCAGCTGGCTGAAGACCTGAAGACCTATCTCGGCTGGCTCGCCCGGATGGAACGGTTCGAGACGATCACCCAGAGGCTCACGCCCGACGACG
>CAZVQJ010000146.1:0-7509 GCA_964629165.1 uncultured Puniceicoccaceae bacterium
TGCACGCCAAGGTCCTTGCCTTCCGGGCCCGCAAACGGCTGCGTCTACTCTGGAACGAATCGAAAGGAGACAACCGATGAAAAACGACAGACATGAGGACGAGCGCTTCATCCGGGCCTTGCGCGCCGGACCGCCCCGGGCGTCGTCCACCTCGACTGGTTTTGCGCGGCGCGTCGAAAACGCCTGGAGGACGTCGGCCGCCGGGGAAGCCGGATCCCGGGGGACCCGATCGGTCTCGCTTTGGCACTTCCTCGCTCCCGCTCTCGCCCTCGCGATGCTCGCAGGGATGGTTTTCTGGATGGTTGACGGCTCTGGGCAAAGCCCTCTGCGGCCGGGAGCGGGACCTGCGTCGCTTGCGCGCGAGAGCCATCATCCGCAGGTTCCCCCGCCGATGGCGGTTCGCCGCAAAATGCCGTCGGATCCGCTGGCGCGGGTTTCCTTCGTCTCGGTCGACGAAACACTCCAGCAACCGTACCTGAACGAGTCGCGGTTGCTTGCAGATGATGCTGTCCGGACGGTGCGGCTGGTGGCACAGAACTTCTTTCCTGAGAAGGTGATCAATCGGGCGGAGCGCGTATTCGACTGAAACTTGCGGAGCACCCGATCGCCCGACGGCGTCTGCAGGGAGAGGGTAGCCAACCCAACACCAAACCCTCAACGGTTTGACCGGAGGGCGGTTATTCTCCGGCCCGCATGATGCCGTGACCCGTGACCGAGCGTGAGGTTCCGGCCGCTTCAGCCAGCGTGTGACGCGGCGACGGCAGTGTCCTCTTCGAACTCACCCATGCGGCGATACTTCGCGTAGCGCTGTTCGAGGAGGTCCGCCGTGCTCAGCTTGCCGAGTTCAGCCAGATGCGCGCGGAGGGCGTTGCGAACGGTCGCGGCGGCCGCTTCGACATCGCGATGGGCCCCGCCGAGAGGCTCTTCGACGACCGCGTCGGCCACCCCTTGGTCCATCAGTTCGCGTGCGCCCAGCTTGAGCGCATTCGCCGCTTGCTCGGCAAACTTGCGGTCCCGCCAGAGGATGGCGGCACAACCCTCGGGCGGAATGACGGAGTAATAAGCGTGCTGTTGCACCAGGAGCCGATCGACGACGGCGATGCCAAGGGCACCTCCGCTGCCTCCCTCACCGATGATGATGCCGAGAAGGGGGACTCTCAGCAGGGTCATTTCCCGCAGGTTGCGGGCGATCGCCTCGCTCACATGACGTTCTTCCGACCCTACGCCGGCGTAGGCTGCCTTGGTGTCGATGAACGAAATGACGGGGAGAGCAAACTTCTCCGCCAACTGCATCAGACGCAGGGCCTTTCGGTAGCCTTCAGGGTGAGGCATGCCGAAATTGCGCCGCAGGTTCTCCTTTACGTCGCGCCCCTTCTGCTGGGCGATGATCATGACCGGTTTGCCGTCGAAATCAGCAGTTCCCCCGATCAGGGCCTGGTCGTCCCCGTAGGCACGGTCACCGTGCAACTCCTGAAAGTTCGTGAAAATACGATGGATGTAATCGAGTGAATAAGGGCGCCGCGGATGTCGCGCCAATTGCACGCGTTGCCACGGACTCAGGTTTGTGTAGATTGCCCGCTTGGTCTCTTCGATGCGGGTCTCGATCGCAGCAACCTCGGCGGAGACATCGAAATGATGCTCGCGGGAAGTGTCCATGAGCGCATCCAACTGCCGCTGCAGATCACGCAGCGGACGCTCAAACTCGAGGAGAAACTCCGGTGTATCGCTCGCCATAGGAAAAATACCAAATTCAGAGGCAACGCGCACGAGTGGCGTGCGTCGAGGGAAAATTCCCCTGCCGGGGGAGAGTGGAAACTGCCTCCTCAGTCACCGGATTCGCCTTTCAGCTCAGCTTTCCAGCCCTTGATGCGAGCCTGCGCACCATATTCTTCTGCCTTTTCCTTGTTCCCACGCTCCATCCAGATACGCGAAAGGGTAGTGTTCGCGTGCACGTCGTCCTCATCAAGACTCAAGGCCCGTTCTGCGGCCACAAGGGCGGCATCGAGATCGCGCTGATCAAAATGGACCTCGGCTTTTGCCAACCAGGCAGAGAAACAAGCTGGGTCCCGACCAATCGCTTCTGCGAGCAAGGTGAGGGCAGCGGTGTGATGGCCGAGAGTGAACTCGAAAGTCGCTTCATCAACGAGATCCTGTACCGGGCGTGCATCCATCTCCTCACCCTACGTCCATCGGACATCCCTGCAACTCCTCACATGGCGAGCCTTTCGCTCTTGCCGGGTCATCTTCACACGTCCTCAAATCATGGCTTCATGATCCCGAACCATTTTCGACGCCCCCCCGCCCAGTTGGTCAATGCGTTCTGCGAGATCCGGTTTTCCCCCATCCATGGGAGGGGCATCTTTTCCCGGCGCCGAATCCCGAAGGGGGTGAAAATGATCGAATATCGGGGGGAGCTGATCGACAAGGCAGAGTCGAATCGCCGGGGCCTCGAGCTTTTCGAGAAATCGAAGGAAACAGGGGGGGCATCAGTTTACATTTTCACCTTGAACGAGACCCACGACCTCGACGGGAACAAGCCATGGAATCCGGCCCGATTGATCAACCATTCCTGCGATCCGAACTGCGAGATGGTCGATGAAGACGGGAAGCTTCTTCTCTATACCTTGCGCGAAATGAGGCCTGGAGAAGAGCTGACCTTCGACTACGGTTACGATATCGAACACTTTCTCGATCACCCCTGTCGCTGCGGAGCCCCCAACTGCGTTGGCTACATCGTCTCCCGCGCGCAATGGCCGCGACTGCGGAGAATCCTCAAACTGCCCCGCCTGGGGCTCACACCCTCTCGTTCGTCATGAGAATCGTCAGCTGGAACGTCAACGGCATGCGAGCCGTTATCGGCAAGGGATTTCAAGAGTTTCTTGATCGCGCGGACAGCGATATTATCTGCCTGCAGGAGATCAAGGCACGCGCCGAGCAGGTCGAATTTGAATGGCCCCGCGACTACACCGTCTTCTGGAACTCAGCCACCCGGGCCGGTTATTCCGGAACGTTGGTTGCCACGCGGGAGGTTCCCCGGCAGGTCTGGCAAGGCATCGGTGAGGCGGAGGGCGATGCCGAAGGCCGTGTCCAGACCCTCGAGTTCGAGAACTTTTTTCTCGTCAATGTCTACACGCCAAACGCGGGGAACGGACTTGTGCGCCTCGCCTTCCGCACCCTGCAGTGGGACCGTCAGTTCCGCAAATATTGTGAACGGCTCAACGCCCGCAAACCCGTTATCTTCTGCGGGGACCTGAACGTCGCCCATGCCGAGATCGATCTCGCGAACCCGAAAACGAACCGAAAGAACGCAGGGTTTACGGACGAGGAACGCTCGGAGTTCACGGCGCATCTGGCCACCGGGTTTCTCGACACCTTCCGCATCCTGCATCCGGATGAACCGGACCACTATACCTGGTGGAGCTTCCGCAGTGGAGCGCGTGCACGCAATGTCGGTTGGCGGATCGATTATGTCTGCATTTCGGAGGTGCTCCGCCCGGCTCTCAAGGACGCCTTTATATGGCCACAGATCACGGGCAGCGACCATTGCCCGGTGGGTGTCGATTTGGCATTTTAGCCCCCTCCGGAGAAGGGGCGTCGCGCCTGCGCCAAGTCCGTCCCTTTCTCGATCTGACTGTCCGGCTTTGGGTCTCGTTGCGGCCGGAACAAAAAATCTTATGGTTGTTCGTACCCCGGTGGCGATCGTGGATCCGATTGAGGGATAACCATGACCGGCTGCCAGGGGACGTCCGGCCCTGTTCTCTCACTTCCTCGAAGGGCGGAGGTTTCTGTTCACATTCACCTGAATCCGTTTCTCCTATGCTGAAGTTAACTCTCCCCATGGCCTTGTCCTTTCTGGCCATCGGGTCTCTCTCGTTTGCCGATACCGTAAATCTGGCACCCGATGCTGTTTCCCAGCTCGACATCGCCGGCACAGATGACGCGCCCACCGTATCGGCCGTCAATCCGGCGACCGATACCATCTACACCCGTGCCCGCGATTTCGTGAATAGCGCGGTGCGTGGCAATCTCGCCTACATTCGCTTCGATCTCTCTTCCCTGAGTAACCCCTCCATTCAATCCGCCCGCTTCACCTTGACGCGGGTCGGCAATGATTCGGTTGTCACCGGCCGCGTGGCGCTTCACGGGCTGCTGAACGTGCCCGGCAACGCGCCCCAAGACTGGGATGCCAACGGCTTTTCGGCTGGGGACGAGTTTGACGTCAGCATGTTTGCGGACGACGTCGCCAGCGTGGGCGCCTCCCCCGTCAACCTCGCCAATGTTGCCGATTTTTCCGTCGATGAATCGGTGTCCGGAAACACTGTCACGCTGGAGTCCGAGGCGTTTGTCCAGTTCATCCAGGAGCGTGCGGACGATAACGGACTCGTCACCCTCCTCCTGAATATGCCGAGCCAGGGTGCAGGCAATGACAAGGCGATCCTCTACGCTTCGAGTCAGTATGCCGACGAGGCACTGCGGCCGAACCTCGAGATTGTCTATTTCGATGCGAACCTGCCGTCGCCTCCGGAGAATCTTGCGGTGACGAACATCGCCTTCTCCGTGTCTCCGTCGGTGACATTGGCCTGGGACAATGTGGCGGGTGCTCTTTCCTACAAACTCTACCGCCGTGAAGCGGGCGAAACCGATGCCACGCTCCTCGATACGGTGAGCACTTCGACGCTGATCGATGCGAACGTCAGCCTTCTGGGGACCTACTATTATTCGGTCGCGGTCGTGACTGACAGTGGCGAGTCCATTCCGTCGCCGGAGATTGTTGTGAACATCTCTGATCCGGGTGAAGGGGCTCCTGAGGTTCCCGCAGGAATCTCCCTGTCGGTTGCTGAAACGGACACGATCGGCCTTGGTTGGGACGCCAGTGCCGGCGCCATTTTCTATGATATCCACCGTTCTGATCAGCCGGACCGGGGCTACACGCTGCTGAACTCGACCACGACCAACAGCTTTGTCGATGCGGTGGGGATTGAATCGTATCAGACATACTACTACATCATTAGCGCGACCGGTGCCGGCGGCATGTCCGCCTTCAGCCCGCCCTATCGGGTGGATCCCCGCTTTGATCCGTCCGTCACGCCACCCGCAAATCCGGGCAACCCTTCAGTCGTGCAATCGGATACCTTCTCCCTCGAATTGTCCTGGGATCCCGCAGCCGGCGCCGAAGGCTATTACGTTTACCGTTCGACGCAGCCCGACCGCGGCTTCCATCTTCTTGGGGTCGTCGAGACAAACTCGATCCTCGACGATTACGCACTCTATCCGGAACACCCGTATTACTACGAAATTTACGCGGTGAATTCCGGTGGATTCTCCGAGCAACCGGCAACGTTCCAGGTCAGCGAGTCGATTGCGACCTACCGGAGAATGGAGAATCTGACACGGGCCCCGGTCGCGGTGGAAACCGAGGACGGGGTCTACGTCGGCTGGCGCATGCTCGGCACCGATCCAGCGACAATCGCGTTCAACCTCTACCGCGATGGCCTGAAGCTGAACAGCGATCCGGTCGAGGATAGCACGAATTTCCTCGATGCTGGCGGAAACGCCGCGTCGAGCTATGAGGTCCGTGCAGTCATCGATGGCGTCGAAATGCCGGGGACGTCGCCGGTGAATGTTCTGCCGACCAACTATCTCCCGATCCCGCTTCAGGTCCCGGTTGGAGGCACGACGCCCGATCTCGTGGAATATACCTATTCTGCGAATGATGCCAGCGTGGCCGATCTCGATGGAGACAACGAGTATGAGATCATCTTGAAATGGGACCCGAGCAACGCCCAGGACAATTCCAATGCCGGGTATACAGGGAACGTCTATATCGATGCCTACAAGCTCGACGGCACTCTTCTCTGGCGGATCGACCTCGGCCGGAATATCCGGGCCGGTGCGCACTATACGCAGTTGATGGTCTATGATCTCGACGGTGACGGCCGGGCCGAGGTCGTCATGAAGACGGCTGACGGTACAATCGACGGCATGGGCACGGTGATCGGCGATCCCAATGCAGACTGGCGCAACGAAGGGGGCTGGATCCTTGAGGGTCCCGAGTTCCTCACCGTCTTTGACGGCATGACCGGGGCGATCCTCGACACGATCGACTATGTCCCACCCCGCGGCAACGTGATCGACTGGGGTGACGACTACGGTAATCGTGTAGACCGTTTCCTTGCTGGGATCGCATACTTCGATGGCGTGCGCCCGAGCTACTTCACCGCCCGCGGGCAGTATTATGGTCAGGGCGGCCTCCCGGGAAGAACAGTCATCGCCGCTTATGATCTCGTCGAAGGCAATCTCGTTGAGCGATGGGTCTTTGATACAAACGACACAGGCCAGGCATACGCCGGCCAAGGGCACCACCAGCTGAGCGTGGGCGATGCCGATGCGGATGGTCGGGATGAAATCATGTATGGTGGCATGGTCATCGATGATGACGGGACCGGTCTCTACACCACCCAACTCGGCACCGGCGATGCCATGCACTTCGGCGATTTAGATCCCACCCGACCCGGGTTGGAGCTGTTCGCAGTGAAGGAAGACGCAAACTCGCCGGTCCATGTCGAATATCGTGATCCTGCCACCGGCGAATTGATCTGGGGCTGGTTCAACGCCCGTGACACCGGCCGTGGACTCACCGCAGATATCGACCCCACCTACCCGGGCGCCGAACTCTGGGGCGCGGCAAACGTGAACGTTTGGTCTGCCCAAGGCGACGTGATCGGAACCGTTCGGCCGTCGATCAACTTCGCAACCTGGTGGGATGGCGATCTCCTGCGAGAGTTGACCGATGGTAACTCGATCCGGAAGTGGGACTATATCAACAATACCGAGGTTCCCATTATGGTCGCGGAAGGGGCGGCGTCGAACAACGGCACAAAGGCCAACAGCTCCCTCCAGGCGGACTTGCTGGGAGACTGGCGGGAAGAGGTCATCTTCCGCAGCATCGACAGCAGCGAGTTGCGTGTCTACACGACGACCGACCTCACCGATACCCGGATCCACACGCTCATGCACGACCCGATGTACCGCCTCGCCGTAGCGTGGCAGAACAATGGATACAACCAACCGCCACATCCGTCATTCTTCATCGGGAACAACATGCCCGCAGCGCCGGAACCCAACATCTTTGTGAATCCGGTGCCGGAAATTGTCGGCGAGGCCAATGGCTCCTCCTATCAATCGGAGGTTCAGGTTTTCCTGAATGTCAACGGCTCCTCCAATCTCCAGAACCAGTATCAGACCTCCGGAGGCTCCTGGATCGACTATGTCGGTCCCTTCACGATCGATGACGAAGGCTCACACGAGGTTGCTTTCAGGACCCTCAACGCGGCAGGTGATCTCCTCGCGGAGGCGAACGTCTCGTTCAGCATCAGCCAGCCTGTTGATGGCGACCTCGACGGCGACGGCGATATCGATAATGATGATCGGATGATTTTCCAGGGAGCGATGAATTCCTGCGAAGGTGATCCAAACTACCTCCCCGCCGCCGACTACAATGGCGACGGT
>CAZVQJ010000147.1:0-7366 GCA_964629165.1 uncultured Puniceicoccaceae bacterium
CACCGGTGCATCGACCGCACTTTCTCCGCAATCTTCTCGGAGTGGACGGAAACGCTGGCGGAGCCGCCTGCGGGCAGGAGGAGACTGGAAATCCCATTGACCCGATGCATCGATCGAGCGGCAATGGAGGTCCGCCACTTGCTACGGATAACCGGCCATGACCACTTCCCGTTCGATCCTCCTCGGTGTCAATATCGACCACTGTGCAACTCTTCGTCAGGCGCGCTACCGTGATATGGATCGCCTCCGGGGAGAGATCGTGGAGCCCGATCCTCTCGCGTTTGCGCTGACCGCGGAACGGGCGGGAGCGGACGGGATCACGGTTCATCCGCGGGAGGATGGCCGCCACATTCAGCGGGGAGATGTCACCGCTATTCGGGAGTGTCTGCAGGTTCCGATGAATCTCGAGATGTCGGCCACTCCGGCGATGGTCGAGTTTGCCCTTGAGGTGCGGCCGAACTCCGTTTGCCTCGTTCCGGAAAAGCGGGATGAGTTGACGACGGAAGGCGGACTGGATGTCGTGGCGCATCGCGCACGCATCGAGGAGGTCATCAACGCGATGAATGCGGCCGGGATCCTCACAAGTCTCTTCATTGATGCGGTCCCGGCGCAGATCGATCTGGCGGCTGAACTCCAGGCGCCGATGGTGGAACTGCACACCGGTGCGTATGCCAATGAGTATTACGATCGGACGGGGCGGGTGAGGCAGCTTCGGCTGCTCCGGGAGGGAGCGACCCGCGCTCACGATGCAGGGCTTCAGGTCAATCTCGGGCACGGGATCAACTACGTGAACATTCGCGAGATGCGCGAAGTTCCCTGGGTTCATGAGATGAATATCGGCCACACCATCCTGGCCCGGGCGGTCTTTGTGGGGATCGATGCTGCCGTGCGTGAAATGAAGGCGCTCATGCAGGGTGCGTGAGAACGGCAAGAGGATCCTCTTGTCCATGGCCTGTTCTGCTCCCGAAGGAGCTGCAGGGTATTCGTTCACTTACTACGGACGTCGGTGATGAGCGTCGGCCCGGCGGAGCTCATCATAAAGTTCCTGCAGGGCTGGCATCGGAACGCCAGCGGCCAGACCCCGGCGCAGGGGCTCCCCCCAGATCGCTTCGATTTCGATCGGACGACCGTTCTCGTAGTCGATCAGCGTGCTTGGACGATAGGCCCGCAGGCGGCGGGTGAATTCGATGAGTCTGGGTGTATAGGAAGCTTCGATCGGGAACCCGAGCGCGCCGGCGGCGGCGCGGAGTTCTTCCATGAGGTATTCTGTTCGCTGGTTGAGCAGTGGGCTCTCGACGATTTCGCCCGTATTGAGGCCCCCGGAAATGATCGTGAGCCCATTGTAGGGCACATTCCACATCAGCTTTCGCCAAAGCGCCTCGCCGAGTCGCTCGGTCTGCCGCGTCTTGATCTGGGCACGTTCGAGAACGGTGGAAAGTGCGCGCACACATGTTTTCGGGACGTCGTCCGGCGCGCCGATCTGGATAAAGCCACCGCCGGGTGTGAAGTTCACGATGTGACCGGGGGCTACCCGGGTGACGCCGATCTGGCAGAGCCCGGCGGCGATTGCATTGTGCGGGAACAAGGCCGCCAGGTGCTCCACGTTGCCGAGTCCGTTCTGGACCGTGAAAATCACCGTCTCCGGTCGCACGAGCGGAGGAAGAAGTTCTCCCAGATGCGCATTTTGGGTTGTCTTGAGGGCGATCAGGACGAGATCGCCGGGCCCGATCGATGCGCTTGATCGAGAGACGATGGGGGTGCGGATGATGATCGGATCTTCGTCCGCAAGTTCGATCGTGAAGCCTTTCCGCCTGAGAGGTTCGAAGTCACTCCGCACCAGGAAATGAACATCGAGGCCAGCGTGCGCGAGGCGCGCTCCAAGGTATCCACCGAGCGCACCGGATCCGACGATGGTGACGGAGGGAGTGGGCGTCATGCGTGATCGGTCGATAATCGATTTATTTCATCTTCCGCCGCACCACCGTATCGACGGGGGACGGCAGCTTGTCGGGGAAATCGAGGGTGTAGTGAAGGCCTCGGCTCTCCTGGCGCTGGAGCGCACAGAGGACGACGAGGTCGGCGATCTCGACGAGGTTGCGCAATTCGAGGAGGGCGGGCTCCACCTTGAAGTTCCAGTAGTACTCCTCGATCTCGCGTTTGAGATGCTTGAAACGCTTCTGTGCACGGCGGAGTCGCTTTGTTGTGCGGACGATACCGACATAGTCCCACATCGCCCGCTTGAGTTCCTCCCAATTGTGGCTGATGACAACGCGCTCGTCGCTGTCCTGCAGGTTGCCATCCACCCATTCCGGAAGGTTCTCGAAATGGCGCGGATGCTGGCGCAGGAGCCGTTCAACTGCTTCCGCACTGCGGTGGGCGAGGACGACGGCTTCGAGCAGGGAGTTGCTCGCGAGGCGATTTGCACCATGTAACCCGGTGCAGGCGACCTCTCCACAGGCAAATAGTCCGGGAATATCGGTCGAGGCATTCAAATCCGTTTTCACACCCCCGCAGAGGTAGTGCATCGCCGGCACGACCGGAATGTAGCTCTCGGACATATTGATCCCTTTGGCGATGCAGGCGTCGAAAATGGTGGGAAAGCGTTCTCGCAGATCGGCTTCGCTGCGGTGGGTGATGTCGAGCCAGACATGTGGGGTGCCGGATTTCTTCATCTCGCTGTCGATCGCCCGGGCAACGATGTCGCGCGGAGCGAGCTCCTTGCGGTCGTCGTACTCCGGCATGAAGGCGTCCCCGTCGAGATTTCGCAGGATGGCCCCTTCCCCCCGCACGGCCTCACTGATCAGAAAACGCTCCCCGTCGGGGGAATAGAGGGCGGTGGGATGAAACTGGATACACTCGAGATTGTGAATTTCCGCTCCCGCACGATAGGCCATCGCGAGGCCGTCTCCGGTCGCGATCCGGGGGTTGGTCGAGTAGAGATAAATCTGGCCGACGCCGCCCGTCGCGAGCATGACGACGGGCGCCTCGAAGACATCGACCATGCGAGACTCCGGGTTGAGCGCATAGAGGCCGACGACGCGGTCATCGGGGCTATCCACGGCATAACCCGCCAATGCGATCTTCCGCGTCGTGATGAGATCAATGGCGAGTGTATGCTCGAACATCGCGATCGTCGGAGAGGCTTCGATCGCCGCGAGGAGGGCATCTTCGATCGCCTTGCCGGTGATGTCCTTGACGTGCAGGATACGCCTCTTCGAGTGCCCGCCTTCGCGATGAAGGGAAACACGCCCGTCCTGAAGGTGGGAAAATTCCACACCGAGGTCGATCAGCTCCTGGATCCGCATCGGCGCCTCGCTCACGATCGTCCGCACGACTTGTTCATCGCACATGCCATCGCCTGCATCGAGGGTGTCACGCACGTGTAGTTCAACATCGTCTGTCTGCGAAGTCACCGCGGCAATGCCTCCCTGAGCGTAGTTGGTATTGCTCTCTGCGCGGTGTTTCTTCGTGAGAATCGCGACTTGGTATCCCTTGCGGGCCACCTTCAGGGCGAAGCTCAGGCCGGCGATACCGCTTCCCACGACGAGGACATCATAACTGTGTTGCATCGAAGGTCGTAGAACATCCCCTTGTGGGCTTGATGGGCAAGTGAGAATGACCGAAAGGACGGCGATCCTGATCCGCTCGAATGCCCGGCAACTCCCGGGTTTTCGAACAGTTTCGGAAATGGAGCGGGTGAGGGCACTCGCTTTCTCGTGCTTCCGCTGCGATTCGTGTGAGATCTGCTAAGGTGTCCGGTTCTGATGGCGTGGTATAACTCAGTGGTCAAACTCTCGGAAACGGAACGCACACGCGGTCTCCGTTTCCTCTTTTATGACGGGCTCTGCGGTCACGCCATGACGCTGCTGGTCACCGGCGCATTTCTGCCGGGGATGGCTGTCGCGCTGGGAGCGGGCAATCTCGCGATCGGGCTGCTGGCGAGTCTCGCACCGATTTCCCAGATGCTGCAGATTCCGGCGATCCTCCTCGTTGAGCGGATCCGCATGCGCAAACTTCTTGCGGTGAGTCTCGCGCTGGCCGCCCGGCTGATGTTGCTCTTCGTCGCCGCCATTCCGTTCGTTCCTTTCGGCGAACATGCGGTTCTCGCCTTCTTTGTCTTCATGTGTGTCTTCTTCTCGCTGGCTTCGGCTTCGGGCTGTTCGTTCAACTCCTGGATCAAGGACCTCATTCCGGGTGAGGTCCTCGGTGCCTACCTGGCTCGTCGGTTGTCGGCCGCAACCGCCCTCGGTGCCGCTCTGACGGTGGGAGCGGGCTTTGGCATCGACGGTTTGACGGAGGTCCTCCGGGCGCCGGACAAAGCCTATGGTTTGGTCTTTGCGACGGCCGGAATGATCGGTCTCCTCGGCGTCTGGATTCTGAGCCGGGTGCCCGAGCCGGCGATGGCCCCACGGGCCTCGGGGTATGGCTGGATTGCCTCGCTGCTGGAACCCGTGCGAGACGTCAATTTCCGCAAGTTGCTCGCATTTACGGCCTTATGGAGCTTCACGATTACGATGGCGGGCGCCTTTTTCACGGTCTACATGCTCCGACGGGTGGGCCTCGATATGGGAACGGTCATCATTCTGGCGGTTCTCGGGCAGATCACGAATGTCTATTTCTTTGGTCTCTGGGGCGGGATCGCCGACCGCTTCAGCAATCAAAGCGTGTTGAAGGCGGTGGTGCCTCTCTACATTCTCGTCATTCTGCTCTATCCGTTCACGACGCTGCCGGAACGTTACACCTTTACGATCCCGCTGCTCGTTGTCATTCACGTTCTCGGGGGTGTCTCGACGGCGGGCTTTACCCTGTGTGCGGGGAACATCGCGCTCAAGCTGGCGCCCGCTGGAAAGGCGACCGCCTACCTCGGTGCGAACGCCTTCTGCGCCGGAATCGCGGCCAGTGTTTCGCCCCTCATTGGAGGTACCATCGGTCATATCTTTGCCTCGCGCGAAATCAGCATCGCGCTGAGCTACCGGCCGAATATTGCGCTCGAGGAGGCTCTCGTCGTTCCGGCTCTCAATTTCCAGGGCCTCGATTTCGTCTTTTTCTTTGCGGCAGGTTTCGGTCTCTGGGCGGTGCAGCGACTGGGCCGCGTCGAAGAGGAGGGAACGGTAAGCGAGAGTGCGGTTCGGGAGGAGGTGTTCGCCTCGATGCGTCGGACGTTTGCCAGTACCTCCAACATGAGCGGCGCCCGGCGCATGGCCTTTTTCCCTTACGAGATGCTTCGTCGCACAGCCCGGCGGACCCGCATCGATCCGCCCTCGCCCGGAGGCCATTCGGCCTCACCCGCCTCCGCGCAGCGCCAGCAACCGAAACGGAAGCGGTCGGAGGATGATCCTCTTTCCCGATAGGAGAATCCGGGAGGGAAGCGAGCGCCCGCTCGCTTTCGCTTTACAGCGCCTTCTCGCCGCGATGAAGCTTCCGCGATGTCAGGTGTGAAGCCCCAGATCCTCAGTTGGCAGATTTGCGACGCCGTCCATATCGATCCTGCGACGGGCAAACACTATCTGCTTGGCTGTTTTTCCAACATCCGCGTTCGCGAGTTCCCTGCGTTTCACGCGCGCATGGTGTGGTTTCTGACGCTCACCGACGTGAAAGAGGGGCGACACCGCTTGCGGATCCTCTTCGGCCTGGATGTTTCTCAGGTGACGGTGCTCGTGGATCGAGAGTTCGAATCCGAAAGTCCGCTTCACAAGATCAACATGATCCACGAGATGCACAATGTGGCGTTGCCGCAGCCCGGCGCCTATGCGGTGGTGATCGAAGTCGATGACACCCCGATCATGGTGACGAATCTCGGGGTGTCTCATTGAAACCGAAATATTCTTCTATGGCAGCATCAACGATTGATCTCATCGGTGTGGGTTCTCCCATCGTGGACGCCCTCGCGCGCGTGGACGAGGGGTTCCTCGGAACGATTGGAGGTGAAAAGGGCGGCATGGTGCTGGTCGAGGCAGACACGATTGCCGGGATGCTGGCACGCCTTCCCGAGCATCCGCAGGAAGCGGCCGGTGGTTCCGCCGGGAACACAACCTTTACGGCGGCGCGGCTCGGGCTGAAAACGGCGTTCCTCGGGAAGCTGGGCAACGATGTGAGCGGGCGGTTTTTCGCGGAGAGTTTTCGAAAACTCGGCGGCGATGATTCTCGATTTCTCCATGGGGAGGTGGCGAACGCCCGCTGTCTCTCCCTCATCACCCCTGATTCGGCCCGGACTCTGCGCACCTGCCTGGGGGCTGCCGCCACGCTCGAGCCGGAGGAAATTACCGAAGCGGCCTTTCGGGGCTGCCGACACGCACACATCGAGGGTTATCTCCTGTTCAACGAGGCCCTCATGCGGGCGGTCCTTGAGGCAGCGAAGGCGGCAGGCTGCACGATCAGCCTCGACCTCGGGTCGTTTGAAGTCGTTCGGGCGGCCGGAAACCAGCTCGAAGGACTCCTCCGGGAGTATGTCGATGTGCTTTTTGCGAATGAGGACGAAGCCGCCGCGATGCCGGGGAACGAAGGCGATTTTGCAGACATGGCGCGTCGGATCACCGGTTTCTGCCAGATTGCCGTCGTCAAGCTCGGGCCTGTCGGGTCGATCATCGCCGAAGCCGGAGGGGATCTTCATCGCATCCGCGCGGTCCCGGCGGAAAAGGTGATCGATACAACCGGGGCGGGCGATGCCTGGGCGGCAGGATTCCTCTATGGCTGGCTGAATGATCAGGATCTGCCGACCTGCGGCCAACTTGGCTCGATTCTGGGGGCGGAGGTTGTGCAGTCGGTGGGTGCCTCGATTTCTCCGGACCGCTGGCCCGCCACGCGATTGGCGCTGCACAGGCTTGCGGCCGTGGCGCCGTGAGGTTCCTTCGGACTTGAAGACGAGGGCAGTGCACGGCAGCGTCTTCGGGATGACCATGGACGTCTCCACCGGCGAGGACCTTGTCAGTCTCGTTCGCACGCTCGGCATCGAGGCGCTGGAAGCTTCGCGGACGCTCAGCGCTGTTACCACGGCGCAGAAAAATGCGGTTCTCCGGACGCTGGCGGATCTGCTCGAGGAACGGGTTGCCGACCTGATGACGGAGAACGCCAAGGACGTCGTGCAGGGGAGAGAGAACGGGCTGAGTGCAGCCTTGCTCGATCGCCTCGTCCTCAACGAGTCCCGCATTGCCGCCATGGTCGAGGGCGTCCGTCAGGTCGCGGAACTGCCCGATCCGGTCGGAACGATCCTGCGGGAATACCAGCACCCGAAGGGTTTTGTGGTCCGCAAGAAGCGTGTGCCTCTCGGCGTCATCGGGATTATCTACGAGTCCAGGCCGAATGTGACAATCGATTGCGCTGCACTTTGCATGAAAAGCGGCAACGACACGATTCTGCGCGGAGGGAA
>CAZVQJ010000148.1:0-7354 GCA_964629165.1 uncultured Puniceicoccaceae bacterium
CTCGTCGCGCGCAGTGATCTTGAAGGCGGTGCCGTCGTTGTAGAGTTCGTCTTCACTCTCCCAGCACATGCCGTCGCGTTTCTGGCGTTCCGTCGCGTCCTTCACGTGCGGCAGGCCGAGGTCCTTTTTCCTCAGCGTCACGAGATGGGGAGCCAGGATAACACAGCCGGTGTGCCCGCTCCAATGTTCGACATCGAGCCCGGCGTCGTTCGCGCGCAGATACGGATCGCCTCCGTTGCCAAAGATCGACTCCACAAAGTCAAGGTTCCCAACAAGGTTGCCGGGAGCAAAAAACCGCACCTCAAGGCTTTTCTCCGAAATAAAACCCGGCACCTCGGGGCAGACCACCGGCCGAAGAAGAAGCGATACCCAGACCCGTGCCCTGTCCGGCTGGCTGGAGGTATAGGGCAGCTCCATGAGATTCTCCGGAGGGCTCATGGCAGCCTCGAAGAGATGGGCAAAAACCGCTTTGGGCACCGCCTTCTTATCGTCTGGAATCGGCAGCCCGCCTTCCGCCACGTGGAAAACGCCTTTGGTCGTGCGCCGATCCGCCGCAGGATTGTGCAAAACTCCCTGACCGACGCGATAGGAACGGACAATATCCGAGGAGAAGGAATCCGCATCCGGCGGAAGCGACAGCATGCGGGCCTGACCATGCTGGCTGAGGATAAATGTCTCGCGCGGCAACCGGAGAGCACGCGGCAGCTCCACCTCCCTGAGGTAGCCCGCCAGCCACTCTTCGACCCGCTGATCGACAGGGGCTCGCGGCACCTGCCCGAGACGCTCGCGGGCCCGGTAATGGGCGGCAATCGTCTGGCCCATCTGCAGAAGCGGAGTTTGTGCGCTTTTTGCGAAGATCGGCTGTCCGAGGGCAGACAACTGGAGATTGATGAAATCGAGCATTTCCGGCCCGGGAAGAGCAGGCGTTCCGGCTTCGAGATCAAAGCCGACCGATGATTTGAGGTCCTCTGGAAGTTTCTGCATAACGATTTGGCCTGTGCGATGGGGAGCGGTATCCCCTCGGTCCATAAGAGAAGCGCGGCAGTCCCCGGTCAAGGGGAACGCGTTTTCACGCGCCGCCCATTCCTATTGCCAGAAGTTGGGGACATGGCGAATGTCGCCACCACTTTTAGGATCGCCCCGGAAGGATTCAGTCTCAGACATTGCGCCCTTCCCGATTGCCTCCAGATTGACACCAAACATGGCTGAAACCCGACCAAAATGGAGCCCCGCCGCATCGACCGAAATCTACGGTCTCGATCGCTGGGGTGCTGAGCTTTTTCGCATCAACGAGCAAGGTGAACTTGAAGCCCTTCTCGAGGAACCGGGCACGACGAACCCCGTCGCGGTCTCCCTCTGGGAGGTCATGCAGGGCCTGCGTGAACGAGGCTTCGAACTCCCCGTCGTTCTGCGCTTTCCGCATTTCCTGACCCGCCAGATCCGCAAGCTGAACGAAACCTTCGGAGCCGCGATGAAAGAGCTCGGCTATCGCGGCGTCTACCGGGGCGTCTATCCCATCAAGGTGAATCAACAGGCCCAGGTCGTCGCTTCGATCACCGAGGCGGGCAAGGCATGGCATTTTGGCCTGGAGGCCGGAAGCAAGCCGGAATTGGTGGCAGCCCTCGCCCACCTCGACGATCCCGATGCCGTCGTCATCTGCAACGGCTACAAGGACGCTGAGTTCATCGATCTTGCCCTCCACGCCAACCAGCTCGGCCTCCGCGTTTTCATCGTGCTCGAGATGCCGGAAGAGCTCGATCTTGTGCTCGCCCGGGCGCGCGAACTGGGGATTCCCCCGCGCCTCGGGATCCGCGTGAAGCTGAGCGCGGAAAGCTCCGGCCACTGGAATGACTCCGGCGGTGATCGGAGTGTCTTCGGCCTGAACGTCACGCAGCTCGTCCGGGTCGTCGACAAACTGCGGGACGCCGGACAGCTCGAGGCGCTCCAGCTCCTGCACTACCATCAGGGTTCTCAGATTCCCAACATCCGCTCGATCCGCGAAGCCGCCGCCGAAGCGGCCCGCTATTACGCCTGCCTCTGCCAGGAGGGAGCCCCCATGGGGTTCCTCGACATGGGTGGCGGGCTGGCGGTCGATTACGACGGATCCAAGACGAACTTCTCCGGCAGCTGCAACTACGGCATGCGCGAGTATTGCACAGACGTGATCGAGACGATCATGCAGGTCCTCGATGCGTCCGCCGTGGAGCACCCGACGCTGATCAGTGAATCCGGGCGGGCAACCGTCGCCTATTCCTCCGTCCTTCTCTGCAACGTCTTCTCCGTCACTGAGTTCACGCCGCTTCCCTTGCCCGAAAACCTCCCCGAAGGGAGCCCCGTGATGCTGCGCAACCTGTGGCACGCCTACGAGACTCTTCAGCCCAAAAACCTGCAGGAGTCTTTCAATGACGCGGTCTATTACCGCGGCGAAATGGCCCAGCAGTTCACGAGCGGCGAGGTTTCGCTGCGGGAACGTGCCCTCGGCGACCGGATCTATTGGCATATCCTCTCGCGGGTTTCCGCCGAAGCGGCCAACCTCGGCAAATACGCGCCCCCCGATCTCGCTGACATTTCAGCGGCCCTCGTGGACATCTATCACGTCAACTTCAGCGTTTTCCAGTCACTCCCGGACGCATGGGCAATCGAGCAGCTCTTTCCCATCATGCCGATCCACCGGCTCAACGAACGGCCCACCGGCCGCGGGATTCTGGCCGACATCACCTGCGATTGTGATGGCAAGATCGACAAGTTCATCGACTTCCATGGCATCGGCCGCGAACTCCCCCTGCACCGGCTCCGCGATGGTGAGGACTATGTTCTCGGGGCGTTCCTGATAGGCGCCTACCAGGAAACGCTGGGAGACCTCCACAACCTCCTCGGGGACACCAACGTGGTTTCGGTCGGGATCGAGAATGGCGAGTTTGTATTCGAAGAAGAAATACACGGAGACACCGTGCGAGAGGTTCTCAGCTACGTCGAATACGACCCCGCCGATCTCTCCGCGAGCTTCCGCCGCCTCGCCGAACGCGCCGTTCGCAACCGCCGGATCACTCCCGGGCAACGAAAGCAGATCGTGACGCTCTTCGAGCAGGTCCTTCGCGGCTATACCTACTTCAACGACCGTACGCTCAACGTGCCTCCCGATGCGGAACCGCTTGCTTCCCCCGAGGCAGCGCAGAGCAAGCGGTAAGCGAAATTCGCGACCCGTCGCCGCACCCGTCAGGGTCCCTCCCTGGACGCCTCTCCGCCAGGGCACTTCAAGTTCTCGTAGCTCGCAAGCAACGCCTCCAATGCCTCTCTCCGAGGCTTCAGGACGCGTAGATCGTGCCACCTCATTCCGATGAAGATGGCGAGCATGATGACCGGAAGGAGGACGAAGGCGGGCAGAAGGATCTCGTCGCCCGCTTTGCCGACGGCGCGGAGTTGATAGACGACCAGCGGCATCAGAAGCAACATGCCGAGGCTGAGCCAGGAGGCCCAGCGGTGGCGTTCGCGGGACATTCGGTTCTCGTCCAGGAGTGCACGCACGCTTGCATCAATCGAGCGTCCACTGTCCCGGTTGCGTTCGCGGTGCCTGCGGTACTTCCGATACAAAACAAGCAGACCCACCCACGGCAGGGAGATCAGGAGAATCGCCGACCATTCCCGGGAGAGATCGATGGGATCGCTGGAGGGATCGGGCGAGATCAGGTGCAATACGGCCCGGGCCGTAATGAAGCCGAGCACTGCGAAGATCCAGACCATGAAAACCACCGCCCCGCGACGGCGATTTCGGAGGTCCCTCAGTAGCTTCATTTTGTCTCTTTCCATCTGGCCCGCGGAGGGGCGATTGCTGGGCGAGTTCCAGGTTTGCTGAATGTCATCGAAGTTCATCGGTAAGTGCTTTCATGCTCTTGGTTAGTTTTTGCTTCAGACGCGTGAGACGCACTCCCACGTTGCGTTCACTCAGCCCATGGATGTACGCCATCTCCGCGTAGCTCATCCCGTCGAGGTGCAACAGAATGAGCGATCGATCCACCGGCGGAAGCCGGCGAATATGGGCATAGACGAGTTCGAGCGTTTCCCGTTCGCGTTCCCGCTGCCCTTCCATCACTGGCAATGCCTGCGCCTGCGTTTCCATCTGCTCAATCCGGGTCCGGTAATTCCGTTGCGTCCGTTTCCACGTCAGCGCCGTGTTGTGCGCCACCCGATAGATGAACGTGGAGGGTTGGGCGTCGTGGCGGTAGGCGGGGATCGCCTTCCACAACGCCAGCAGCAGTTCCTGCATCAGGTCTTCGCGATCCGCGCCCTCCGCAAATCCATGGGACACGTGGTGCAAAACCGCTCCATAGTCCGCCAGCCAGCGTTCAAATAATGGCGTGTTCTCGGGTCTCATCGGAAAGTGGGCTCATCGTATTAGATGCCGCACCCGCAGATTCCTTACACGAAATCAATGAGGCCGGACAACAGACGAACCGCCTCACCGGAGGTTGGTGCCAGGCGTTCTTTTCCCCCGAGGGTTCGTCTCGATTCCCTCGCTACGTCTGGATATCGAAAGCGACCTTTCAGACGGTCACCCGATCGAAAGATTTCAATCCCGCCAAAGATTCCCCACCCTCTCATGCTCACGACTCCTGACCGGAAATCCGATTCCCCTGGCCATGTATAAATCCCTCATCACCTTCCTCTTCAAGACCGCTACCCTCGCGCTTGTTTCTGTCGCGCCAGCTGCGGATATACCCGTGCGCTGGCTCGAGGACGCTCCCCCTGCCGTGGACTCGGGCGTCAGCTGGGGCGTACCCTTTGAGCGCGGTTCAACACCGTCGGACCAGACGTTCTCGCTCACGGCCGCCGATGGCAAAGGTTTGCCGGTGCAGACGTGGCCCCTTGCCTACTGGCCGGATGGCTCCTTGAAATGGATGGGCGTGGCGACAGTGGCCGGTTCGGAAGCAGCCGGCACCTTGCGATTGACGCCCGGGGGCGCGGCGCCCGTGCCGCACACAGGCGTCCACGTGCGCAGCAGCGAGACGGTGCACGAGATCAATACCGGCCCGATGCAGGTCCGCATCGCGCTTCGTGGAGTCAATCTGATCGAGACCATCACCATGGACGGGCGCGTGGTTGCCCGCCAGGGCCGGTTGGTTGGCATCTTGCAGGATGGGCCGGAGTACGACCATGACGCCCTGCCGGCTCGCGAACGTTACGAGACCAAGGTCAACGAAGTCACCATCGAGCAGTCTGGGCCGGTCCGGGCAGTGGTCAGAATTGAAGGCGTGCACCGCGGCGCCAAGACGAGGCGCGAACTGCTTCCCTTCACCGTCCGACTCTACTTTTACGCCGGTCAGGAAACGATCCGAATGGTACACAGCTTCATCTATGATGGTGATCAGGAGCGGGATTTTATCCGCGGCCTCGGCGTGACATTCTCCGTGCCGATGCGCGAGCAGATCCACAACCGGCACATCCGTTTCGCAGGCGAAGGCGATGGTCTCTGGGCCGAGCCGGTGCAGCCCATGATTGGACGCGGCGGACGTTTTGTGGAGGTCGACGGTGCCGATGTCTACCCGATCCAGGCCTCGGGCCAGCGAGTCCCCAACTACGAGGACGTGAGCGACCAAGGCAAGGGCTGGCTCGACGATTGGGCGGCGTGGGGCGATTTCCGGCTGATCCAGCCCAACGCAAACGGCTTCACCATCGAAAAGCGCACCGCGAGCCACAGTGCCTGGATTCCCGCCGGTTCCGGCCACCGCGCCAATGGCCTTGTCTTCGCCGGCGACGTCAGCGGCGGTCTGGCCGTCAGCCTCAAGGATTTCTGGCAATCCTATCCCGCCTCGCTCGAAGTCCGGAACGCTACCGGCAGCGCTGCCGACCTCACCGTCTGGCTTTGGTCACCGGACGCCCCGGCGATGGATATGCGGCATTATTCCGACCGCGCCCACGGGCTCCAAGCGGCCTATGAGGATATTCAGGAAGGCTTCAGCACCGCCCACGGTGTGGCCCGCACCAGCGAACTGACATTGTTTGCGACAAAGAATGTCCCCACCGCCGAGCATACGGCGCAAATAGCGCAAATCGGTGCGCGCCCCCCGTTGCTGGTCTGCACCCCGGAGTATCTGCAATCCGCCCGCGCCTTTGGCGTCTGGGGACTTGTCGACAGATCAACCCCGACCAAGCGCGCGATCGAGGATCAGCTCGATCACACCCTCGATTTTTACCTGACCCAACCGGACCAGCACAACTGGTACGGCTTCTGGGATTACGGCGACGTGATGCATTCGTTCGACAATACCCGGCATGTCTGGCGCTACGACTTGGGCGGCATGGCCTGGGCCAACTCCGAACTGGGGCCCGACCTCTGGCTCTGGTACAGCTTTTTACGGTCGGGCCGGGCAGACGTGTTCCGCATGGCCGAAGCGATGACACGCCATACCGGTGAGGTCGATTGTTACCACCTCGGGCCCTTCGCCGGCCTCGGCTCCCGCCACAACGTGCGCCACTGGGGCTGCGGTGCCAAGGAGGCCCGCATCAGCCAAGCCGCGTATCGTCGATTCCACTACTACCTGACGACCGACGAACGCACCGGCGACCTTATGCGGTCGGTCGTGGATGTCGATTACAAGACCGTGGAGTATGACCCCATGCGTCTGGCCCAGCCGCTGACAGAGCGAGAACGGGCCATTGCGCCCACCCGCGTACGGCTCGGGCCGGACTGGTTGGCCTTCATCGGCAACTGGATGACGGAGTGGGAGCGCACCGGGGACACCCAGTGGCGGGACAAGATTCTCGCCGGCGTGGAGAGTCTCGACGCGATGCCCCTGGGGATGCGCACCGGAGTGAATCTGGTGATGGGTTATGATCCGGAAACGGGAAAACTCCATCAACTCGATGACCGCCCTGGTCTCTACAACCTATCCACCATCATGGGTGGAGCCGAGGTCGCCAACGAGTTGAGCCTCATGCTCGACGACGAGCGCTGGCACCGGCTCTGGCTCCAGTACAACCGGCTCTACAGCGCGCCGCAGGAATTGATCGAGCGCGATATGCGCACCGGCACCGAAGGCCTCGATGCCACCTACGTCCGGGACGGCCGCCAAGCAGCCTGGGTGTATCACCGGACCGGACACGAAGCCTTTCGGGACGCCGCCATCAACGCCCTCATTGCCCGGGCCCACGGAGGGCGCGGCAGCCGGGCGGGCGGGGGCGTCCCGCAGGTCCGCCGGATCGACGGGCCGGAGGTCCTGAATCCCATCGACCTCGGACCGGCAGGGACTAACGGTGCCTCCCAGCGCGGCCTCGAAACCATCATGATGCTCGGCGTCGTGGGAGATTTCCTGCCCGCCGAACTGCCACCCCTACCCCCAGCCACCGAAGGCCGTCG
>CAZVQJ010000149.1:0-7247 GCA_964629165.1 uncultured Puniceicoccaceae bacterium
GATCATCATGATCGGAGAGATCGGCGGCACGGCCGAGGAAGAAGCCGCCGCCTTCGTCAAGGAGCACGTCCGCAAACCTGTCGCCGCCTTCATCGCAGGGACGACGGCACCTCCCGGACGGCGCATGGGCCATGCCGGCGCCATTGTCAGCGGCGGTTCCGGAGATGCCGCCTCCAAAATCGCGGCTCTCAAGGACGCTGGCATCGCAGTTTCAGCGACTCCGAGTGAAATTGCCGATACGTTGCTCGCCGTCTGGTCGCCGTCCTGATCTTCAGCCGGGCTCCCCTGGCAGTTCGGCTTCGACGATTGGCACTACGCCGTTTCAGCACACCTCATCGGCGATCGTTCAAGCCGCCGATGTCCAGAGGACGCCCAGTTCTCCGAGGGCCTGCCGCGCGTCCGCAAAAGCGTTCGTGAGCGCGTCAAAGGTTGCCCGCATGTCGTATTCACGGGCGAGCCGATGGTCCCGTGCCTCTGCATAGGATTGGCGGCCGATTCCCTCGTAAAAGCTGACCCCGGGAGCACCTTTGCGACTTTGCCGTTTCTCGATAAAGGTCGCGAAGAAACTCGTCATGAAAAGGTAATGATTGCCCGCTGCCGCGTGTAGATGAAACCGCTGTCCACCGCTCGCCTCTTGAACCCGCGCAAAATAATCGATGCTCAAGAGCATCGGTTCGGCATCCAGGCCGAAGGGATGGCCGACATTTTCGTGACGGGCGAATTCCGCAAGCATGCAGGCGATGTATTCCGCAAGATCATGATCCTCCAGACCCCGTGCCCGCAATACCCGACGAACGTTCAAGTAAAAGAACAAGCGGGTCGAGAGCCGAAGATACGCGCCGCTTTCGAGGAGCTTCGCATAAAGACGATCGCTATCCAGAATACGATCCGCCTCCTCCGGATCGACCAGCAGTCGCAAGAGTCCTTCTTGACCCGCCGGTGTATCTGCCAGCGCCTCGAGGATAAATGTCAGATCGCCTTCGCTTAGATGATGTCGGGAGCGGGTATAACTGACAGCCATAGACTCATTCAAAGCAGCTCCTGAGCCAGAATCAAGCTCGCGGATTCTGCGCCGCATCCACTCCTTCCGCCCAGACAGGAGCGAGGAAAACCACGGCACCCCTCACCTGGGGGCTGCCGCCGTCAGCTGTTTTCCGTCGATGCGATCGTTACCGGGATCCGGGGAGGTCCCTCACTGGATCGACGTCGGCCTCGTAATCGACGCCTTCCATGCCGAATCCAAAGAGCTTGAGGAAGTTCTCCTGATACCCCGCGAAATCGGTCAGGGCATCGATCGTGTCACTTTCGACCTCTGGCCAGATCGCGGCCACCGCTTTCTGAACATCCGGACGCATCTCCCAGTCATCAACCCGCACGCGCCCTTCGTCGTCAAAATTCAAATACCCGTCTCCGTACATCTGGGTCCGAAACAGTCGGTCCATTTGCTGGATGCAGTCTTCATGCAGCCCCTTCTCCTTCATAACCTTGAAGAGAATCGAGATATAGAGCGGAACGACCGGGATGGCGCTGCTCGCCTGGGTGACGACCGCCTTGTTCACTGACACAAAGGCGCGCCCGCGATGCTCCTTCAACCGTGCATCGAGCTGGCTTGCGGTCGCCCGCAGGTGCTCCTTTGCGCGGCCGATGGATCCATTCGTATACACCGGCCAGGTGACTTCGGGTCCAATGTAATCGAAGGCGCAGGTCGTCGCGCCCCGGGCAAGGACTCCCGCATCATCAAGAGCGTTGATCCAGCGTTCCCAGTCTTCACCACCCATCACCTTCACGGTCTGGGCGATTTCATCCTCGTCTGCCGGTTCGATCGTGATCGGCGCTACCTGCTTGCGATCGGTATCGAGGTTTTTGGCGGTGTAGGGCGCGCCGATCGGTTTCAGCGTGCTGCGGTAGGTTTCGCCCGTGACGGGATCCGTCCGACGGGGCGATGCCAGACTGTAGATTACCAAATCCACCTCGCCCAGCTCGGCTTTGATCAGCTCGATCGTCTCCTTCTTCAGTTCATTTGAAAAGGCGTCCCCGTTCAGCGATTTCGCCCAGAGCCCTGCCGCATGTGCCTTCGCTTCGAGAGCAACCGAGTTATACCAACCCGCCGACGCTGGTTTGCCACCTTGCGAGGGTCGTTCGAAGAAAACGCCCAGTGTCGATGCCCCTGCTCCGAAAGCTGCCGTAATACGGGCCGCGAGGCCGTAGCCGGTAGATGCCCCAAGAACGAGGACCTTTTTCGGCCCGTCCTTGATCGGTCCCTGGGACCGAACGTGAGCAATCTGTTCTTCAACATGCGCGGCACAGCCATCTGGATGCGCCGTAATGCATACAAATCCACGGATGCGGGGCTTGATTATCATCAGGTAATAAAATCGAGGAGCCTACCTTTGCCAGCCACCTCCGCAAAGCAAAAATGGATTGCCTCGCCGGACGTGCCTTGTGTCTTGGGAAGCACCGCCGCAGCGAAGCTCTTTCTTTGACGCTGCCGCCCTCTCTCCTTCCTAGCTGATGACGGACATCCCTGCCCCCCCTCCCTCCTCTCCAACGCCTTCGGGCAAGAGACTGACAATCTGGATACTGATCGCCATGGGGCTCGGAGCCTGCGCCGGCCTGCTCCTGAACTGGGTTTCCCCGCCGGTCGAAACCATGACCGAGGTGCGCGAACGCCTCATCTCCGCAGAAGCCGCCGGAGGGATTTCAGTCGATCTGCGCGGCCGTACTCTGCGCGATCGGGAAGGTCGCACGGTGCTGACCGCGAGCGAGGCAGAGCTTGTCGTTCCGAACGCTCAGTTGCGAATCGCAGAAACGGTGGAGATTACGCCTCCCCAACGAAACGCATGGGTTCACGCCTGGTTTTCAGACGGCATCCTGCACATCCTCGGTCAGTCCTTTGTCCGCCTCCTCCAGGTCATCGTCGTCCCGTTAGTGTTTGTCTCCCTCATCTGCGGCACGGCTGCCCTCGAGGACATTGCCAAGGTTGGACGAATCGGGGTCAAAACTCTCCTTCTCTACCTCCTCACGACAGCAATCGCCATATCACTTGCGATGTCTGTCGCCCTCCTCCTGAAGCCGGGGAAAAACTTCAAAATGGCGGATGAGGCAGCTTTCACGGCACCGGAAGCCCCCTCCATCGTCGACGTTATCATCGGTATCGTTCCGGAAAACGTGGTCGGCTCGATGGCTGCGGGGGAAATGCTTCCCCTGATTATCTTCGCCGTCCTCTTCGGTCTCGCAATGACTGCCTCGGGAGTTGCGGGCAGGCGCATCCTGTCTGTTTTCGCAGATCTCAACGAGGTTATCATGAAGCTCGTCTGGATCATTATGCAACTGGCGCCGATCGGCGTTTTTGCTCTCATCGCCCGGACCTTCGCCACCCAGGGTTACACCGCCTTCCCTCCACTCCTGAAATACTTCTTCATCGTCCTCGGCGTCCTCATCCTGCACGGGCTCTTTGTCTACCCGCTCTTCCTCCGTCTCCTCGGTGGCCTGAACCCCGTCCCTTTCCTTTCGAAACTCCGGGCCGTCCAGATTTTCGCGTTTTCCACCGCCTCCAGCAACGCAACTCTCCCGGTGACTCTCGCCACCTGCAAGAAGCGGCTTGGCGTGCACAACTCGGTTGCCTCCTTCACCGTTCCGCTCGGCGCGACGATCAATATGGATGGCACCGCGATCATGCAGGGGACCGCCACCGTCTTCATCGCGCAGGTCTATGGCATCGATCTCACCCTCGCGCAGCTTCTCACCGTCGTCTTCACCGCAACTCTCGCTTCGATCGGCACGGCCGGCGTGCCAGGAGTGGGCATGATCATGCTCGCCATGGTCCTCCAGCAGGCCGGTCTTCCCATCGCCGGCATTGGGCTGATTATCGGCATCGATCGCCTCCTCGACATGGTCCGCACCGCCGTCAATGTAACCGGTGATTGCGCCGTGACCTGCATCGTGGCCAAGAGCGAAGGAGAGTGGGACGAAGCTGTTTACCGGGCGGATTGACGCAGATGGGATGCCGCCCCTGCACGTCCCGCGTTGACGGGATCGGCCATCATCGAGGATGGCAACCACGCAGCGGGCTCACTCCTGGATCAAAAACCGGACAAAGAGATTCTCGCTCGCGACGAGATCGAAAAGCTTCACCTCCATCCCCGATGACACTTGCGGTTCACCCACATCCATCCAGGTGACAAGGTCGGAACTGGTCTGCCAGAGTCCCACATCTCCGCTATCGGGTGTATAGAGGGCGAAAAGCTTGAGCTCGCCGTCCACCTCAATCACATCGACGGTGGGGAACTCGCCCGGTGGAAGGTCCGGGGGCGGTGGCGGTTCGGTCGGCGGGGGACCACCGGGCTCGCCATCTGGAGGATCCTCAATGCCCGGGTCCTGGGCGTTGAGAAGGGCTGGCACGCTCATCGCGAGCCCGCACAGGAAGAGAAAGGGTCGAAGTTTAAGGCAATTCATCAGCGGTTGGATTGATCGAGGTGTCTGATAACAGTGATCGCCAAAATGAGGAATCCTCACTTCCGGGCAACTCAGAGTTTCGAAATCCCGATTTTCCACCGTGGGCGCCGTTTCATTTCGCGATTGCACGGACCGACCTCTACCTTGCCCCTTTTCATCATGCAATTTCAGCTTCGGTCCGACTACAAGCCCACCGGTGATCAACCCGAGGCCATTCGCCAGCTCGTGGACTCGATCCGGGCAGGCCATAAATTCCAGACGCTGCTCGGTGTGACGGGAAGCGGCAAGACGTTCACGATGGCCAACGTCATTCAGGAACTGCAGCGCCCGACCCTCGTCATGTCACACAACAAGACCCTCGCCGCTCAGCTCTACAGCGAGTTCAAGGCGTTTTTCCCGGATAACGCGGTGGAGTATTTCGTCTCTTATTACGACTACTATCAGCCGGAGGCCTACATCCCTGCGACGGATACCTATATCGAGAAGGATTCTTCCATCAATGATGAGATCGAACGGCTCCGCATCGCCTCGACCAGTTCCCTGATCTCCCGCCGCGATGTGATCGTGATCGCAAGCGTCTCCTGCATTTATGGCCTCGGTTCCCCCGAGGATTTCAAGGAGATGATGATCGCCATTGAGGTCGGTGCCGAGCTTGGTCGCGATGCCTTTCTCTCCCGTCT
The DNA here is from genome assembly GCA_964629165.1 of uncultured Puniceicoccaceae bacterium. GTDB lineage: Bacteria > Verrucomicrobiota > Verrucomicrobiia > Opitutales > Oceanipulchritudinaceae > CAWVVV01. Next base: position 5,136 of record CAZVQJ010000149.1, read on the forward strand.
GGTGGAGAATCTCTACGAAAGAAATGATATCAAATTCGAGCGCGGAGCCTTTCGCGTCAGAGGCGAAACGGTCGATGTGTTTCCGGCCTACATGGAAAGTGCGATCCGGGTCGAATTCTGGGGGGATGAAGTCGAAGCAATCCGCGAGCTGGACCCCCTTACCGGCGAAACCGGAGGCTCGTTCAACCACTTCCACCTTTATCCAGCCAACCAGTTCATCACACCACGCAACAAGATGGAGTCGGCCATCCAGAGGATTCAGGCCGAACTCGGGGAGCAGGTTGCCAGCTTCGAAAAGGCCGGACGACTGCTCGAAGCCCAACGCATTCGCATGCGCACCGATTACGATCTCGAGATGCTGCGCGAAATGGGGTTCTGCCAGGGGATCGAAAACTATTCCCGCCATCTTTCCGGGCGCCGGGCCGGCGAGCGTCCGTTCTGCCTGATCGATTTCTTTCCCGATGATTTTCTCCTGATGCTGGACGAAAGTCATGTCACCTTACCTCAGGTCGGGGCCATGTATACCGGTGACCGATCGCGCAAGGAAAGGCTTGTCGATTTCGGATTTCGCCTCCCCAGCGCCCTCGACAACCGCCCCTTGCGGATGGAGGAGTTCGATGAGATCACAGGACAGACACTTTACGTGTCAGCCACGCCCGCGGCCAAGGAATTCGAACGCTCTTCGGTCATCGCCGAACAGGTCATCCGACCGACCGGGTTGCTCGATCCCCTCATCGAAATGCGTCCAATCAAAGGACAGGTCGAGGACCTCATCGGAGAAACCCAAAAGGCGGTGGAGGCGGGTGAACGGGTTCTGGTGACCACTCTGACGAAGCGCATGTCCGAGGACCTGTCGTCCTTTCTGCGCGAACGAGGGATCAGCGTTGAATATCTCCACAGCGATATCGATGCGATCGAGCGAGTCGAAATCTTACGCAAGCTGCGTGCAGGCGACTTCGATGTCCTCGTCGGCGTCAACCTCCTTCGTGAAGGGCTCGATCTTCCTGAGGTCGCCCTCGTCGCCATTCTCGATGCCGACAAGGAGGGTTTCCTCCGCAGCAGCACAAGCCTCATCCAGACGGCCGGACGCGCTGCCCGACATGAGCTCGGGCGCGTCATCCTCTATGCCGATGTCCTGACCGACTCCATTCGCAAAACCCTTCAGATCACCGAGGAGCGCCGGGGCAGACAAATGGCCTTCAACGAAGCCCATGGAATCACCCCGCGGAGCGTTCGCCGGGGAATCCAGAAGAGTCTCTATTACAAGCAGACCGAAACCGCCGATCCGCTTTCCGTGGCCGAAGCCGCCGGGGATCGTGAGGTCGCCGCCGTCATCGCTGAACTCGAAGACGAAATGCTCGAAGCCGCCCGTCAACTTCAGTTCGAACGCGCCGCCCTTCTTCGCGACCAGATCGACCACCTCAAAGGAGGCGGTGCCAAAAAAGAAGGCGGCCGCCCCCGTTACAGGAGCGGCCGCGGAAAAAAAAGCCGACGGCACTGACACACTATTCCCGGTCAGTAACCGACTTTCCCCATTCAGTCCATATTCGCAATCACAGCGTCGCCAAAGGCGGAGCATTTGATCTCGCTCACGTTCATGAGCCGCGCGAGGTCGTACGTCACCTTGCCCGAAGAAATCGCTCCCTCCATGCCCTTGTTGACGAGGTCGGCCGCTTCCTTCCAGCCCATGTAGCGAAGCATCATTTCTCCCGAGAGAATGACGGATCCCGGATTCACCTTGTCCTGTCCGGCATATTTTGGCGCCGTGCCGTGGGTCGCCTCGAAAATCGCAGCTCCATTTTCATAGTTGATGTTCCCTCCGGGCGCGATTCCGATGCCGCCGACCTGCGCCGCGAGGGCATCGGAAATATAATCGCCGTTCAGGTTCAACGTAGCGATCACGTCGTACTCCGCCGGTCGTGTCAGGATCTGCTGGAGAAAGGCGTCCGCAATGACATCCTTGACCACCAGGCCGTTCGGCAACTCGCACCAGGGGCCTTCGCCGATCACCTTCCCGCCAAACTCATTGCGCGCGACCTCGTAGCCCCAATCCCGGAACGCCCCTTCGGTGAACTTCATGATGTTGCCCTTGTGCACGAGCGTCATCGACTT
>CAZVQJ010000150.1:0-7090 GCA_964629165.1 uncultured Puniceicoccaceae bacterium
GGCAGACGAAGGACCCCATGCGAGGTCGTCAGGTCAATCTTCGCTTTCCAGGTTTTCCTCATTTTCAATCCGATCAATCAACTGCATGGTGTAACGACGCAGGGCCGACTCCGGGTCGAGGCCGCTTTCCTGCGCAGTTGCCACGAGCGAAAAGAGCGCCTCGCCAAGTTCACCCTCCACAGAATCCGCGGATTGCTCCGCCGATTCCGCAAGCCCCTCGGGAAGATATCCGCCGAGCCCTTTCTTGCGAATCTGCTTGTAGGTATCCCGGGCAAACAAGAGCGCTGGCAACCGCGGGGGCAGCGGCTTGAGACGTCCGCTTACGGGGCGATCCTTGCGTTCCTCCGCCTTGATCTTTTCCCAGTTCACGAGAACCGCCGCGCTGTCCTCCAGCTTCATCTCCCCAAAGACGTGGGGATGGCGCCGGATGAGTTTCTCATTAATCTCCCGGGCGACATCGTCGAAATTGAACTTCCCGGCCTCGGCCGCCATCTGCGCGTGAAAAACCACCTGCAAAAGGACGTCGCCGAGCTCTTCGCGCATGTGGTCATAGTCGCGGCGGTCGATCGTTTCGAGCAGTTCCGCCGTTTCCTCGATGAGCGTTTCGGCGAGGGATTCATGCGTCTGCTCGATGTCCCACGGACATCCTCCCGGACCCCGCAACCGCGCCATCGTCGCTCTTAGTTCTTGAATTGCCTCCACACGCGACAGAACATCCAGAATTTGCCGTTTGGCAACAGCCGGACCGGTGCACCCAAAAAAGAATCGGATGGACAAACTCAGCGAGATCATGGCCGCGAAACGACGCGAACTGGAGCATCGGCTCCGCCCCATCCGCGACGCCGAGCTCAGCCGCTTTGCTTCGCGCGAACGCCGCGGCAAGAGCTTTCTCGACGCCCTCGATCGCGATCGCGGCCTCGCCGTGATTTCCGAAATCAAACGCCGCTCACCGTCGGCCGGAACAATCGCGACGGCGGTGGAGGCGCCCGAGCAGGCCCGCAAATATTACAACGCCGGCACCGACGCCATTTCGGTCCTCACAGACGAAGCCTACTTTGGCGGCACGATCCGCGATCTCTGGGATGTGAACGATCTCCTCGGGACGCGCGCCGATGCGCCCCCCACCCTCCGGAAAGACTTTTTCGTGCACCCGCTCCAGGTCCTCGAAGCGGCCGAAGCCGGTGCCAGCGCCATCCTCATTATCGTGCGCGCCCTCGACGATAGCGAAATCGTCCGGCTCCATGAGGCCGCCCAACTCGCCAACCTCGACGCCCTCTTCGAGATCCACAGCAAACCGGAACTCGACCGCGCGGTGAAACACGGTGCCCGGATCATCGGCGTCAACAACCGCGACCTGTCCCGCTTTACAACCGACCTGCGCTTTTCCGAAGAACTGATTCCGGAGATGCCCGAAGACTGCATCGCGGTGAGTGAGAGCGGAATCTGGACGCCGGACGATGCCGCCCGCGCGTTCGACGCAGGTGCCAACGCAATCCTCGTCGGAGAAGCCCTCATGAAGATGGACAAACCGGAGCAGTTTATCGAGGCCGTGCATGAGTTTGGGGCGTGATTCCGCGCCAGAGGGCGTGGGTCCCCTCAGCCCGTCGTCCACGCGTGCCTTGCTCGAACGCCTCGGCCATCATCCTCGCAAGCCGCTTGGTCAGAACTTTCTCATCGACGGCAATATCGTGCGGAAGTCCCTCGATCTCGCCGCACTGGCCGCCGGAGATGTCGTCGTCGAGGTCGGTCCCGGCCTCGGCACCCTCACCGGCGCACTCGTCGAAGCGGGCGCCACCGTCTGGGCGGTCGAACTCGATCCGACCCTCGCCCGACACATCCATGAGCGCTTTGGAAACCAGGTCCAGCTGACCGAGGGGGACGCCGTTGCGCTTCCCCGCGCAAACCTTCCGGAAGCGGCCGCCCGCGCCGGTTTCAAGGTGATCGCGAACCTTCCCTACGCCATCACCAGTCCATGGATGGATGCGTTGTTGTCCGGTCCGTTGCCCGAACAGATGGTCCTGATGGTCCAGCGCGAGGCAGCCGATCGACTGACCGCCCAGCCCGGCTCCAAACAGTTCAGTGCAATCGCCATCTTCTTGCAGAGCGCGTTCTCCCGCCACGCCCAGCACCGCGTCGCACGGACGTGCTTCTATCCGGTTCCCGGGGTCGATTCCGTGCTCATTTCCCTTGTCCGCAAGGATACCCCGTTCGGGTTCCATGCGGAGACGCGCGCCGCCATCCGCCGACTGTTCGGCCAGCGGCGCAAACAGATTGGTGCCCTCGTGCGAGACCAACCCGCCCTCCAAGCCTGGCTCGAAGCCGCCGCCGCCGACGGCGTGCGTCCCACCGACCGGGCAGAAGCGATTCCCCTGCAGGCCTGGCAAAGACTCTGCATCCCCACCCCCTGACAGACCCACGCCCCCCGGTGCACCCCTGGGGATCTTGTTTGGTCAATTCGTTCGGGTTGGTTGGACTGGAGGATCGATAGCGAGGCGCGATGGCCGGGCGGGAGGTCTCCACGCGCGCGCCGCCGCTGGCCCAAGCTCAAGAACGATGGAAACGCACCCGCTCGGCCTCGCGAGGAGAGATTGCCCACCCTCTCCGTGTGCTTGGCGTTCTTGCGCGCCGCAGGCAGGAGAACGATGCAGTGAAGGGGACTAGAGACGCTTCCTTCCTCGTTGTTCGCTCGGCCGATTCCTCGGTTCGCTTTTTCCTTGCGGGGGAGAGGAGTGCGGCATTGTCTGCGCGGTTTCGCCCACAACTTTAATCCATCACGACATGCGCGAACACATCATTCTGGAATGCACGGAAGCCCGTGCGGAAGGCAAAGCAGTTTCCCGATACAACTCATCCCGCGACAAGAAGCAGCAGCAGGGCCGGGTTGAGAAGAAGAAGTACAATCCGAATCTGCGCCGTCACACGCTGCACCGCGAAATCAAGTAGCGGCTCGCTCCGTTTGTTCTGCGGATCCGCAGAAGCCAGCCAGACCCGATCACCCGCCGAAGAATTCTTCGGCGTTTTTTTTAGGGGCGGCGCCGCTGCGCTTCGCGCCACTCGTCGCGGTGATTGCGAATCCAGTCGAGAAGAGCACGTTCAAAGCCGATATCGCGACCGACCTTCTCTGATTCGAGCCATTTGTGCCGGAGGATCTCTTCCCTTTCGGCGAGGAACTCCTGATAAAGCGTCGATTTTCGAAGGATGCGATCGTCGAAGGTGGAATCAGGGGATTGGGGTTCCGCGCTCATGTCGGTGAAGGTTCTGAAGGGTCAATCTACCCCCTATACCCAAAAAGCAGTTTGCGGGGGGTGAGCAACTCACGCCCGCTCTTCCCGTAAGAACGGGCGATCATCTGCGGGGCTTTTGAGGGGTATAAGCATTGTTGTCTGGGTTTATCCACGCAAGCGCTGAATGAGGCCCTCCGCGATTTTGCGAAAGGCAGCGGCGCTCGCCGAGGAGGGCTGTCCTTTCACGATCGGGATACCGCGATCACCGCCTTCGCGGATGCCGGGATCGAGGGGAACCTGCCCGAGGAGGGGGGCCTCGAGGGCGGTGGCCGTGCGCTCGCCGCCTCCCTCGCCAAAAATATGCTGGCGGGTGCCGTCGGGGAGAACGAAGTAGCTCATGTTTTCGGCCACCCCGAGGATGGGCACGTTCACCTTGCCGAACATGCGGGCGCCGCGCCTCGCGACATTGACGGCAGCATCCTGGGGGGTTGTCACGATGACGGCGCCGGAAACGGGGATCGTCTGGACGAGGGAAAGCTGCGCGTCGCCGGTGCCGGGCGGCAGATCGACGACGAGGATCTCGAGTTCACCCCAGCGCACACTCGTCGCAAACTGCTGGATCGCCTGGTTGATCATGGGACCGCGCCAGACAACGGGTGCTTCCTCATCGATGAGCAAACCCATCGACATGCAGCGGATGCCGAGATTTTCAGGCGGGATGATCTTGTCCCCCTCGATCTCGGGGCGGGCGGCGAGGCCCAGCATGAGGGGCACGGACGGGCCGTAGATATCGCAGTCGAGAACGCCGACGCCGGCGGTCGGACCGGCGGCGCGGAGCACCTCATCGAGGGCGCAGGCAAGGTTCACCGCGAACGTCGATTTCCCGACGCCGCCCTTGCCGCTGGCGATCGCCACGACGTATTGGACTCCGGGAATGCCGGCGGGTCCTCCGGCCGTGCCGCGACCGGCGGCTCCGGCCCCCTGGGGAGACTGCACAATCACTTCGACCTCGACATCCCGGACGCCTTCGAGCGCGCCAAGAGCAGAAGAAATCTCCTCCTTGAGCTGTGTCGGGACCTTGGGATCTGCGGTTGTAATGGAAAGTTGGACGCGGGCGGTGCCGTCGGCAAAGCTGAGATCCTTGACGAGGCCGAAGGACACGATGTCCCGGCTGAATCCCGGATACCGAACCTGTTTAAGGGTTTCGCGAAGGGTGTTGATGTCCACAATAGTGCCTTGTTAAAGAGTGTGCGGTCAGGTTTCGAGTGAGTTCCGGCACCCCGCAAGCATAAACCCGGGGTAACGGGCGGACGCTTTGGGAGCGGGCGGGGAACGGCGGAAAATAGCGTTTTTTCCTGGCCTGGGCGAACTCGGCCCTTGCCGAGAGCGTGTTAGTCATTACCGATGAAGGACATGTTGCGGTTCCGACTTTGGCTCATTGCGGGAATGGTTGTGCTTCTGCCGGGCAGTGCTTTTCGCGCCCAGATCGATGCGGGTTACGGGGGCACGGTGGAGGGACAGGCCTCGGTAGATCGCCTGCGCGTAATCGTGGAATCCCCTGACCAGTCTGTCCAGCGGGTGCTCCAGCGTGCCTTTTCCCTCCATGGCGGCTTTGAGCTTCGATCCTCCGGCACGGTTGATTTTGTCTTCCGCTTTGCACCGCTCCCGGGGAATGCGGTGGAGCTGACGATCACGAGCGCGGGGCAGGAGCTGCTTCGGCAACGCTTTGGCGGCCGGAGTTTGCAGGAAGCGGTCTTGAAAGCGGCCGACACCGCAGTGCAGCGCACCACCAATGCCCCCGGATTTTTTTCCGGCACGATCGCGTTCATCTCCGATCGCTCGGGAAACCCGGAGGTCTATGTATCGGATCTTCTCCTCCAGCAGCCCAAGCGGCTGACGAACGACGGGGTGCAATGCATGTTGCCAGCCCTGTCCCCGGACGGAACCCAGCTGCTCTATACGAGCTACTTTCGCAACGGGTTTCCAGATCTCTACGCGGTCGATCTCGCGACCAACCAGCGGAAGATCTTTGCGAGTTTCCGGGGGATGAACTCCGGTGCCACCTTCAGTCCAGACGGGCGTCAGGTGGCGATGGTCCTGAGCAGCTCGGGCAACTCCGAAATTTATTCGGCGAACGCGATGGGCGGCCAGTTCCAGCGCCTCACGCGCACCCAGGCGCTCGAAGCGGATCCGGCGTGGTCCCCGGACGGGAGGCAGATCGCCTTTACCTCGGACGAGCTCGGGCGCCCGCAGATCTACGTCATGAACGCCGACGGGAGCGGACGGCGTCGCCTCCCGACAAACGTCAGCCGCAATTGCAGCGAGCCGGTCTGGAACCCGCGCAATGCGCAGCAGATTGCCTTCACCGCGGCGGTCGGCTCGGAGTTCGAATTGTGCCTCTACACGATGGGTTCGAGCGAGGCGAAGATCCTTACGCGGGGGCCGGGCGATGCGGTCGAGCCGGTCTGGCTTCCGGATGGCCGTCATATCCTTTTCACCGCACGCAGCGCGGCCACGAGCCAGCTCGCGATCCTCGATACAGTTTCGGGGCAACAGCGCATGCTCACGCCGACTGAGTGGGGGCGCAGTTCCATGTCGGACTACATCCCGGTCCTCCTTCCCTGAGCGGCGCAGGCCGTTCAGAGACGAAAGCAGATTGATTCCGCGACTTCCGCGGCGGCGGCTTCTCCGAGGAGGCGGCGGACGAGGGCGAGGGCGAACTCAATCGCGGTGCCAGCCCCCTGGGAAGTGATCAAACAGCCGTCCTCGACGACGGCGCGGGAGGAATCAAGGCCGACGAGTTCGTCCGCAACGCTGAAATGCGCGGTGAACGAGCGTCCCGCGAGCAAGCCGGCATCGGCCAGAATCGTGGGTGCGGCGCAGATCGCGCCAATCGGTTTTCCCGCCGCCACGTGGCGGGAGAGAAGCGCCCGAAGGGTTTCGTCGTGGCGGAGCCTCTTGAAAGCCGGCCCACCCGGGAGCACGATGAGGTCGTACTCTTCTTCGGCAATGGCCTCAAGCGGCACATCGGCGAGGATCTGCAGGCCGCTCCTGCCCGAGACATCGACCGAGGGCACCCCCGCGATGGTTACACTGACTCCTGCGCGCCGGAGGAGGTCGATCGGAGCGACCGCTTCCAATTCTTCGGAACCGTCCGCGATGACAACGATGGCAGTGGGCATGACTCTATCTTATGCCTGCTTTTGCCGGGACGTAAAGTCATGGAGGGCCTCCCACAGTCTTTCGCCGGCCGTTTCCCAGAGATCGGCATGGTGGGCCCCCTCAATCCAGAGGTGCCCGCTGCCGGCCGGCGCGTGCGAGAGCAGCTCGCGTCCGCACCACCACGGGACGGTGGAGTCTGCGGTGCCGTGCAGGACGAGGAGCGGGGATTGCAGATGCCGCACACGGCCAAGGTTGTTGAAGGTTTCCCAGGGGAGAATGCGCCGCCTCGTGATGAGTCGGGAGACCCCCGTAAAGGCACCTTCGACGACGACGCCGCAGGCGGGTGCACGGGTCCCCATGAAAATGGCAGGACCTCCGCCGAGCGAATGGCCGTAATGAACCACCACCGCCGGATCCCAGCCGTGAACGTCGAGGAGGTGGCGGTGGGCAGCTTCGGCGGCGGCCAGGACACTTGATTCGGTCGGGCGGCCGGTGCTGTGTCCATAGCCGGGGTAGTCATAGGAAAAGGCCGCATAGCCGTGTTCCCGGAATGCCTCCATCCGTGGCCGGAGCGTACCGAGGTCCTCACCGTTGCCGTGATGATAGAGAATCAGCCGATCCGCGCCCTGAACCGGCAGATAGAGCGTGCGGATCTCGGTCCGGTTCGGGAGGAAGATCTGCGGAAAATCCGGGGACGGCGGGTA
>CAZVQJ010000151.1:0-7039 GCA_964629165.1 uncultured Puniceicoccaceae bacterium
TTCCGTCTGCCACCACGTATCCACAATCGGACACCGTTCCTTGCCGACGACGGTGTGATACCACATCCACGCCTCCGGATTGATCGGCTCTCCGACGGAGCCGAGCAGACGAAGGGACGACAGATCGTGCTTTTTCACCCACTCGTCTCCCCACTTCATGAATGCCCGGATGGCGGTGGGAGCGGTGTAGAAAATGGTAACGCCGTGGCGCTCGATGATATCCCAGAACCGATCCGGTTCGGGATGGTTGGGGGCCCCTTCATACATCAGGACGGTAGCGCCATTCTGGAGAGGTCCATAGACGATGTAGCTGTGTCCTGTAATCCAGCCGACGTCTGCCGTGCACCAGTAAATGTCATCCTCTTGCAAATCGAAGACGTAGCGGGTCGTCAGATAGATGAAGACCCCATACCCGCCAACCGTGTGCATGATGCCCTTGGGCTTCCCCGTGGAACCACTCGTATAGAGCAGGAAAGCCATGTCCTCCGCCTCGAGTTCTTCGCACGGACAGTCGGCGGAGACAGTGCGCGCCGCTTCGTGGTACCAGACATCGCGCCCGCCCTCCATCGCGCAGGGAAAACGCTCTCCCTCCGGATCGCGCGCGACCACGAGCACTTTTTCGATGCTCGGGCAATCGACGATCGCCTCATCGACGATCCCCTTCAGTTCAAGAACCTTTCCCCGGCGCCATCCACCGTCGCCCGTAATGACCATGCGCGACGACGCATCGCGCACCCGGTCCTTGATCGACTCCGCACTGAAACCGGCAAAAACAACGCTGTGAACAGCCCCGATGCGGGCACAGGCAAGAACCGCAATGGCCAGTTCCGGAACCATCGGCAGGTAGATGGCAACAATGTCACCTTTTGAAATGCCCAGTGACTTGAGTACGTTCGCAAAGCGGGACACTTCCCGGTGAAGTTCACGGTAGGTGAGCGTGCGGGTGTCGCCCGGCTCCCCTTCCCAGACAATCGCCTTCTTGTCCGCACGCGGCCCTGCAAGGTGTCGATCGACAGCATTGTAGCAGAGGTTTGTTCTGCCTCCCGTGAACCACTTGAAGAACGGCTTCTCGGAATCATCGAGGACCGTATCCCACTTCTTGAACCAGTGGAGCTCTCCCGCAATTTCGCCCCAGAATGCTTCCGGATCCTCAAGACTTCGCCGGTGCATCGTCCTATATTCGTCGAGCGATCGGAGACGCGCGCGAGAAGCGAATTCGGAAGGAGGCGCAAAGCTGCGCGATTCCTTCATGACAGATTCAATCGAATCGTTGTTCATGGGTGGGGTAACTGAAGCGGGGGTGAATGAAAGTTCTTCAACGAATAAGCGTCGAACGGGGGTACCGGTCAAAAAGTTTGTGGAATAATCGTCAGCCCGGTCGCGTCCCAGCTTCTGCCGATGAAACCGCATACCGACAAGCCCACCCTCATCGTCATGCTGATTGCGGTGGGATTCATCACGCTGGGTGTCATGCGGCCGTCGACCGGAGGAAGCTGCTCGCTCCTTTCGTTTCCGGGCATCCTTCTCGCCGACGCTCCCGGCACGCTTCCTCACTGGGAGATGCGCAACCTGGCCGGCGAGGCGGTGACTTCGGAGGCCTTCGCGGGAAAATGGCAGGTGATCTCGTTCTGGACGACCTGGTGTCCCTACTGCCGGGCGGAATGGCCCGAGCTCGTGGCACTCCAGAAAGACCATCCCGACCTCCAGGTTCTCGCGATCAACATCGAGGGAACGACCCCGGACGCCGCGCGGGAGTTTCTCGCCCGGCGCGAAACCAATTTCCCCGTGCTCATTGCCGACGAATCGGTGAACCTTCTGTTCGGGGGGATCGCCAGCGTACCCACGACCCTTCTCGCGGCTCCCGACGGCACCATCGTCGCGAGGTTCGAGGGTTTTGTTTCGCGGGAGGAACTGACCGCGAGGATCAAGGACAGTTGACGCGAGGGAAGCGCACGGCAGCGTGGCGGGGTGGATACGTCAGCGTTTGACTACGAACTCCCGCCCGAGGCGATCGCGCAGGAACCTGCCCCGCAACGGGATGCTGCGCGCTTGCTGCTCGTTGACCGCACCACCGCCCGCCTCTCCCATCACCGGGTCTCTGATCTTCCCCATCTCCTGCCCGGCCGGATGGACTTCATCCGGAACAATGCGCGGGTCCTCCGAGCCCGGTTGCACGGCCACCGACCGGGCGGAGGGAGCGTCGAATGCCTCCTCTTGCGGCCCGCCGAAAACTTCAATGACTGGTGGTGTCTCTTGCGCCCCGGACGCCGCCTGCCGCCCGGTTCCACCTTCACATTGCCGGGAAACGCGACCGCCGAGGTGATCGAGAAAAGCCCCCACGGAGAATGCAGGGTGCGCTTCCTCATCCCCGGCGAGGGTTCAGTCACCGGATTTGCGGAACAGACGGGAGAAATGCCCCTGCCACCCTACATTCGCCGCGATGGGCAGGACCCGCGGAAACTTATCGACAACGAGCGCTATGATACCGTCTACGCCTCAGCCGAAAAAACAGTGGCGGCAGCGGCTCCGACCGCAGGGCTCCATTTCACGCCGGCACTCATCACCACTCTCAGGGACCGCGGTCATCGCTTTCACGACATCACCTTGCATGTTGGCCTCGATACCTTTCGGCCGGTCCAGACGGCCACGATCGAAGCGCACACGATGCACGCGGAAACCTACGAGATCCCCGCCGGCACCACCCGCATTCTGACGGTGCCCGAACGGCCGCGTCTCGCTGTCGGCACGACGTCACTACGGGCGAGTGAGGACTATCTCCGCAAGCAGGCCGGCCCCCTCGAGGGGAGGAGCGAACCGTTTGTCGGCGAAGCGAAGCTTTTCATCTACCCGCCATCGCTCTTCGGCATCGAAGCGCTCATGACAAATTTCCACCTGCCGCGCTCAACCCTCCTCTGTCTCGTTTCCGCCTTCCTCACTCCCGGCTCGGCGGACGGCGTCCAGTGGTTCAAAGAGATTTATGCGGAAGCCCTCCGCCACGATTATCGGTTTTACAGCTATGGCGACGCCATGCTGATTCTGTAGCCCCCATGAGTTCGCCGTCGAACGCCATTCCAGATTTCGAGCAGCTCGTCTCCGAATATTACCAGAACCTGTTCCGGTTTGCCTTCAGTCTGGTCAAGAACGAGTCCGAAGCTTCCGACCTCGTGCAGGAAACTTTTCTCATCTGGGCACAGAAGGGCGAGAGTTTGCGGGACGTAAGCAAGGTGAAGAGCTGGCTTTTCACGACCCTCTACCGGGAGTTCCTCCGGATCCGACGCCGGGGAATGCGCGTCACCGACCTCGAACCGGATGATTTCGAGCGCGAGCTTCCCGCCGTCCAACCCGACGTAATCGAGGCGATGGAGGCGCAGGATGTCGTCAACTCCCTCGATGAACTCGACGATATCTACCGCGAGCCACTCACCCTCTTTTACCTCGAAGACCTCTCCTACAAGGAAATCGCCGATGTGCTCGGCATTCCCATGGGTACCGTGATGTCCCGCCTCAGCCGGGGTAAATCGCAGCTCAAACGGGCCCTGCAACGAAAAGTCTGAAATATTCCGCGACCCCGTTGCTCTCAACCTCCAAAGCCCCGATGGATCATCCTTCCTCAGAATTCCAGAACCAGCTCCACGCCTACCATCCGGCACGAGGCGCACCTCCGAGCGACGACTGCGCGCGAGCGATCGAGGCGGCCCTGGCGGATCCGGAGCTTCGGCAATGGTGGGAACGCGAACAGGCCTGTGATCACGTTCTCGGTCGCAAGATATGCGAAGCAGCGGGCACCGCTCCCGAGGATCTCAAAACGCGTCTGCTGAAGATCACGGCGGACGCCGGTGCGAGCGGAACGGCACCGCATTCGCAGAATTTCTGGCATTGGACCGCTCTCGGAGGGATTGCAGCGGCCTTCATGCTCGCCGCACTTTTTTTCACCTTTGTTTTTCAGCCGCCCGCGGCACAGGCATCGCCTGAACTCGCCGCGGTGATCGTCCAACTTGAGGGGTTTCTCGCCCACGACCGCACGGACCTACACCGGGATGAATCCTACGACGCGCTCCTCGCCCACCTGACCCATGCGGGTGCACCCGCCCCCAAAGAGATCCCGGCAGGGCTCTCGAAAGAGGACGGTTTCGCCTGCTCCAACCTCGTCCTGGATGGCATGCCCGTCGGCATGCTCTGCTTTGAAATCGACGGAGACCTCGTGCATGTCTTCACCATCGACCGAGCCTCCATTCCGGGCCAAACCGACCTTCCCACTCCCGTCGTCCACCAGTTCGACAAACATTGCAGCGCCACCTGGACGGCCGATGACCAGATTTTTGTCCTCGCAACGAGAGCCTCTGCCGAAAAACTTCTCGCTCTGCTCTAGCGGTCGAAGATGGACCGCCAGGAAGTCGCTGACGGATCCTTCACCTCTATTCTCTCATGAACAAACACCTCCTTCTCCTTACCCGCCTGCTCACTCTTCCCGCCATCACCGCTTTGGCCCATGCGGAAACCGCGACCTACGAAATTGATCCCGTGCATTCGGGGGTGCTCTTCAAGGTGCAACATTTCTTCACCACCGTTCCCGGCTCCTTCGGCCAGTTTGGCGGCACCATCCATTTCGATAAGGAAGACGTCGGCAACAGCCGCGTCGAGGCCACCATTCAAACCGCCTCGATCGCCACCCACAACGAACAACGAGACGGCCACCTGCAGAGTGATGACTTTTTCGGAGCGGAGTCACATCCGACGATTACTTTCACCAGCACGTCCTGGGATGAACGGGGCGAGGACCTCTACAAGGTCACGGGAGACTTGACGATGGCCGGCAAGACCGCGCCAGCCTCCCTCCAGGTCCAGTTCCTTGGCGAAGGGCCCGGCAATCAGGACTCCACCATCTCGGGTTGGGAAATCACCACCACCCTCGAGCGCTCGAAATGGGGCATCGACTTTGCCGCCGGGATGATCGGCGATGAGGTCGAGGTGGAGATTTTCATTCAGGCAAAGAAGTCCTGAAGCCGCCCGCGGCTCATTGCGGTCCGAGCTTGCCCCGCCAGGTGAGGGCATGACACACCGCCACCGCACTGGCGTCTGCTTCATCGCTCGCGAGCGGGCGGGAAAGACGCAGGAGGGCCTGCATCTGCTTCACGATCTGCTCCTTGCTTGCGCGGCCGAAGCCGGAAACGGCCTGTTTGATGCGCAATGGCGAGTATTCAAAAACGGGGACCCCGCGCATCGAGAGAGGGCCGATGGCAGCACCGCGAGCCGCCCCGAGGATCTGCGCCGTACGAAAATTCTGCACGTAGATCGTCTCCTCCACCGCGACATGGGTGAGCGGATGTGACTCGGCAAATTGCTCCACCGCCGCCGTGATCATTCCGAGGCACTGTGTCATGCTGTAACGGGAGGCCGCGAGGGTGAGCGTACGGCTCGCAAGGAGCTGCATCTGCTCGGGTCCGCGGACCTCAACCACCGCGATTCCCGTCCCGCGCAAGCTCGGATCAATGCCGAGAACGATGCCGCGGACACGATCGCCGGTGAGCGCCGTCGGAAGCTCGGTCGTCCCCACAGGCGTGCGGCCGGCGAGCTTGGCGGCCCACATCTGTCGGGTTGTTGTTCGAGCCATGAGCAGGTATAGGTTAATGCAGCGCAAACTGCAGAGGCCTCAAAAGAAGAGCAGTTTCACCCCAGCGACAATCACGAAGAACCACATCAAACGCGCAAAGAGCCGTTCATTGATGTGCCGTACGAAGCGGGGAGCGAGCAGCGCCCCGAAAACCGCTGCTGGCATGACGAGCGCACTGATCACAAGGGAAGAGCCCGAGAGGATGCCAAGCTGCGCCTGGAAAGGAACCTTGAACAGGTTGACGAGGAAAAAGAGCCACGCGGCGGTCCCGATAAAGGCGAGTTTCGAGAGGCGGGCGGAAAGGAGGTAGAGCTGCCCGACCGGGCCCGCTGCATTGGCGACCATCGAGGCGGCCCCGCCGATGATGCCGAGCGTGGCGGCGTAATAGCGGTTCTGGGGCGCGAGGTGATCCATCGAACCGGCTATCCGCTCCTTCAGGATTGTGCGCACGACCTGCAGGAGGGTCATCGCGATCACGATGCCGCCGATAAGGTGCTCTACATCGTCGTTCCCGAGCCGGTCAAAAAAGAAAAATCCGAGAACGACTCCCACCAGCATCCAAGGCAGGAGGCGAATCAGGATCGTCCAGTCAGTGCTCCGCCGATAGATGAGCACCGCCACAATATCCGCGCTGATGAGGACCGGCAGCAGGAGGCCGACGGATGCCTTCGCTTCGAAGGCAAAGGCAAACAGCAACACCGTCAGATTGCCGACACCGGGCACGCCGCCTTTGGCGAGGCCCACCAGAAGGGCACCCGTCAGCGCACAGGCCCACTGCCAGAAGGTCAGTTCGTCCGGAGTCATCGTTCGTCTTGCGGAATGGAAAAGGAACCCGCATTCACCTGCCAGATCTGCCATCCCCGTGGCCGCACTCCGGTCGGGGGATGAGTGCCCGTCGCGAGCACCTGCACGTCCTCCGCGATGGCCGACCAGAACAGTTCCCGCCGGGCCGCGTCGAGTTCGTTCAGAACATCGTCCGCGAGAATAACCGGGGTAATCCCCAAAGCCCTTTCGAGAAGCCGGAAGGAAGCCAGTTTCAGGGCCAGGACAAGGCCCCGCTGCTGCCCTTCGGAGGCAAAATGCCTCGCTCTTCTTCCGCTCACCGAAAGCTCGAAATCATCGCGATGGGGGCCGCGGGCGGTCGTCCCAAAGGCAAGATCCTTCTCCCAGTTTGCCCGCAGGGCGTCGCGGAAACTTTCTCTCTCGCGGGCGTCCAGCTGCGGTCGATACGCAAAGGACGGCACTTCTGATCCGGGTGCGTAGGCACCATACAGTTCCTGTAGATCCGCTTTCATTCCGGGCATTGCAGCGGCGCGTGCCGCAACCAGAGCGCTGCCCGATTCTGCCAGCGGTTGGTCGAACGCCGCCAGCTCCGGCCCGCCGCGACCACGCTTGAGAAGGCTGTTCCGCTCCTTGAGGGCCCGCGTG
>CAZVQJ010000152.1:0-6989 GCA_964629165.1 uncultured Puniceicoccaceae bacterium
TCATTGTGCGGAACCTAGAAGAACCGCAACGGCCGCAACGGCCGCAACGGCCGCAACGGCTAGAACGGCGGTTCGTTCGGTACCGCCGCCGCCGCCCGTTTCCGCCACGCCCACCACGCTCGTTATTCATGCCCCCGATCCATCATAGCCCGCGAGCCGCTTCCGCTGCGCGCAACCATGGCCGGACTTGGGTGTTGCTTCGGACGTTGTGCTGGCTGGGCCTGCTCATGCTGCCCGGCCTGCTCCCGGCGCAAGCGGCTGAGGGGCCGACGGAAGAAGCTTCCGGGGAATCCGCCGTCAGGCCGGTGCAGGTCGAGCGGGTGATCGAGGATGCCGCGATAGCGCGGCGTCTCGAACGGATCCTGGGCGCATCGGGCTGGTACGAGCTAGCCACGGTTCGCTCGGACCAGGGCATTGTCTTTCTCGATGGATGGACGACCCGTGAGAGCCACCGCACGTGGGCCACCACGGTCGCCAGCAACACCGAGGGCGTCGTGGCGGTGGTCAACGCGATCAAGCTGCGGGAGGCGTCCATGTGGGACCTCAGCGCAGCTTGGAGAACGATGACGCAACTGGCGCTCGACACCGTCCGTCGCATTCCGCTGATCC
Organism: uncultured Puniceicoccaceae bacterium; assembly: GCA_964629165.1. Classification (GTDB taxonomy): domain Bacteria; phylum Verrucomicrobiota; class Verrucomicrobiia; order Opitutales; family Oceanipulchritudinaceae; genus CAWVVV01. Next base: position 610 of record CAZVQJ010000152.1, read on the forward strand.
TCCTGGGGCTCCTCGTGCTCGTCCTCAGCGCCCTGCTCGCAGTGGCCGTGAGCCGCAGTGCAGACTCGCTCTTCCGGCAGCGCATGCGCAATGCCCTCCTCCGCTCCGTCTTCGCCAAGATGCTCGGTGTGGGCGCCTTTCTCGCTGGACTCTACACTGTTTTGCGCATTGCCGGACTCGAGCGATTGGCGGTGACAGTCCTGGGCGGTACCGGCATCGCAGGTCTGGTCGTCGGCTTCGCGTTCAGGGACATTGCGGAGAACTTCCTCGCGAGCATCCTGATGAGCTTGCAGCGGCCCTTCGCGCGAGGCGATCTCATTGAAGTGGCGGGGTTCAAAGGCTTTGTCCGGCAGTTGAATGTGCGCAGCACGCTCCTTATGAACCTGCAGGGACATTATGTGCAGATTCCAAACGCGACAGTTTACAGCAATCCGATCGTCAACTACTCGGCAAATCCCCGCGTCCTGAGCGACTTCATCGTGGGCATCGGCTATGAGGATTCCATCCTGAGGGCACAGGAACTGGGGATGACCCTGATGCGCCAGCATGACGCGGTACTCGGGGATCCGGAACCGCTGGTCCTCGTGGAAACCCTCGGTCCTAGCACCGTTGATCTGCACTTCCTCTTCTGGGTCGATTCGTCGAAGTTCAGCGCGGCCAAGGTCAAATCGGCGATAATCCGCCGCGTGAAGCGCAGCTATCAGGAAGCTGGCATCTGCTTGCCGGATCCGAATCGTGAGGTGCTCTTCCCGCAGGCCCTCCCGGTGCATCTGCTGCGTGGAGAGAAGGATCCTGTCAGCCCGCCCGCCGGGCCGGATCCACGGACCGAGGCCGAAATGGAGGCCGAATTGGAGGCCGAATTAGAGGCGGCTGCCCCGAGCGAAGGCCGCCTCCAAAGCGACGCCGACGCAATTAAGCGACAGGCGGATCAGTCTCGCTCGCCCGAGCCCGGGATGGACCTGCTCGATGACTGAAACGGCGCCGCAAAGGATATTCCCCGTTAGTGCTGATCGAGTGGTGGAGCGGGATGACGGCCCTCGGAAGAAAAGTGGTTTATCGCCTAAGTGATACAGAGCGACGGACCCTTCTCGGGGTGGACACAGGTGCCACTTGATCTCCTTCAATTTGTGCGCAGAGCGCGGAAAGGACCCAGGCATTCTGGGGGAACAGAAGGGCTGCACAGGAGAAACAACGCGCAGCAGGAAAATCCGACCAAGGCGAACGTGCCGGAGTGACGGCCGGCGGCTTCCTCGCGATGTTGATCGATATCATCCGGCGCAACGGCTTGGAAGACGCGGAAATCCACCAGACTCACTCGGATCTAACATTACCAGGGTATTGTCGGGCCCCGAAAAACGGGGATTTGATCGTTACCAGGCGAGGGTATCTGATCGCGGCAATCGAGTTGAAGAGCCACGTTGGGGCCGTCGTTCGGGAACAACTTTAACAATCGAGCCGAAGAAGCAATCGGCACCGCGCATGACCTCTGGACCGCAGCGAAAGGGTGCGTTTGGCGAATTCTATCCGCCTGAAGATGGAGTCTGCTCCCGGAGGGGTGGAAGAAGAGCTGCTACCCCATCCGCCCCAGCGCTTTTTTTCCTGTATTCAGGGTTTGACGGCGCTTGAAGGATCCTTCTAAGTCGGCGGTTTTCTTCCGAATCCTTTTTGTTCAAAACGTTTAACGCATTCTATGTCCGTCGAAATTCGTATCCGCAAAGGTGAACCCATGGAGCGTGCGCTTCGCCGCCTCAAGAAGAAGCTCGATCGCGAGGGGGTCATCCGTGACGTGCGCGCGAAACGCTACTATGAGAAGCCCTGCGAGGTGAAGCGGCGGAAGAAGAAGGTCCAAGCATTCACGGCGATGCTGCGTGCGCGCCACGAGAATCGCTGAGATCGGTCATTTTTTGTTTTCTGAGCCCTGTTTTCTCTGGAGAACAGGGCTTTTTTGTCGCTGTCGGTTTGGTTCCACATCTGCTAGAGATCGCTACGGTTTCATGATTTTTTCGCTCTCAACCTGCTGGAACTCCCATCGTCATGAAGATGGCTACGAGATGCTCAAGGAGATTGCCGACCTCGGGTTCGCGTATGTCGAGCTGTCCCACGGCATCCGGATCTCCCTCGTTGCGGGGATCTTGCGCGCGGTGGAAGACGGTGTGATCAAGGTGTCCAGCGTGCACAATTTCTGCCCGCTTCCGATGGGCGTGAGCTCGGCCGCCCCGAACCTTTTCCAGCCCACCGCGAAGGACCGGCGGGAACGGGTTCAGTGGTATCGCAACACCGTAAAAACGATTGAGTTCGCCGCGCGTGTCGGTGCGGACCTGATGGTTATTCACTCCGGGAGCGTTCGCTTTCGCTTTCGCTCCCCGGGAGGCAAATTGGAGGCGTTTCGGGAAGCACACGTTCTCGATGAAAACCCCGACGCGCGCACACTGCGCGTCTTTGCCAAGTTGCAAAAGAAAACGCTGAACAAGCTGGAGCGGAAGCAACAGCTGGCGAGGGAAAGGGTGGTTCAGGCTTACCACAGCATCCTGCCGGCGGCGCGGGCGGCAAAGGTACGTCTCGGAATCGAGAACCGCGAAGGGATCGAGGAGTTCCCGGCGGATCACGGCATGCAGGCGCTCCTTGTCGAACTGGGGGAACCGGAATGGTTTGGCTACTGGCATGATACGGGCCACGCCGAATTGAAGCACCGCCTCGGTCTGGTCGATCATCGCTCCCTCTTGCGGGAGAATGCGGCGAGGCAGTTCGGATTTCATCTGCACGACGTCAGCCCGCGCGACCGCGACCACCGGGCGGTGGGATCTGGCGTGATCGATTGGGAGATGGTGGGGGAATTTATCCGTCCAGAGCATATTCTGGTCCTCGAGCTGAGCCCAGGATTGACCTCGGACGAAGTGATGGCCTCGAAGCTTTCTGTGGAAGAGCGGCTGCTGAAAGCCGACGTCGGCGCCTGAGTTCCCTTCGGATAGAGCAATTTGCACGGTACTCATTTATGAGTGATTGCAAGTTGCACTCGAAAGCCTTGCTCAGTAAGCTGTTGATACCGAACGGCAGGTCCGAATGGGCGCTATGGAGCGGCTACGGGAATTTTTGGGCTGGTTCGGCAGACTATCCGCTAACCTGAGGGCTGACCCTATGCACATTCTTATCGTCGACGACGAACGTAACATCCTGCGCACTACCTCGATTGCCCTCCAAGCCATGGGGCATGAAACCGAGATCGCGGAAACGGGATCTCAGGCGATGGCCCGGATCCGCGACCACCGCATTGAAGCCGCCTTTCTCGACCTGCGACTCGGAAAGGAGAACGGGATCGAAGTGCTGCAGAAACTGCAAAATGAACAGCCGGAACTGCCCGTGATTGTTTTTACGGCATACGGAACGGTGGAAAGCGCGGTCGAAGCGATGCGCTACGGTGCCTACGACTACATCACGAAGCCGTTCGTTCCCGAGCAGATCCGTCAGATGCTCTCGAAGCTGGAGCGCGATCGGCGCATGAAGAACAAGGTTTCGGAGCTGGAGACGGAAATCCGCGAGATGCATCCGGAGGTCCAACTGGTCTCCGAAGATCTGGCGATGCAGGACGCTTTCAATATCGCTTTCCGGGCCGCCCAGTCGGAGGCCAGCATCCTTATTCTGGGAAAGAGCGGAACGGGGAAGACGGTCCTTGCGAAGGCGATACACCAGAAAAGCCGGCGGGCAGACCAACCCTTTGTGACGGTCAATTGTCCGAGCCTGTCAAAGGAGTTGCTTGAGAGTGAGTTGTTTGGGCACGTCAAGGGCGCGTTTACCGGTGCGGTGCAGGAAACCTGGGGCAAGGTGGCGACAGCCGACGGGGGCACGCTTTTCCTCGATGAGATTGGAGAAATGCCGATCGAGTTGCAGCCGAAGCTGCTTCGCCTCCTGCAGGATCACGAGTATGAAAGAGTGGGTGAAACCCGCGTCCATCGTGCCGACATTCGTGTCATTGCAGCGACGAACCGCAACCTCGAGAGTGCGGTCGATGCGGGGACTTTTCGGGAGGATCTACTGTATCGGTTGAACGTGATCAGTGTCGCGATGCCATCCCTTGTCGATCGTCCGGGCGATGTCATTCCCTTGGCGGAAAGCTACCTGCACTTCTTTGGTTCACGCATGGGAAAGCCGGACCTGCGTTTCAGTGATGAAGTGAAGGATGCATTCATGCACAATCCGTGGCCCGGTAACCTGCGGGAGATGCGCAATGTGGTCGAGCGGGCGGTCATCCTCGCTCCGGGGGATACGATCGAAGTGTCCGATCTGCCGGGGAACTTCCGTCGGGGTGATGAACCTGCACTCCGTCCGGGGCAGCGCGTCACGATCGACGAATTGGAACAGGAACATATCAAGCGCATCCTCGCCAAGGCACCGAGTCTCGATGAGGCGGCGCGGATTCTTGGAATCGATACCGCGACCCTTTATCGAAAACGAAAAAAGATGGGGCTCATCGGATGAGTTGGTCCCGGCTTAGAATCCGGTTTGGCATCGCTCTTTTGCCTTTTACCGTGCTTGTGATCGTCCTCGCCGCGGTGGCCACGGGGGTGGTGAGCTATCTGATCATGGAACTGCCTTCACACAATGATGTGGAGATGCGCATGATCCGTTCCGCAGGAAAGATTCTGACCGATACGCAGGCACTCATCGCCGCGATCGAAGGCGTTCCCGATTCCCCCCCGGACGAGCATCGCGACGCCGTCATGGAGGCTCGTGAACGGTTGGAAGCATCGCTTTTTCAGGCGCAGCAGGCCGATATCATCCCGGAGGAAAAAAATCTCCTCGCAGCGATTCGAGAGATCATCGGGATCGCTGATCAATTGTTGGCGCAGAATGATGGCGAGGTGGATCGTGAGGACCTACGCCGCGCCTATCAGCGCCTCGTCATCGCGGCAGGGGCCACCATCGTCGGGCACGAAGGGGCCATTGAAACGCGGCTGGCAAAGACCCGCCAGCTCGGTCGGGGATTCGCCCTCGTGATGGTTCTGAGCATGCTCGTGGGTGTTTGCCTGACAGTGATCATTGCGTATCGGCTGGGTTCGCGTGTTCTCCAGCCGATTGAAGGTTTCATCGCCTCGGCGGAACGGTTGCGGCCGGACAATCTAGACACCCCCATCCGTTACCCTCAACGCGACGAATTCAGCCATCTCGCCGATGCCTTCAACGCGATGGGAATGCGCCTCCATGAATATCAGCGGGAACTGAGCACGGAAGTGCAGCAACAGAAGACCCGCATGAGTGCTTTGCTCGGGCATCTTCCATCGCCTGTTTTCATTTTTGACCGGGCCCTCGAGGTCGAGGTGACAAATCCGGCTGCCGATCGGCTCTTGGAGGCTCCGGAGCTGGGCGGCGAACTACCTTCAGAGCTGCTCGAGATGGCGGAAAGTGTCGCTGTCTCGGGCATCGCGTACATTCCCGAGCGCCTCGAGTCAGCGGTGTTTCTCCATGCGCATCACGACGAAAAGGTGTTTCTCCCGCGAGTATTTCCTCTCTCTGCGGAAGAGCCCGATTACGGTCTGGCGATGGTGCTCTTCGATGTTACACAGCTTCGCTTGGCCGACGACCTCCGCTCAGACCTGATTGCGATTGTTTCCCATGAGCTGAAAACGCCGTTGACCAGTGCACGTCTCGCCTTGCATACGGTGCTGGAACAGACGCCCGATGGCATGACGGAAGCCCAGCTGGAACTTGTGCGGACCGCCCGCAATGAGCTGGAGCGACAACTGCGAACGATCGAGAATCTGCTCGATCTGAGCCGCCTCGAAGCGGGCCAGAGCCTGCTTTCGCTCACGCATTGCGCACCGCTGGATCTGATCGAGGAAGCGGTCGCAGATTGGGACACGCTTGCCGAGAGTCGCGGGGTAAAGGTGAAAATCGATGCCCCCGCGGACCTCCCGGAAGTCGAAGTGGATCCCACGAGGTTCCGGGTAGCACTCGGCTGTTTGCTTGCCAACGCGCTCCAGTTTTCGGACCCGGGCTCTTTTGTAAGGGTAGGGGCGAGCCAGGCAGACGACAGGGTCGTTTTCATTGTGGACGACAACGGACCGGGTATTCCGCCAGAGCTCCACGAGGCAATCTTCCAGCGATTCTTTCGAGGGCCTGGCGGAAAACTCGACGGGCGTGGCCTCGGACTCGCCGTGGCTCGGGCAGTGGCTGTTGCCCACCACGGCACAATCGGTTGCGAGAGCGAACGAGGGCGGGGCAGTCGCTTCCACATCGCGGTCCCGATCACAGCCGATGTGTTGGACGAGGTTCCTCCAGGATACTGGTCCTGACCGCTCGCCGACCCACAATTGGTATGGGGCTCGCTAGCTCTACGGTAGCTACGATGAACATCTCCGAGTCCTCTTCTATTGATCCCGCCAAGG
>CAZVQJ010000153.1:0-6985 GCA_964629165.1 uncultured Puniceicoccaceae bacterium
CTGCGCGTTGTCATCCATGACAACCCAACCGGAGTATATATACCATGGCAAAATCCCGCGACGCGAAGAAGGAGAACAAGAAGAAACCGCTCAAGACACCGAAGGAAAAAAAGCAGGCCAAACTGGAAAAGAAGAAACGGCTCTAGCGGCCGGCCGGACCCCACCCCTCCTTCCCGTTTTCCCCTAACCGCTTGGCGCTCCGCGAGGACGGTGCGGCTGCCATTTTTCGTTCCCCTATCGCTGGCGCGCTACCGCTGGCGTCACCGCTCAGGCAGAGCCTCCGCAACGACCCCTCTTCACACTTCCCCCCACAATAAAACTGTTTTATTAAGCATCAAACAGTTGACATCCGGTTCTTGATTAGGCTTTGCTGCGCCCACCCCCCGGTGCACAGGATGCGCTCAATCTCGCCTATCTTCTACATCTCCCCGATGCCTCGCCCACACATTCGGAGCTTCCCCCCACGTTTTTGTTTCCGCCGTTTCTGGTCAGGAAGTTCGGTCTGGGCTGCGATCCTGCAGGCGAAGCGGGCAATGCGCTGGAGATTTTCGCGGCAGCGGGGCCGAATACCTTCCGCCTGCGCCTCTTCTTCGCCAACCCGGGTGACGAAGAGTCTGGCTCGGCGGCTCATGGGCTCTTTTTGACCAATGCCGGAGCCTCTTCCGGCCGCACCACTCCTCAAAACCCTCACCTTCCGGATACCTCCAACCCCCTGACCAGATCATGTATTGTGCCTCCCATCTGCTTCACCACCGACCGCTCCTTCCCCGCGCTCTCGCCCTCCTGGTTCTCTCCACGCCGGTCTACGCTCAGCCCGGTGCTTCCGACGAAGACGAGATCCTCGAGCTGTCGCCGTTCATCGTCGAGTCCACCCAAGACGTGGGCTATCTCGCACAGAACACGCTCGCGGGAAGCCGCCTCAACACGAGTCTCCGGGACACGGGCGCAGCCATCTCGGTGCTCACGCCTGAATTTCTTTCCGATCTAGGCGCGACAAGCATGCGCGACGTCATTCTCTTCTCGAACAACTCCGTCCCGGACTACGGTGATGCCGCACCCAATTTCAATGGAAACCCGCTCGTCGGAAGCGAAGAATGGCAACTTCGCATTCGCGGATTGCCGACGACGTATGCCCGCAACTTTTTTGCCTGGGAGGCTTCGAGCGACTTCTACAACGTGGCGCGAATCGATCAGTCGCGTGGACCCAATGCCATCCTCTTCGGTTTTGGCTCCGCCGGGGGCATCGTCAACACAACGACAAAGCAGGCCAGCCTCGATCCGATTGACCGCGAACTCACGTTCACGGTCGGAAGCTGGGACCGCCTCCGCGGCACGCTCGACTGGAATGAAATCATTCTCAAGGACCGGCTCGCGCTGCGGCTGAACACCATGGGCGAGACGAGCGAATCGTGGCGACAATTCGAAGAATACGAGGCTCTTCGCTTCCACCTCGCGGGAACGCTTCGCCTGACGCCGCGGTCCCGGATTCGCGCCGAGTTCGAGATCGGCGAAGTGCAGGACAACGTAGCCCGTCCATGGCTCATCATCGATCAGGCGTGGCACTGGCGGGCAAACGGAAGGCCCACCTACGACAACGCACAATGGGATTGGCCGGTGAGCGAAGAAATCACGCAAACGTGGAGTGAACACCTCGTCTACGTGGAGAATGATGGTTCGCTCATGGACTGGCAGGGCATGCCCTACTCCTATCTCGCCAACCAGAGCTGGGCGCACCTTGAAATGACGCCGGAGAATCTCGCGATTTTCCCCCGCGAAACCAACAGCGCCGGCCCTGCGGCGATGCGCGACAATGACTATCGCACCTACAGCTTGTGGTACGAAAACGATCTTACCGATGACCTCTCCATCGAGATCGCCTACAACCACCAGTGGAATGACTTTCACGGCTACGACCCGAATGCCGGCAACCTCACGCGCTACGGCTACCTCGGGGACGCCACCAATGTCTGGGGCGACGCCAGCAACTGGCTCCCGACCTGGGAAGCCAATCCCTACGCTGGACAGCTTTACCTCGAAAACAACTGGACTCGCCGCTCGAGCCGAAACGAAGTCGATAACCTTCGGGCGACGGGCGCTTATGACCTCGACCTCGGTTCCGCCGGGCGCCACCGCATCGCCCTCATGGCGGAACGGTCGTGGCGGGAAAACTACAGCCGGGAGGATGCCGAGGTGTTTGTCGGTTCCCCGTTCGCACCAGAAGCCGAATTCGACTCAAACCGGGTTTTTCGGAGGTACTACTTCGAGGAGGGCAACAGCGCCGACATCCGGGTCCCGACCTGGGAACAACCGATCAACAACCTGACAGATCCGGTCAGCGGCGAAACCCTTACGTCGGGCTGGGCTCCCAATCAGCCGATCAACAACTCCGATCAGGTGCAGGATACGCTCCTCGCTGCTGTCCAGAGCTTTTTCTGGAACGACCGTATTGTGACGACTCTCGGATATCGGCATGACCGCCTCGATTACACGACACTCCAGACAAACCGGAATGCGAACGGGGTCCTCGCCCTCGATCCGGGCGACAAGCAATCGCGCGTCTTCAATGCCGACACGATGTCGCTGGGTGTTGTCGTGCACCTGACGGACTACATCTCCGCCTTCGCGAACCGCTCCAACACGATGAGTCTTCCCAATCTCAGTCAGAGACTCATCGGATATGATTTCCCCCCGATGCCCGAAGGCGTCGGAACGGACCTCGGGTTTAAATTCAACCTCTTCGACGGACGCCTCTATGCAACCGTCAACTACTACACCACCGACTTCGAGGACACGACCGAGTGGGGTAACATCAACGCTGCCGTCACCGCCCGGAACACCAGATTCCTTCAGGCATTTGTGGATGCTGGTTTTATTTCAGACGACGACCGTGAGGCCCGCCTGATCGATGCAAACGCTTACCTCGAGGACCGCAAATCCGACGGGTGGGAGTTCGAGGTCATTGCGAATCCAACCGACAACTGGCGCATTACGGCCAACTTCTCGATCAACCACGTCAAGAAGGAGAATATCATGTCGGAAGTGATCGCATGGGCGGACGAGGCGACCGACTACTGGCTATCAGTCGCGGATCCGGATTTCCTTCTCGGGGGCGGCGATTGGGATACACTCGGTGCCAATATCGGCTGGATGACCGAGTATCTCGAAGATGAAGTCGCCTTCAATGGACGTCAGGCCCGAGGCGAACGGGAGTATGGGGCGAGCCTTTATACGCGCTACTTTTTCAAGGAGAACTTCCTCGATGGCTTTTCCATCGGCGGGGGCCTCCGCTACCAGAGCGCCAACGCCATCACCTTCGTGGACGATCAGCTCATTGAAGGGAGAAGCCTCTTTCTCGCCGACCTCGTCCTGGGCTACGCCTTCAATCTTCAACAGGGCAGCCGCACGTATCCCATCGAGCTGCAGCTGAACGTATCCAACCTCTTCGACTCGGACCGGGATCAACTGTATACCGTTGCCTGGTGGGATCCCACCCGTGCCGAACGGATCGGCCTGCAGGAGCCGCGCAGAGTCAATTTCACTGCACGCATCGGCTTCTAGGCTTCCATGCTCGAAGAACCGAAGTTGCCTTCGGGCGCGATTGCGCAGCGCGATACGCGGGCAGTTGATCACGTCCGTCTGCGAGAAAAAACGGCGTTGGGAGCGGGCTATCTGCCGGTCTTCCTCGGAAACGCGGCCATCAACAGTATCGCCTTTCCGTTCTATCAGATGACGCTGCATATGAACCCGTCGCTACTCGGAGCGGTCCTCGCCCTGCCCCGGCTCTGGGACGCGATCACCGATCCGGTGGCGGGCCATCTTTCGGACAACCTGCACAGCCGGTGGGGACGGCGTCGACCGCTCATCTTCATTGGAGCCATCCTCCAGGCCGGTGCATTCGGAGCGATCTGGATGGCGCCGGCCGGTTGGGATGATGCCGCCAAGGCCGTCTTTCTCGCCGTTGCGCTGATTGTCTTCTATACTTGCTACACTGTCTTCTCGGTGCCTCTGATGGCACTTACCTACGAGATGACGCCCGATTACAAGGAGCGTACACGGGTGACCGCCTTCGCTGGTTTTTTCAATAAGGTGGGGGAATTTGGATACGCCTTCCTCTTTCCCATCGCCGGTCTCGCCATTTTTGGAAATGTCATTATCGGGGTCCGCGTCGTAGGTTGGGCGACCGGCCTCATCTTTTTCGGCCTGGTCGGGATTCTTCCCGCCATATTTGTAAAAGAACGTTACTACAATCGCATTTCTGGCCACCAGACGCGGGTGCGGTTCTGGTCAAGTCTGGGCGCTTCGCTGCGCAACCGGGCATTCATTGTTCTCATTGGCCTGACCATCTGCCAGGTCCTTGCAGGGATGCTCGCCAGCAGCACCGATTATTACCTCATCGTCTATTACATGTTCGATGGAGATGTTGCGCTCGGTTCCCAGTGGAAAGCCTATCTTTCCGTCGGCTATGCGGTTGTCGGCGTGCTCACGATCTATCCCGTGAACTGGCTGGCGAACCGGATCGGCAAGCGCACGACCCTCAGCATCATCTTCGGCATGGTCTTCTTCGGAGCGGTCGGGAAGTGGTTTCTCTATACGCCTGGAAACCCGCTGAAAATCCTCCTCGACCCGATCTTTTGCGGCCCGATCTGGACCGCACTCAATGTCCTCATGCCGTCCATGCTGGCGGACATCTGTGATGACGATGAACTCCGTCATGGGCAGCGGCGCGAAGGCGTCTTCGGGTCGATCTTCTCCTGGATTCAGAAAACCGGCTTTTCCCTCTCCGTTCTGGGCATGGGCATCGCGCTGCAGATCTCCGGATTCGATGCCGCCCTCGCGGGTGAGCAGTCGCCCGGGAGCATTCTCACTCTGCGCCTCTTCCTCTCGATTTCCACCGCGATCTGGGCTGGCGTCGCCATCCTTCTTCTCGCGTTCTATCCTCTCACGCAGGACCGTGCGTATGAAATCCGCGATGCACTTGAAGCGCGTCGCGGAACCGTTTGACCCTCATGGCCGCTTCTACAAACGATGCCCGGGCGACCCGGCGCGAAATCAACGACCGTGGCAAGAAAGTCACAATCTACGACCTCGCCCGCCATACCGGGTTTTCTCCTGGCACCGTCAGTCGCGTTCTCAACAATCGCGACAAGGTGAAACCGGAAACCCGGGAGCGAATCCTGAGCGCGGCGCGCGAACTCCAGCTGAAGCCTCAGGTATCCGTCCGCACCCGACAGATTGCGATTCTCTCCGAGCCGACCTTTACAGACCGGATCGAAGGATACGCGGCCACCCTCACCGCACACCTCGCATTCGCCTGCTCCCGGCGGAACATCGGAATCACCCTGCCGTCAGATCCGTTCGAGCAACTCTCCGGCCTCTTCCTCGACGCTATCGTGGCTGTCACTTATGACGCTCGCCTTCTCGCGTTCATGGACACCCTTGATTCCGGCGTGCCGATCATCTACATGGACCGCTTTGGAGCGAGCGACGGACAGTTCCGGGTCTGCTCTGATCACTACCGTTCCGGCCACCTTGCCGCGCAACATTTCATCGAACACGGGAAGCAGCGCCCGGCCTTTTTCGGCGGTGAGGGGATGGCCTTTGCCGAGCGGCTCCGGGGATTCCGGGATGCCCTGGGAGAGGTGGATCTTCCGATCGACGAGCGCCTTCTGGTGCAGGCTGGCGCCGGGACCCATCAAGCTGTCGTGACCCGGCTTGTTCGCACCGGAGCCGACGCCATCTACGTACCTGGAACCAGTTTTCAGGCGATGGAATGCCTCCATCTGCTCACGTACGTGATGGGGCTGCGCGTTCCGGAAGACATCTCGATCATTGGAGGAGAGAACGACGGTATTTCGGAGATTCAATGCCCGCCTCTCACGACGATTGAAGAACCTCTCAAGGAGATGGCGGAAACCGCCGTCGAGATGCTCGACCAACTCACGATGGGGCGGTCTCTCGAAGAACGTGAAATCGTGTTGCCGGTCCAGTTGATCGAACGCAACTCCGTCCGGTGAATCGGACGGAAGCCGATCCCCCTCACACCACCTCTCCGGTTTCTGTGATTTTCATGCAACCTCTCAGGATTTCTCTCCTTCGCGACTGGATGTTTCGCACCGATGGCGGTGACGAATGGCAACCGGCCGAACTTCCCCACTGCCCGTTTATCCCCGATCCTGATCGGTCGGACTACTGGCAGGGAGTCTGCACCTACCGGCGGATCATCTCCATCCCGGATCCACAACGGGAGGAGCGCCTTACGGTCTACTTCCATGGGGCGATGGAAACCGCAAAAGTGTACATCGACGGGCAGCTCGCAGGCAGCCACGCGGGAGGCTATCTTCCGTTTGAAATCGATCTTTCGCACATTCTCGCGGACGGCAACGAGCACGCTCTTCTCGTGGAACTGGACAACCGCGACAATGCCGATGTTCCTCCCGGCAAACCGCACCGTGAGCTCGATTTCTGCAAGTATGGCGGCCTCTATCGCGATGTGGAACTCCGCCGGTATCCCGCCATCCACATCACCGATGCAGCGACCGCCAATGAAGTCGCGGGCGGAGGCATCTTTGTGCGCACGCTTCAGGCTAACGAACAGGAGGCACGGCTGCTTGTGCGGGTTCACGTCCGCAGTCTTGCCGATAGCCCGCACGAGATTCAACTCGAGGCGTATCTGCGCGATCGGCACGGGCAGGAAGTGGGATCAGCATCCACCGGAGCCCGTCTCCCCCCCGAAGCGGACACACACCTGGAACTGGAGCTCAACATCTCCCAACCCACCCTTTGGTCCCCTGCCGATCCTCATCTCCATGACCTCGGGATCACCCTGAAGAGTCGCGAGGGAACAACCATCGATCACCGGAGGGAACGCCTCGGAATCCGGGAAATTCACCTTTCGCGCAGTGGCGGTTTTCGTCTCAATGGCAAACGCATCCGCCCTCGCGGAACCAATCGCCATCAGGACTATCCATGGGTTGGTTATGCCCTT
>CAZVQJ010000154.1:0-6983 GCA_964629165.1 uncultured Puniceicoccaceae bacterium
GCAGTGAACTTCCGCTCCACTCCGTCAACGCGATCCGCTTTCTGGTCGCCAACGCGGTCGAGGGCGTTGAACCCGATCAGGTGGCGGTGGTCGATAATCGCGGCCGCGTGCTTACCGAGGCGCTGACCGAGGATAGCAGCATGCCTGGCATGAACGGGCGGTGGCGGGCTCGGCGGGATCTCGAGAACTACTTTCGGAGCCAGATTGAAACCCTCCTCATTCCCACATCGGGGACTTCGGGGGTGATCGCGCGCGTGGCTGTTGAGCTGAATCAACAGGGATTCACCCGACGGGAGCGGTCCTTTGATCCGGACGTGGCCGTTGTCCGCTCGCAGACGACGACCGAAGACAGTTCGGCGAGTAACGAAGCGCGCCCGGGTTCCGCCGTGAGTGTCACGAACGAGATTACGGAGAACACCCCCAATGCGGTTCCGGTGACGACCTCCCAGGACACCCGGAAGGTGAGAACGACTCATTATGAGATCAACGAGGAGACGGTGGAGACACATCTGGCGCCGGGTGGGATCAAGAGTATTTCGGCCGCCGTCATGCTTGCGCAACGCGTCGATCCAGCCACCGGCGCACTGATCGACCGCTCGCCGGCAGAAATCGACCGGTTGCGCGAGATCGTCGCCAACGCCATCGGGATTCGGGGTCAGCCGGACTGGGCCGATTTCATCACGGTGGCGGAGATGCCGTTCGACTCGCAGGTGGTGAGCCCGGAGATTCCGGCTCTGCCGTGGTATGCCTGGTTCTTGCAGAATCAGCGGCTCGTGCTGCAGGTGGCCGCTCTCGTTCTCGCGACGATGATTTTCCTCTGGTTCGTGAAGTTACTGAAGCGCACCCGGATGGAAATGTCGGGCCTGCAACCGGTGGACGAAGTGGCCCCGACGGCGGTTAATGTCACCCCGCGGGTGACTCCGGAGATGTTGAACGAACTGGTCGAGAAAAAGGCCGATAATGTAAGTGCGGCTCTGCAAAACTGGGTCCGTGAGGAAAACGCCTCGAAACCCTGATCGGTTTTACAGCCATGGCACTAGCGATTGATTACGATAAACTCTCCCGCACGCAGAAGCTGGCGTGCTTCTTCGTCGTCATTGGTCCGGACCGGGCGGCGCAGTTGTTGCAAAGTTTCGAGGAGGAGGAAATCGAGCAGATTTGTCGCGAAATCACGCAGTTCGAGATCATTCCGGAGGATTTGCAGCGTCGGGTGGCAGAAGAGTTTTCGTTCATCCTGGCGGAGAGCGTGAGCTCGATCCTGGGTGGCCCGCGGTTTGCGCAGAAAGCCCTCTCGATGGTCAAGGGAGACTACCATGCGAACCACCTCTTGAGTCGTCTTGCGCCCCTTGAGAATACGGGGGAGATCAAGCATGCCCTCTCCGAGATGCCGTCCCGGCTCGTCTTTAATTTTCTTCGCGAGGAACAGCCCCAAACGATCGCGTACGTGCTGGCTTTTCTTCCGCCGGATCGCGCGGCCGAAATCATCAAGATGCTCGCACCGTCCCAGCGTGAGGACGTTGTCGAACGCATCGGCATGATGGGAGAGGTGTCCCTCGAACATATCCACAAACTGATTCAGGCGATGCGCCAGCGCTTCACCCTGAAGGACGAGGAACCCCCGCAACGCAGCGGCGGCCTCCGCCTCGTGGCCGATCTGCTGAACAATCTGAACAAGGAGATGAGCAAGACGTTGCTCGCGAAGCTGACGGAGAAGAATCCACCGCTAGGCCAGGCGATTCAGCGCAAGATGTTCTCGTTCGACAACCTCGCCTCGCTCTCCTCGCGCGATCTCCAGCGGGTCATGCGCGAGATCGAATCGAAGGATCTCGTGGTCTCGCTCAAGTCGTCCAGCGACCGCCTCCAGGAAGCCCTCCTCGGTGCCGTCTCGAAGCGGGCTGCCGAAATGATCCGGGAGGAAATGGAAATGCTCGGTCCGATCCGGTTGCGCGACGTCGAAGCCGCGCAGGATCGCATCATCCAGATTGTCCGGATGCTCGAAGAGGAAGGCGAAATCAATCTCGACCGGGGAGGCGACCTTGTCAGCTGAGTTTCAGATCTTTTTCAAGCAGCCACCGTCACGGGTGAAGGCGGAGTACACGCCGTCGACCATTCCCGCGCGTGAACTGGAGGAACGCCTCGCGGAGGCCCGGGCCAAAGCGGCGGATGATCTCCGGCAACACTACGACGCCCAGATTTCGGACATGCGTTCGGAAGCGGTCGAATTTCACCAGCAACTGGTCGGCCGCATTGAAGCGGCTCTCGCCGACTGGTCAGCGGAATGGGAACGACAGGTTCCCTCGCTCATTCTCATCGGCGTGCGGGCGGTCCTTGCGGATTTCAAACTGACGGACGAACAGCTCAGTGGATGGGTCCACCGGGCACTCGAGGAGGTGGGGGCGACCGACCGATCGGAGTTCGAGATCCAGTTGAGCCCGCACAACGTTCAACGACTCGCAGCCTTCTGGGAAGACAACGGAATCTCGCTTCCGGGTGCTTGTTTCCTCAGTCCCGTTCCCGAACTCAGCGAAGTCGATTGTCGCGTCGCAGGACGTAGTGGCATTCTTGATGCGAGTCTTCCGAATCGGCTCTCGCAGCTGCGTCGTCTCTGGAAACTGGCCCCATGAATCATCCACACCCCAACTGGACGAAGTGGCTCCCGGCGCAAGCTTCCCGGCTCGATCCCTGGATGCGGGTTGGACAGGTCCGCGAGGCACGTGGCATGATTATCGAGTCGGTCGGGCCGGAAGCGGGAGTGGGGGACCTGTGCTCCATCCAGCCGGCGGAATCGGGTGAACAGATTCCCGCCGAAGTCGTCGGTTTTTCCGGAGACAACCTGCTATTGATGCCGTTCCAGCAGACGCATCACATCCATCCGGGGACCCCGGTCTACAAACGGCAGTCGAGTTCGCATGTCCCCGTCGGCGCGGACATGCTCGGCCGGGTGATCGACGGGTTGGGACAGCCGCTTGATGACGGAGCCGTCCTCAATCTCCCAGATAGCGTGCGGCTCTACCAGGAACCACCAAATCCGCTCCACCGCCGCCCGGTCGATCGGTTCATTTCGTCGGGAGTGCGATCGATGGACCTTTTCACGCCCTGCGGTGAGGGGCAGCGTTTCGGAATTTTCGCCGGAAGCGGCGTTGGAAAATCCACTCTTTTGGGCATGATCGCCCGAAACTCGCAGGCGGATATGAACGTCGTCGCCTTGATCGGCGAACGCGGACGGGAGTTGGGGGAGTTTCTGCGGGATGTGCTGGGGCCGGAGGGACTTCGGCGATCGGTCGTGATTGTTTCGACGAGTGATCAGGCGCCTCCCTTGCGGGTGCGTGCGGCATTCCTCGCAACAGCGGTGGCCGAATATTTTCGCGATCAGGGCAAGCGGGTCCTCCTGATGATGGATTCCCTTACCCGTTTGGCGTTGGCCCAGCGGGAAATCGGACTGGCGGTGGGTGAACCCCCGACCGCGCGCGGTTTCACGCCTTCCGTCTTTTCGGTTCTGCCGAGACTGCTCGAACGGGCCGGCCAGAGCGACAAGGGATCGATCACCGGAGCCTACACCGTTCTGGTGGAAGGGGACGATTTCTCCGAACCGGTGACGGATACCGTGCGAGGCATTCTCGACGGTCATGTCATGCTCACGCGGGACCTCGCGAATGAGCAGCAGTTTCCCGCCATCGACGTCCTCGGAAGTCTCAGCCGACTGGCCCCCCGCCTCTATTCCCCGTCTAACCGGCAGCTCGCAACGCGAGCACGCGAGGTCCTCTCAAAGCACCGCAAATACCGGGAACTGCAGACGCTTGGGGCCTACGAGAGCGGCCGGAATCCCGACCTGGACCGCCTCATGGAGCAGGGGGATCGGATCTGGAAACTGCTGCTGCAGTCCCCGGAAGAGCATGCCACGGCGGACGCGGCTTTTGTTGAACTCGAAAAGATCCTGGCATGAGTCATCCTCCCTTTCCTTTCCAGATGATGCTCACCCGCGCCGAAGAGGAGCGGGACGCTCGCCGCCGCGAGTACGTGCGTCAACGGGAGGCTCTGCGCGACCATCAGCGCGAAGGTGTCCGGCGAAAGGAATCGCTGGATGAGCTGTTCGTGCAGCTGAACGAGCAGCGCAACCTCCGTCCGCGCGGTGCCTGGGAACAAAACCATACGCTCTACGCCCAAGGTCAGTCGACGGAGCTCAGAGAACACCGGGATCGGGAAATGAATCTCGCCGAGAAGGTCGAGTCGGCCCGCAAGGTGCTCCTCCAATCCAGCCTGCGTCTGCGGGTCTGGGAAACGCTCCGTGACCGCTTCCTGCGCGAGCGGGAACAACTGCTGCGGCGCCGTCAGGAAGCCGAACTCGAAGACTGGACGCGAGCGCGGTTCAAGTCATCCAACCCCCGTGCCGTTATATAACCCTCTATCGGATTGGTTCCCATGCACGCGCGCTATAACTGGATCGCCAGCATCCTTGCTCTCCTGATCAGCCTCGGGGTGATTGCGGGTACCTTCGTGTTTCGATGGGACGGGCTGGTCGAAAGTCTCCGCCCGGAAATCGAGGAGGAGAATCTTGAGCCCGGTTCAATTCTCTACTGGGACCGGTATTTCGCGCATCTCGAAGGTCTCGAGAAGGAACTTCAGAGTGAGCGCGAGACTCTCGCTGAAGAGCGCGCCGCCCTCGACGAGATGAAGGCGCAGGTCGCCCGGCGATCAGAGGAGATCGATCGGCAGTCGCGAGATCTGGAAGCATCCCGCGATACGATCCGCTCATGGTTCCTGACTTACGGGGATCAACAGAAAGAGAATTACCAACGTGTCGCGCGGACCTACGCCGCGATGGAACCCGCTCGGGTCGTCCCCATCCTCCTCGCGACACCCCCGGAAGATGTGGCGAAGGTTCTGTTCGAGATGAAACCAGATGTGGTCGCGGCGATCTGGACAGCGATGATCGAGGCCTCGAACGATACGGAGGCGAACGCCGCCAGAGTTGCGCGGCTGATCCACCTGATGGGGCGGATCCATGCGGGCGCGGATCCCGGGCTGGATCTTCCCCTCGATCGGACGACATCGTGGGCTCTCCCGATGCGTCCGGACGCACAAGGAGAACGGCTGGGCGACCTGAGGTTATCCCGTGTGCGTGTTCAACCGTAGCGAGGAGGATGGACCTGATTCCACTTCGCGGCGGCTTCTTGTTATGGCGACCTCTCCCCGAGAGGCCTGGATGATTCCGACATGCGTCTCCAGAAGGGGGCGAATGAACGGGTTACGGCTACGGTAGAATCCGGCCGCCGCGACCGAAAAGGGGCTGACAACCGCCCCGGAAGGCAGATTCATGACTTTCGCACCGCTCGCCGGCGCACCGTCACGCGAAAGCGGAACGGAGCGATCGGTTCCCTCCAACTTGCCGCCGACGCCTGGCCGGGCATGGCAACAATATCTCGGTCGGGGCCTTGCCCAGAACGCGCGCGCCTCTCTCCCCGGAGACGGCGAATCCCGCGCAGAGGCGATCCCTGAGGCCAGACCGGCATCGCGTGCGTCAACGCCCGCGGAAGCGGCCGCCCGGGTCTCCGCCGCGCCGCCTGCCCGCCCGCCAGAAAACATCCAAACTGCTTCCACCCAACCCCGCCTGGGTCCGGACTCACGGGAAATGTTTGCCTCCGACGGCCGGGAATCTCTTTCCATTCCCCAGGGGCGAACAGCGAATGTTGTGATGCAAGGGGCTGGTGAACAAAGGGTTGTGAGTGCTGTGCAGGGAGCTGGTATGAGCGCTGCTTTAATCGCGAACACTATGATTGCGGATCTCTCGGCAGCCCGATTCTCCTCCACCGCCACGGCTT
Organism: uncultured Puniceicoccaceae bacterium; assembly: GCA_964629165.1. Classification (GTDB taxonomy): domain Bacteria; phylum Verrucomicrobiota; class Verrucomicrobiia; order Opitutales; family Oceanipulchritudinaceae; genus CAWVVV01. The sequence continues at coordinate 5,820 of CAZVQJ010000154.1, forward strand.
CAATGCCAGCGGTCGATCCACACACCGCCGAGGATCGGTGGGAATTTCCCGCTGGCCGCCCGGCCATCGCCTCGCACGGCGAAGAGGGATTCCGGCCCATGCGCTGGCTCATTCCATGGCTCTGGCAACTGAGCCAGCGGCCGGTCGAGCAGGGGCAGGCGATCGAGTGGGATGTTGAACTGCCGGAAGGCGACCGCCTGCGCATCCATGCGGTGCAGCACTACGGTGAATGGATTCTCGATTTCGCGGGTTCTTCCGGGCGGCTGCAACGCTGGCTCGGGCAGCATCTCGACGAACTGACTGATCGGCTCGGCCGCGTGATCGGAAAACCGGTCCGGGTCTACCTCGATCCCAACGAAAATCTCTCCGCTTCCTGAACATGACAACTGACGCCATTTCCAGCTCTCCCACCAGTGCAATCCTGCCGGGTGCCTCCTCCGGCAAGGGGGGCATGAATCAATCGACAATGGACTTCTACAACCTGCTGACGACTCAGCTGACGCATCAGAACCCGTTGGAACCGGTGAAGGAAACGGACTTTCTGGGGCAGATGGCGCAGTTCAGTACAGTCGAGCAGCTCCAGGGGTTGACGCAAGGAATGAAGCAGTCGCAGACCGAACAGCGCTGGCTTGATGCCCAATCCTTCATTGGCCGCGAGGTGCAATGGAGCTCGGAGACCTCCGGTGTGGAGAACGCGGGAACAGTGGAGCGCATCCACCGGGACGCCGACGGCGCGATCTGGCTCCAGGTCGAAGGCCGTGCCGTCGCCTTGGAACGCGTCCACGCGGTTTCGCCGGGAGGCTCCGGTTCGCAACAGAACAACGACTCCGAATAGGCTCCGCAATGTCTCTCTTGACCACTCTCAACGCGAGTCGCTCCGCGATCGAATTTTTTGGGGATCGCCTGAGCCTGATCGGAACCAACATCGCTTCGACGCAGACACCCGGGTACGATCGTCAGCGGCAGATGCCGACCGACAGCTTCTATCAGCAGCTTTCCCACGTTTCAAATGTCGGAAGTTCCGCCACCGGTGGCGGCGTCCGCAATGCCGGGCGGGAAACAATTTTCACGATGGGTGAACTCGCCCATACCGATCAGTCCACCGACCTTGCGATCAATGGTCGCGGCTGGTTTCCCGTCCAGGACGCGACCAGCGGCGAATTG
>CAZVQJ010000155.1:0-6866 GCA_964629165.1 uncultured Puniceicoccaceae bacterium
CCATTTCGAGGCCGTCATCATGGACGTGCGCAACCACGGCATGTTTGTCGAGCTGACCAAATCGCTCGCCTACGGCATGGTCCATGTGTCCACCCTCCAGGATGATCTCTACAACCTCAGTGGTGAGGGAGATAAGCTGGTCGGGCGGAAAACCCGCCGCACCTTCCGTGTCGGCGACATCATCCAGGTGGACGTTCACCGCGTCGATCGCTTCAAACGCCAGATCGATTTTTCGGTTGCGACAAAGGAAAAGGAGTCAGCACCGCGCAGAAATGGCCGGAAAAAAGCCGCGGCGGACGGACCCTCGACGGAGGGAGGGCGACGACCAACGAGGTCCAAACGCCGTCCTGCAAAAAAGAAGTCTGGCTGATCCAGCATCGGGCCATCCACCCGCGAGCGAATCGATTCGCGAGACCCCGCCGACACGCCCGGAAAGCGTCCCCCTATCCTGCCCACCCCGACAATGCGGGCCGACCTTGCCGCACAAACGGAACCAGCGGCGGCTTGCCAATCGCGACTCTCTCGTGCATCCATGTCTCCGACCTTGACGGGCCGTATTCCATCCCCCTCCCGCCCGGACAGGACTGCCCTATGGAAACGCACCTTTACCTCAGCCTGATACCCGAGGCGCTCATCTACTCCCAGCTCCCGCCGGACCAGTTCGGCAAATACGTTGCAATCGGCGACAAGAAGCTTTCCCGTGGCGCCGCGATGTTTTTCGAGGTCGATCCGAGCTTCGACTCAGATGCATTTCACCTCGATGCCGCCCGGCGCAAATGCGTCGCTCATCCCGACGGAACACCGCGCCGATCAAGTTATGCAGGCGTCTATATGGTCCTTGCGAATGTCCCGGTGAGTGCACTCGGAAGTTTTTATCTGGTGACGGGTGACGGACTTGTTCTCGAACTGACCCAGGCTGAATACCAGCCGTCGCGACGAAGGGGGCTTCACCTGTATCAGGAAATCATACCGGTCCAACCCCGCGTGGCGAGTCCGCTGGAGCCGATGGAATTTTCTGCTTACGTCACAAATCCTGCCAATCTCGTCTTTTTGCCCCGGATTGTCTTTTGCGAGTTGCGCCTGAATGGTCTCGCGACCGATCCGAAAGGGAGTGACGCGAGCAATCTCCCCTACCATAATCTCAAGCACTTGCGGGAGTGCCTGACGGCGCTGGCTTACAAGTCAGACAAGATGACAAAGATCGTCACCCGGGATATGGAAACGCATCGGCTCTTTCCCGTCATGACGAACGGGTTCTTCGTCGGCGATCAAGAGGCGTTCGCCTATTATCCCCTTCCGTCCGAGGACGAACAGGAAACCGTTCACTTCCGCTGGTTCAACTCTGCCATGAAGACTCCCCGGTTCTGATTGCTGAAGCCGCTCGAGGCGCCTGGCTCCGTGGCAGATTCTTCACTACCCGTCACACCCCTACAGCATCCATGCATCCCTTACTTTTAACCTCGGTTCCCGCGCTGGGGCTGATCGGCCTCGGTGCCGCTTATTTGATCTACGTCCAGCTGATGCGCGAACCAGCGGGCGAAGGTCGCATGGTTGTCATTGCCGATCAGATACACGATGGAGCCATGGTGTTCATGCGGCGGGAGGTGGCCCTCATCGCCATCTTCACGGTCCTCATCGGCCTCCTTCTTCTGATGAAGGACCCCTGGGAGGCTCTCGCCTTTCTGCTCGGCGCCAGCGCGAGCACCCTCGCCGGCTCGATCGGCATGTATGCTTCGACAAAGGCCAATGTCCGCACCGCCTTTGCCGCACACCGTTCGGGAGCGAACAAGGCACTTTCGATCGCCGTCTTTGGCGGATCGATCATGGGCCTGACAATCGCGTCGATGGGATTGGTGGGGGTCGGCGGGCTCTTCATTCTCTTCGGGAAGAATGTCACCGATGTCCATGTGATTCATGGCTTCGCGATGGGCGGTTCCCTTGTCGCAATTTTCTTCCGGGTCGGCGGAGGGATCTTCACGAAGGCGGCGGATGTCGGAGCCGACCTTGTCGGGAAGCTGGAGAGCGGCATCCCGGAAGACGATCCCCGGAACCCGGGCGTGATCGCTGACAACGTCGGCGACAATGTGGGAGATGTCGCCGGGATGGGTTCCGATCTGTTCGAGTCCTACTGCAATTCGATGATCGCGAGTATGGCGATCGCTGCCTCCCTGATCGTTGCCCACACCAGCGGAACGACCACTCCCGACGTTGTCCAGTTTCTCGGGTTGGTGCAGAACCCGGAAGCCCTTTCCTCGCTTCTTTTTCTTCCGCTAGCACTGGCCGCAACCGGACTTGCCTGCTCCCTCGGCGGCATCGCCCTCATCCGCCAGTTCTCCCATACCGCCCCCGCTTTCGCCCTGCGCGCCGGCACGACCAGCGCGGCCGCCCTCTTTGTTCTTCTCGCCGTCGTCGTGGTTCATCTTCTGGGCGTGCGCGCAGAGGTCTGGTATTGCGTCCTTGCTGGCACCGCAGGCGGGGTCGTCATCGGTCTCGCCACCGAGTTCTATACCGGTGGACGTCCCATGCGCGACATCGCGAAATCATCCGAAACGGGCGTCGCCACGGTCATCATCAGTGGCTTGGCGGTCGGGATGCAGTCAGTCGTGATTCCACTCGCGACGGTCGCCGCGATCCTCGTCACGGCCAACCATTTCGCGGGACTCTACGGGGTGGGCATCAGTGCGGTCGGCATGCTCGCGACGATCGGGATCACGATGAGTATCGACGCCTATGGTCCCATCGCGGACAACGCCGGTGGCATCGCGGAAATGTCAGGGCTCGGCAGGCAGACACGCGCCATTACGGACAAGCTCGATGAAGTTGGGAACACGACCGCTGCGATCGGGAAAGGATTTGCGATCGGCGCCGCCTCTCTGGCGGGTCTCGCCATCATTGCCGCCTTCGTCAAGGTCGTGAAAAATCACAATCCCGGCTTTGAGTTGATCCTCTCCGATCCCTCCGTCCTCACCGGGATGTTCCTTGGCGGCCTGATCCCGTTCCTCGTCAGTTCGATCACCATGAACGCGGTCGGTGACGCCGCCCAGGAAATGATCGCCGAGATCCGGCGACAGTTCCGTGAGATTCCCGGCCTCCTCGAAGGCGAAAGCGAACCGGACAGCGCGCGCTGCATCCATATCGCGACAAGTGCGGCGCTCAAACGGATGATCCTGCCCGCCGTGATCGCGGTTTTCACGCCCGTCGTGATTGGCTTTGTCCTCGGGCCCCATGTTCTCGGAGGGGCCTTGGTGGGAGCACTCCTCGGATGCGTCCTTCTCGCCCTCATGATGGCCAACAGCGGAGGGGCCTGGGACAATGCAAAAAAATACATCGAACAGGGCAATCATGGCGGCAAGAATTCAGAAGCCCACATGGCCTGCGTGGTGGGAGATACCGTTGGCGATCCCCTCAAGGATACCTCCGGACCCTCCATGAACATCCTCATCAATGTGATGGCGATTGTCTCTCTCGTGATTGCCCCGATGCTGTGAGCAACCGCTGCCCTCTTCGAGTGAGCCTTGTCCGCAGCCACAGAGGCTCCCATACCCCGCAAGGATCGCTCTGTTTTCGCCCTTGTTTCATGGATAAAAGCGTCCAGCATGGTTCCGGATTATGGCGGAAACGACAGAGGCTCTTGCATATGAAAAGGCGCTTGCCCGGCTCGAATCGCTTCTCGAAGCGATGGAAGAGGGTGAAGTGCCGCTGGCTGAACTGGTAGAAAAGTTCGCCGAGGGAAATCAGCTTCTCCGGATCTGCGAGCAGCGCCTGAAGGAGGCCGAAATCAAGATCGAAACGCTCAAGTCGAGTGATTCGGCGACCGAATTCGAACCGATAGAACCGCCCGAAACCGTTTCCTGATGTCCGTCCTGAAGCGAATAGAAAAGCCTTCCGACGTGCGTCAGCTGGAGCGGACTGAACTGGTGTCATTGGCGGAGGAAATTCGCGAGCGCATCATCGAGGTCACCTCCCGCAACGGCGGCCACATCGGACCCAATCTCGGCGTGGTCGAGCTGACGATTGCTCTGCACCGTGTCTTTGACTGCCCGACGGACCGTTTTCTCTGGGACGTTTCTCACCAGGGGTACGTGCATAAGCTGCTCACCGGACGCCAGGGGAAGGAATTTGACCAGATTCGCCAGACTGGGGGCCTGAGCGGATTCCTCAATCGGAGCGAGAGCACCTACGATGCCTACGGCGCGGGCCATGCCGGAACGGCCTTGTCGGCCGCCATCGGGATGGCCGTTGCGCGCGACCGGCGCAAACAGGACCATCATGTCGTAGCGGTTCTGGGAGATGCCGCCTTTACCTGCGGGATTACGATGGAGGCGCTGAATAACATCACCTCGTCGGCCTCCCGGCTGATCGTGATTCTCAACGACAACGAATGGTCGATCGCGAAGAACGTCGGGGCACTCGCCCGCTACTTCAACGAGTTGATCACCAATCCCGTGTATAATCGGATTGACCGGGAAGTGAAAGACTTGCTCCAGAAGATGCCGGGAGGCGACTCGATGCTTCGTTTTGGCCGTAAATGGAAACGGGAAACAAAGGACTTTTTTGTCGATTCCAGCCTCTTCGAGACCTATGGCATGCGCTATATCGGCCCCGTGGACGGCCATGACCTCGACGCGGTGACGAAGCACCTCGAGTTTGCGAAAGAAGCGCAGCAACCGATCATTCTTCATTTGTTGACAAAGAAGGGCAAAGGCTACGAACCCGCTCTTCGGTCACCGGAGAAGTTTCACGGTTCGGGACCATTTGACCGTGTGACCGGAACCTCGCCTTCGAAGGCGGGTGCTCCGCCGAACTACCAGGATGCCTTCGGGCAGAACCTTCTCAAGTTTGCGCAGGCGGATGAGCGCATCGTCGGGATCACGGCGGCGATGCCACCGGGTACCGGACTCTCATTCCTCCGCGAAAACCTGCCCGCCCAGTTCTTCGACGTGGGGATTGCGGAGGAACATGCGGTGCTTTTCGCCGCGGGCATGGCTTGCGACGGACTCCGGCCGGTGGTCGCCATCTATTCGACATTTCTCCAGCGCGCCTACGACTGCATTGTCCACGACGTCTGCCTGCAGAATCTCCCCGTCGTGTTTTGCATGGATCGCGCCGGGCTTTCGCCCAGTGACGGTGCGACCCATCACGGACTTTTTGACATCGCCTACCTCCGGTGTGTCCCGAACACCGTCATCATGCAGCCGAAGGATGAAGACGAGTTGGCGGACATGCTCTGGACAGGGCTGAACCATGCGGGTCCCACCTTTATCCGCTATCCCCGGGGAGCGGGTGAAGGCGTGCGCTGCAAGGCACAACCCGAAAGAATCGAGCTGGGACGAGCGGAAGTCATCGAAGAAGGCACCCGCATCCAGTTCTGGGCACTGGGGCCGTGGGTGGCCGAAGCGCGCGAACTGGCGGCGGAACTCCGGCAGGCCACGGGCTTCTCGATCGGCGTGGTCAATGCCCGCTTCGCGAAACCGCTCGACCTCGAACTGCTCCGTACACAGGCGGGAAAAGCCGATTTGATCGTTACTTTCGAAGATCACGTCGTCACGGGAGGGTTCGGGACCGCGATCGTGGAAGCCCTCGCCGATCTTGACCACCGGATACCCGTGGAGCGAATCGGGTATCCGGACGAGTTTGTCGAACATGGGACTGATGTAGAAGATGTGCGCGCCAGCGTCGGGCTCGACCGACCGACCCTGCTTGCCCGCCTCCACGAACGCCTGGCGGCTGTGCAGACGCCCTCGCCCGAATACCTTTCCCGCTCCCCCCAGTAACAGGAGATGTCTCAGCCTCTCTCCCGCCGACGGTTTTTCCTCAATTGGGCTGGACTGTTTCTTTCTCTTTCCGGTGCCGCCTATTGGTTTCGCCTCGAAGCGGAAGCGCTCGAAACGGTCACCCTGGAGCTGCCCCTGCGCAATCTGCGTGCACCCGTTCGGCTGGTCCAGCTGTCCGATTTCCATGCCTCCCCGGCTGTCCGCAACGCCTTCCTCAGCTCGGCCGTTGCAACCGCGATTGCGGCGAAGCCGGATCTGATCTGCCTGACCGGTGACTACACGACCGCTGGCTTGCGGGACTGGGATCCCCTGCTCGACGTGTTGCGGCCATTGGCGGCGGCCGCACCCACCTTTGCCTGCCTCGGTAATCACGACGGTCCCCCGGTTGGCACGGGCAGTCTTCAGGACCAGACGCTCGAAGCCCTCCGGGCAGTGAACATCTCCGTCCTCCATAATGAGGGATCTGCGTTCGCGGTGCGCGACGCCGCCCTTCATATCGTGGGAACCGGAGACTATTGGAGAGGTCCCTTCGATCCCGCCAGCGCCTTTGCCGATCAGCCAACCGGGGTCCCCACGGTCCTGCTCACGCACAACCCCGATGCCCGGCAAGCCCTCCGCAATCGCTCCTGGGAACTGGCCCTCTGTGGCCATACGCATGGTGGCCAGATCAACCTTCCGGGCATGTATGGCCGGTTCGCCCCCGTTCGCGACCGACGCTACATCGCCGGACCCTACCCGGCTGACGGACGGCTCCTCTACGTGAACCGCGGTCTCGGCTCGATCGGGGGTGTGCGTTATGGAGCCCGCCCAGAGGTGACGGTTTTTAATTTGATCCCGCTGGACGGTTGAGTCCCACCCGGCCGCCAAAACCGGCCGAAATCAGGCAGACCGTGTCTTCTCGAACGCGGATTTTCCCAAGAGGCTCGTGCTAACGCCGGTATCTGGAGACGAAATCGAGGCGAAACACCCGTAAAAGTCCCTATTTTTCACATTCCCGACTGCGTAAGACGTGTTTGCGTCCGATTTCCTGGAGCAGGTTCGGATGTCACTCTCGCCCCACAAATTGCCCCGAGGCTTCTCGCTCGTCGAAGT
>CAZVQJ010000156.1:0-6862 GCA_964629165.1 uncultured Puniceicoccaceae bacterium
ACGGCATCGGCGACGGGTGCGGCGGGAGCTTCCTTCCCCGCTGGATCAAGGACGACAAAGCGAAATCCGAGGCGACGACCCGCAAGCAGGCTCATGCGACCGAGTTGTCCGCCACCGAGCATTCCGATCGTGGCGCCGGGGTTGAGGGACGGCAGAGACATGGCGGGAAAATCAGCCAAGGCCTACAGCCGGCCCGGGGAGTTCCGTTTGCAGCACGGCATCGGTCTGAGCCTTGCGCCATGCTTCGAGGCGCGCTTGCAGGCCGGGATCGTGCAAGGCGAGAATCGCGGCGGCGGATAAAGCGGCGTTTTTGGCCCCGGCTTCGCCGATTGCGAGGGTGGGAACAGGGATTCCCGCGGGCATCTGGACAATCGAGAGAAGGGAATCGAGGCCGCTGAGAGCCCGTGATTTCACCGGCACGCCCAATACCGGGACCAAGGTCATGCTTGCGGTCATGCCAGGGAGGTGGGCGGCCCCTCCAGCGCCTGCGATAATGACCTGAAGGCCCCGCTCCGACGCGGTCCTTGCGTATTCGCAGAGCAAATCGGGCGTCCGGTGCGCGCTCACAATCCGTTTCTCGAAGGGCACGGCCAGCTGCTCGAGCAGTTCAGCCGCACCACACATCGTTGCCCAGTCCGATTGGCTGCCCATAATGATGCCTACCAACGGCTTGGATGCGGGTGAATTCATGGGGGTGAAGATGGCTGAGGTAGGGCTGCCGGATCAAGGTCGGAGGCAGGGTCCGCGCAAATTATTGGGAACTCTCCGCTGGCAGGATGACGGTTACGCAGGTTCCCTTGCCGGGTGAGCTGTCGATCGAGAGGGCCCCGTTCAAGAGATCGCAGAATTCCCGGCAGAGTGAGAGTCCTAACCCGAGTCCCTTTTCGCCGCTCGTCCCCGAAGTGCTGACGAGTTTCTCGCGGTCGCGCACCGCGAGGAGATGTTCCGGATCCATGCCGATGCCGCAATCGATGAGCTGAAGCCGGTAGGCGCCTTCCACGGTGGAATCCTGAAGCAGCTGGACGCGTCCGCGAGGGCTTGAAAACTTGATCGCGTTGGCGAGGAGGTTCCGCATGATATACGCGAGGAGTCCTTTGTCGGTGCGGATGCGGAGATCTTCGGTCGCTTTGCTGACAATCTCGATTTCCTTTCGTTTGGCATCGAGTGCGAGCATGCTGGCGGCTTCGGCTGCAAGGGCGGCCACATCGACCTCCTCGAACTGTGGCGATATCGTGTCCCGGTGGACACTCGACCAATGGAGAAGGTTGTCGAGGGCTCGGCTGAGGAGGCGGGTGGATTCCTCAAGGTCCGCCACGTAGGTGGCAATCTTGTCCTCGTTCAACCGTTCGGGCGCATGCCGCAGGAAATAGAGCACGGCGTTCAGCTGTGCGATGGGTGACCGGAGGTCATGCCCAAGAATGGAGAAGATGGTGTCGCGGGTTCGGGTGGCCTCCCGGAGAGCGTCGTGCATGTCGAGCCATTCCCGTTCAACCTTTCGCTCGGCCGTCGCGTCATCAAAGAGAATGAGCACGCGGCGTTTGCCGGGGAGCCCGGTTTCGAGTGATCGCGCTTCAATCCGCAACACCTGTTCAGCGCCCTCTGCCGTCTGACGAGAGAGGTCCCGCTTCACGGTTTTGCCGGAAAAAGCCTGATGCGCGCTGTGGCGCCATGGTTGGGCGTCAGCGGCGGGAATTTCGTTCAGGAAGTCCGGGTGCCTTTCGAGGGGCAAGTGGTAGGCGGCCCGGAGAAAATCACGGGCGAGCGCGTTTGCGTAGAGCACGCGCAGGTCATCATCCACCACAAAAAGCCCGCGCGGCAAATGCTCGGCGGCGTCGCAAGCGATGGCAGACGCCCCTTGAGAATCTGGTTGGGTGGCGATGTCGTTAGTGGAAATACCCCTTAACTTAATGTCGGAAGTGGCGTACACCAGTAAAAATCATTGCCATATTCCGCTCATTGGCCGCCGCAATGACTTCCTCGTCCCGAACGGAACCGCCCGGCTGAATGGCGGCCGTGGCCCCAGCATCGGCGGCTGCGACGAGTCCATCCGGGAAGGGGAAAAAGGCATCCGAGGCAACAATCGATCCGCGCAGGTCGAGCCCGGCCTCACCGGCCTTCCAAACCGCGATCTTGGACGAATCGACGCGTGACATCTGGCCCGCCCCAATGCCGAGGGTGCGCTCATCGCCGGCGTAGACAATGGCGTTGCTCTTCACGTGCTTCACCACCGTCCATCCAAAGAGGAGCGAACGCCATTCTTCGGGAGTCGGCTGACGTTCGGTGACGACTTCACAGTGGTGCGCACGCACGCGCTTCTGATCGCGATCCTGCACCAGCACGCCGCCAACTGCCGATCGGATGTCCTGCAGGGATTCGACGCCAACCCCTTCGTTGGCGACCATGAGCCGGAGGTTCTTCCGTTTGCCGAAAATCGAGAGGGCCGACGGAGAAAAGTTGGGCGCGATGATGACTTCGCAGAAAATTTCGCGGATGCGGGCAGCCAGCTCTTCATCGACGGTCTGGTTAACGACGATGATGCCACCAAACGGTGCCTGCCGGTCGGTCGCAAATGCGCGGTCCCATGCAGTGGCCAAGTCGTCCGCGCTGGCGACCCCACAGGGATTGGTGTGCTTGAGGATGGCCACCGTCGGCCGCTCGAATTCGCCGATGAGGTAGGTCGCGGCGGAGATATCGATGATGTTGTTGAAACTCAGTTCCTTCCCCTGGAGTTGCTGGAAAACGTCAAAGAAGCGACCGTAGAGAGCTGCCTTCTGGTGAGGATTCTCCCCGTAGCGGAGATCGGCCGCCTTGGGGATCTCCAGATCGAGCTGCGTGGGAAAACCGGCGATTCCGGCGAGATCAGGATCCTCTCCATCGACGTTTGCGACGAGGAATTTCGCGATTGCCGAATCGTATGCACTCGTCCGCGCGAACACCTTTACGGCAAGCTCTCGCCGTAATTGCAGCAGCGCATCGTCCGCGTCGAGGGTGGCGAGGACACGGTCATAATCCTCAGGATCGGTCACGACGGTGACGTGGCGGTGATTCTTGGCCGCACTTCGCAGCATCGACGGCCCTCCGATATCGATTTGCTCGATGGCCTCGGCCACCGCGACACCGGGACTGCGAACGGTTTCCTCGAACGGGTAGAGATTCACCACAACGAGGTCGATCATATCGATGCCATGCTCCTCCGCTGCACGCATATGGGCCTGATTATCGCGCAACGCGAGGAGTCCTCCGTGAACCTTTGGGTGCAGGGTTTTCACCCGTCCGTCCATCATCTCCGGAAAGCCGGTGTGCTCGCTGACGTCGGAAACCGGGAGACCAGCCGATCGGAGGACCCGCGCGGTGCCCCCTGTGCTCAACAATCGATAGCCGAAGCGTTCCACAAGGGCTTCCGCAAGCTGCACGATCCCGGTTTTGTCACTGACCGATAGGAGGGCGATTTTTTGCACCCTGCGTATGTCGAGTTGCGGCCCCGGTGAAGGCAAGTGAAAAGGGGGAGCGACTCTCCTCTGTCGGGTCCAATTGCCTCTTGCGAGGACCCGGGACCGGAACCAACCTCTGCGTCTTATGTCGACGGACCTCGCGACAGATTCCCTCCGCATCGGAGACCGCACTTTTTCCAGCAGGCTTTTGCTGGGAACGGGCAAATTCGCCTCCAACGCGATCATGCGTGATGCTTGTGCAGCGTCAGCGACCGGACTTGTGACGGTAGCCTTGAAACGGGCGAGTCTGACTGGCCCGGACGCGTTTGCCGATATTCTCGATTACCTCGAGGATGAAAAATACCTGATTCTACCCAATACGGCTGGCGCGATGGATGCGGAAGAGGCGATCCGGATCGCCCGGCTCTCGGCGGCCGCCGGGTCCGCCAACCGGCTGGAGCTGGTGATTCATCCGGGTCGGAAGGATCTCCGGCCGGACCCGATCGCGTCGCTGCGAGGGGCCGGAGTCCTGGTGGCCGACGGCTGGACCGTTCTCCCCTACATCAATGCAGATCCGGTCCTTGCGGCGCGGTTGCAGGACGTCGGCTGCGCAACCGTCATGCCGCTGGGTTCACCGATCGGGACCAACCGCGGCCTGGAAACCGCCGCCCAGTTGCGCATCATTATTGAACAGGCGCGGGTTCCGGTTGTGATCGACGCCGGCATCGGGAGCCCGAGCCATGCGGCGGCGGCAATGGAGATGGGGGCTGACGCCGTTCTTGTAAACACCGCGATTGCGATTGCGGCCGATCCGGTGCGCATGGCGCGCGCCTTTGCCGCTGCGGTCGAAGCCGGGCGTGCCGCCTACGAAATCGGCCTTGGCATGGCGCGGGACCGAGCCGTCCCGACGAGTCCGCTCACGACATTTCTGAGCTGAACCGCCCTTTCCGATGCCTGCGTTCATGAGTTTTGCCCAGACATTTCGCACGTTGCCGATGGCGGCGCTCGCCCAGCAGTCGCACGACACGACGATTTCAACCGTCGAAGGGATCCTGGCACGGGGAGAAGCGCGCAACCTGCGTGAGTTCGCGGCGCTCCTTTCCCCCGTCGCGAGCGACCGGCTGGAGGAGATGGCGGTACTTTCGCAGCGGATCACCCGGAGGCATTTCGGGAAGACGATCCGCATGTTTGCGCCGCTCTATCTCTCGAACGAGTGCATCAACATCTGCAAATATTGCGGGTTCTCCCGGAACAATGACATTCCCCGCGTGACCCTGCCGGTCGATGAGGTGATCGAAGAAGTCCGGCGGCTCGCACGGCAGGGATTTCGCTCGCTCCTTCTCGTTGCGGGCGAGCATCCCAAATACGTCTCGGGAGGATATGTCGAAAAGGTGATCCGGGCAGCCCTGCCTTACACGCCGGGGGTTGCGCTCGAGCTGGGCCCCCTGGATGTGGAGACATACGCGGGCATGGTCAGGGCGGGTGCGGAAGGGCTCATCTGCTACCAGGAAAGTTACGACGAAGCGACCTATGTTGATCTTCACCCGGCGGGTCCGAAGAAACGTTTTGAATGGAGAATGGAAACTCCGGAACGGGCCTATGCGGCGGGTTTTCGGCGCCTCGGAATCGGGCCACTCTTCGGATTGCACGACTGGCGTTCGGAGGCTCTCGCCACCGCTGCCCACGCCATCCACCTTCTGCGGCATTGCTGGAAAGCGTCCCTTTCGATCAGTTTGCCCCGCATGCGACCGGCCGCTGGCGGATGGTCACCCCCGCCGGAACACCATCTGCATGACCGGGAACTCGTGCAGGTCGTCTGTGCGCTTCGTATCCTCCTTCCGATGGCTTCCATTGTCGTTTCCACCCGCGAACATCCAACCCTCCGGAACGGCCTCGTCTCGCTCGGGGTCACGACGATGAGTGCGGGCAGTTCGACCGAGCCGGGTGGGTACAAAACGTTCGATGAAGCGACCTGGACGCAGACAAAATCCGAACAGCCAGGAGAACAATTTCACATCGCGGACGACCGTTCGCCGCGAGTCGTTGCTGAGATGATCCGTTCACAAGGATACGAGCCCGTGTGGAAGGATTTTGACGCCAGCCTTGTCAGTCCCACGATCTGAGAACCTTACCGCATGCAGATTACCGCCAATAGTGAAACGTTTGAAGTCGATCCGGGTACGCCCTTGCCCATTTTTCTCGAAAGCCGTTCCCTGAAGGTGGAGCGTGTTGTCGTCGAGCGGAACGGGGAGGCGCTCACCCCGGGAGAAGCGCGCCAAACGGTGCTGCAGGATGGAGACCGGCTGGAAATCGTGCGCATCGTGGCCGGAGGTTGACCATGATCCGGATCACAGATCTGAATCCGTACGGTGGCATCGGCGCGAACTCGATGCTTGTCGAGGTCGGACCCTACACCGTTGTTGTCGATTCAGGGCTGCATCCGAAGGAGGTGGGAACCGCCGCGATGCCGGCCATTGCGAGCATCCGTGGGCGCAAGGTCGACATCATCATCCTGACGCATTGTCACCTCGATCATCTTGGCTCCATCCCCGTCATGATGCGGGAGCACCCGGACGCCATTCTCCTCGTCTCAACCGCGTCCGAGAAGCTGGTCCCGCGTCTCCTGCGCAATTCCTACAATGTGATGATGCGGCAGCGCGAAGAATTCGGTGTCGCGGAGTATCCGCTTTTCTCGCGCGCGGAAATCGGGCAGATGAAGCGTCGGACCTACACTCTCGATTGCGGCCATCCCCGTTTCTTCGGGAGCGGCGGAGGCGAACGGCTTGCGATCACCTTTCACCACGCAGGGCACGTTCCGGGTGCCGTCGGCGTCACGCTGGATTACGGCCATCGGCGGATTTTTTGTACCGGAGATGTCCTCTTCACGCCTCAGCACATTCTCGCCGGTGCCAAGTTTCCCCGGGATCAAGTAGATGTGCTTGTGACGGAGACCACTCGTGGAGCGAATCCGCGAGCGCCGGGAGAGGATCGAAAGAGCGAGATCGACCGCCTCCTCAAGCGAACCGCAGAAACTCTCGAGAACGGTGGCTCGGTCCTGATTCCCGCCTTCGCCCTCGGGCGGATGCAGGAGGTTCTGGCGATTCTTCACAAGGCGGTTCGCCGGGGGAAGATTCCGGCCGTGCCGGTTTTTGCGAGCGGCCTCGGTCTCGACCTCTGTGACTACTTCGACGAAATCTCGCGTAAATCGGGAGATGTCTATTTCCGCCGTTACATCCTGAAGGACCTCGCCGTCAGGAAGGTGCCGGACGACCTGGTGCCGGGACGACCGCCCAGCCACCGGGGCATCTATGTGCTCTCCAGCGGAATGATCGTCCCGAACACCGCCAGTTACGCCGCTGCCGCCAGTCTTCTTGCGGATCCCAAGAGCACGATCTGTTTTGTGGGTTACTGCGATCCGGACTCGCCCGGCG
>CAZVQJ010000157.1:0-6807 GCA_964629165.1 uncultured Puniceicoccaceae bacterium
TGAGAACCGAAGAACAACCGGGTCATGTCGAACCAGTGAATGCCAAAGTCAAAGAGAACAATGTGATGAATCTTCTCAAAATCCATTCCCCGGATCCAGGTGTGATCCCAGTGGATATGGATCTGAACGGTTTGTATCTCCCCGAGCACGCGCTCGGCACAGATCTGATGAAGATAGCGCACGTAGGGTGCCCAGCGGGCGTTCTGGTTGACCGCCAGGCGACGGTTTTCGGTCTCGGCAATGTTCACCAGTCGTCGCCCCGTTTTCAGGTCGAGCACGAAGGGCTTCTGGCTGAGAACGGCATGTCCGCTGCGCAGCGCGTCCTCAATCACGGGGGCCCGATACTCAGCGTGCAGCGCGATGTCCACGACCTCGACCGCCGTGTCGGCAAGAAGCTCCTGATAGTTGGTGTAGACCCGTGCGCCGGGAGCATGATCCGTTGCCCGCTGGCGCGCGACGGCTTCACGGAGGTCGCACAAGGCGACCGTATCCCAGCCGGCATCGCGGTAAGCGGTGAGGTGACTGGTGGTGATATTCCCGCATCCGATCAGGCCGATCCCGGGGCGAAAGGATCGGGGTTGGGGAAGAGCGGCTGGTTCGAGGGGAATGCCGATGGGAGGTCGATGATCCAGCTTCATCAGCTCATGCGATGGACGGGGAAGTTCGCGGCGTTTCTCCTTTGCCGCCACGAGAAGACGAAGAGGCGACGCCCGCCTCTGCGAGCATGTTCTCAAGATCGATCGCGCGGTGCTGCGGGGTGTGTTGACGAAGGACGCGCTGCCGGGCCGCCGCTCCGATTTCGTCGACGACATCGCTCGGTGTGCGGCGAAGGCATTCCAGAACGGCTTCGGTCGATTCACAGAGGAGGATCTCCGAGTCCGGCGTAAAGTAGTCTTCGATCCCGGCCCAGACGTCGCTGATCACCGCGGTCGCACAGGAAGCCGCTTCAAAGAGGCGCACACTCGGGGAATGACCAAGGCGCTTCATGGAGGTGCGGGTTATATTGAGGGTGAACTTCTGTTGTGCGTAAAACTCAGGATGATCCTGCGGAGGGAGATGTTCGAAACGGGCCACATTGGGAGGCCAGACAATATCCGTCGGATATGCTGGGCCAGCGACGGCGAAGGCGCGCTCCGGAAGATGCCTCGCCGGGGCCAGAAGGAGCGACTCCAGACCGGGTTGCCGATCTTCGCTGAACGTGCCGAGATATCCGAGTTCGAAGCGTTTGACCATCGGCACGGGATAGTAGTGATCGATATCGACAGCGCAGGGGAGGTGACGGGCGCGGCGTGCACCAAAACGGTGTTCGAGTTCTTCCAGTGTCCGCCCTCCGCTGAAGGAGAGATAGAGGTCGAAGAGCGGGACCTGCTCGCCCTGCAGGTATTCGCAGTTTCCTCGTCGGAGTGCCTCGATCGTGATGGGCGTGTCGATGTCGTAAAAGGCCAGTGCCCCCCCCGCCGATGCCGAGGCCCAGCGAATGACTGCATCGGCGTCGGGCACGTAGGAACCGATGATGACGGCGTCGCTCGCCGCAATCGTGTCGGTAAAACGGTTTCGAAGGTCCTCAAGATCCTGGTAGAGATCAAGTTGACAGAAATCGGGTTTCCTCAGGTCCCGCTCGGAGGCATACCAGGGAACGTCCCGTTCAAGAAACCGGATGCGATGCCCCCGGCGATGCAGGGCATGGAGAAGGCCGCGATAGGTCGTGGCGTGTCCATTTCCCCATGACGAACTCAGGGTGAGTCCGATGAAGACCAGGTCGAGCGAACGGTGGGCCGTTTCCGGAAGAGAGGGGGAGAGGGAAGGCATCGGAAAAAGATTTTCAGGCGGTCAGGACTTGGCGCGAGGCTCCCTCGAGGAGCTCGCGGTAAATTTGCCAGTATTGCCCGCACATGCGGTCGGCAGGAAACTGAAGAGCGCGTGCGCGCGCCCGTTCTCCATACTGCCGCCAGCGATGGGGGTCAGTGGTGAGCCATTGCAGGGCCGAGACGAGACCCTCGAGGTCCACAGGGTCCACGAAGAGGGCATTGTCACGGCCCCAGACTTCGCGGAGTGACGGGATATCACCGAGCACGAGAGCGCACCCGGAAAGGCCGGCTTCGAGCGGTGCGAGACCGAAGGGTTCATAGAGAGCCGGATGGGCAAAAACGGCGGCTTCGGCGAAATGTTGCTGCATCTTCTGGGTGGGCAGCCGTCCGAGCAGCCTGAGTGTTGGGCTGCGTGCAGCGGGCGTCCGCTCGTCGCATTCGCCGGCCAGGAGGCACGGCCATCGGAGGTGTGGCACCGCACGGGCCAGCAGTGCCACGTTTTTGCCCTCGTCCCACAATCTCCCGGCGGCGAGGATGTGGTGGCGCTTCTGCCGGGCGCGCCGAAATCTATTCGACGGTCGTCCGTTATGGATGACCTCGATTGTTTCCCGAACCGGTCCGTAGGCATCGAGGGCCGTTCGCAGGGCGTCGGTGGGAGCGACCACCCGGTCGGCTACCCGAAGAGAGGCTGCCACGCGCGCTCGATACTCCCGCCATTCTCGCCTCGGTGGCCGCTTCGCCTTCACCGCCTGAAACCATGAATAGACGCACGAATGCACCGTCAGGACGACGGGTGCTTTCCAACCGAGGGCGGCATGAGCGAGCGTGTTGCAATGAATGACGTCGGGAGACCATTGCTCCTCGAGTTCCCGTAGCCAGAGAGAGGCGGCATCGACGTCGTCCCACGGTTCGGGCATCCACTCCAGTTTGTAGGTGCTTTGGCAAAGGGTGCAGCCGGGAATGCGCCGCACTTCGCGACGCTGTGATGGATCCAGCGCGCGACCCATCGTCGCAATCAGTGTTTCTCCGCCCCGTTCACCAATGAATTTCGCGAGATCGAGCACAAACGTCCAGACTCCGCCTAGCGTGTCAGCGGTGAGGAGAACCCGTGGACGGCGTTTCAAAGGCGCGACTGGATGTTTCGTTGAAGCCATCGATTATCGTGAGTGATCCCCGGGCCTGGGATCATCTTCAATGGAAATGCCAGCAGGGGCAGTGCCAACGGTCATAGGGTGGCTGCGGGTGATCTCGGGAGTTTCGCGGCGATGAAGCCGCATTGTGCGGTGACGCCCAGGGGTTGATGAACCTGCTGATGGCAAAGAAGGTCTTTTGGAAGAACCCGGTGTTTGGGGTACGCGCATCCGGAGCCATGCATCCTGCATGTCCGCTTTGGGGTATGCATGCAGAAAGCTCGGGCGTTTCCCGACGATTTTCGTGAAAGCGATCTGCCGCTTCTTCCGCCGTGGATATTGGCTTAGGGGAAGACGCTTAGTGGCCGAACGTCCCAAGACCTCAGGAGCGAAAGAAAATGTCGAACGAGCGCTTGTCGGCCTTGCGCGGGGAATCAAGCGGCTTAGGATATTCGGCGGCACGCGCAGGTTGGCGCGGTCTTCGATCATCCTCCCCGAATCCGGCATGTACCCAGAGCCCCTCCATATGAACGTGACCGATGAACCCTCCGCCGATCCCCCGGCACCGATCAAAGTTTTTGTCGTGGAAGACCACGGACGGCTGCGTGAACTGATTTCCGTGTATCTCGGGATGCAGCGCGACATGGAGTTGTGCGGCTCGGCTGCATCCGGTGAGGAAGCCATTGAGGCCATTCGGAAATGTCGTCCCGATTACGCGCTGGTCGACCTATCACTGCCGGGCATCAGCGGGATCGAAGTGATCGAGCGGATCACGCGGGACCTGCCGGACGTTCGCTGCCTCGTCCTCTCCGCTCACAGCGAAGGCGAGTTTGCCCGGCGCGCCTTTGATGCGGGCGCAAGGGGATACGTTCTCAAAGGGCAGCCGGATGAGGTCGCGGAGGCGATTCGCATGGCCTCCGGAGATCGTGTTTTTGTCTCCGAAGAAATACAGAGTGTGTTGTAAACAGGACCCTGCGGGGAAACTTCATCAGGGGGTAAGAACGATTTTCACGCAGTTGTCCTTCTTCTTCTTGAAGATGTCGTACCCGTGAGCGACCTCGCTAAGCGGCATGCGATGGGTGATGATGTCATCGAGGACGACCTTGCCCTCGTCGAGGACGCCGATCAGTTCGTCGATGTGGTTCTGGACAGGTGCCTGGCCGGTGCTCAGGCGGATGCCCTTGTCGAAGATCTGCCCGATCGGAAAATTGTCATAGGACATTCCGTAGACGCCGACGACGCTGATATGTCCACCTCGTCTCACTGCACGGATACAGCCGCGGAGGGCGTTGATCGTGCCCATCTGCATATGAATGATGTTTCCAAGCTTATCGAGCGTCGAGCGCTCGGCTTCGAGCCCGACTGCATCCACGCAGACATCGGCACCCCTTCCGTCGGTCATCTCCCGGATCGCTTCGATCGCATCCGTTTCAAGAAAGTTGAGGGTCTCTGCCTTGGCGGTGCGAGCGGCCGCTTCGAGCCGATAAGGCTCCTTGTCGATGCCTATGACCCTGCCGGCCCCTTTGAGCCAGGCGGCCTTCTGTGCCATCAGCCCTACCGGACCACAGCCGAAGACCGCCACCGTTTCGCCGCCCTTGAGATTCGCCCAGTCGATGGCGGTGTATCCGGTAGGAAAAATATCGGTGAGAAAGAGAACCTGTTCATCGGAGTATTCTGGCTTCACCTTTCGGGGACCGAAATTTGCATAGGGAACCCGCACGTATTCGGCCTGTCCGCCATCATAACCACCATAAAGGTCAGTGTATCCAAAAAGCGCGGCTCCCTTTTCCTTCAGGAGTCCGCCCTCCGGTCCATAGTTGTCGTTGGAATGTTCGCACTGCACGGGCATCTCATGGCGGCAGAAGAAGCAGGCTCCACAGGCAATCGGAAAGGGGACAATGACACGATCGCCGGGGGCGACAGAGTGCACTTCCGGACCGGCTTCTTCGACGATTCCCATGAACTCGTGCCCGACGACCATGTTTTTCAGTTGGGGAAGGAACCCGTCGTAAATATGCAGATCAGAGCCGCAAATGGCTGTGGCGGTCACTCTCACGATAATGTCGTCCGGGGCCTTGAGCCGGGGATCGGGCACATCGTCATAGGTGATTTTTCCGGGTCGGTGAAATACGGCTGCTTTCATGGGAGGTGCGTGCGGTGCTTTTCGATTGGTGACGGAGAGAGTGGTGGATCCCTACACTTCGTTGTGAGAACGGGCGGCGTCTTCGGCGGGCTGCAGAAGCCAGTCGGGGGCGCGCGAGTGCGGTCGCAAGACGGCACCGCTGAACGCTTGGCTGGGGACATCGACGGGGTCGGGGAGGAGAGCGTTGAAAAGGTGGTTTGTCCAATCGGCGAAGTCGGGCATCAACTCATTTCCGAGGCTCGCGGCGCGCCATTGCCACGGGAACGTGATGCGGCTCCGGCCGACCCGGAATGCCTCGAGGATATGCCGGGCGCACGAATACGCATTTCGGGAAAGGATCGGGAGCGCACTGGCGGTGCTGAACCAGGTGAACTCCCGGGCGTGCTGTCCGCGAAACTGCGCGTGCAGGTGAGAACCGGTGCGCATCAGCCCGGGAAAGGCTGTCGTGACCGCGATGTTCTCCCGCCGCAGTTCCGCCGTGATGGCTTGTGAAAATCCTGCCAACGCAAATTTTCCCGCACTATAGGACGACATGTGGGGAACTCCGATGAGCCCACCAATCGAACTGATATTGAGAATTCTGCCACCGCCCTGACGGCGAAAATGCGGCAAGATCGCCCGGATCGTGTAGATCGGCGCGTAGAGGTGGATGGCGAGCGATTGCTCGAAGTCTTCGTCCTTCTGGTTCTCAAAAGGAGCCGACACAATCACCCCGGCGTTGTTGATAAGGGCATCGATTGCCCCGCAATCAGAGATGATGGACGCGAAGGTGGCCTTCACGCGGGATTCGTCGGTGAGGTCGCAGACGTATGTGCGGACGTTGCCATCGCGGGACTCGAGATCGCGGCTCGCCCATTCCAGCTCCTCGGCATCCCTCGCCAGGAGGACAACACGGGCACCGGATGCACAGAGGCAACGGGCCATGACGAGACCAAGTCCGCGGGATCCACCCGCGATCACGACAGTCTTCTGGTGGAACGAGAACCGGCTGGATCGATTGATGAGCCTGGCTATGGCAACGGCTGCGATGCCCGTGGCGGCGAGTGAACGAACGGAGAAGGACATGGTGAAGGGAGAGGGGGGATTCAGGTCGTCGGGATGTGCTCGGGCATGCGGGATTGGCAGGGGCTGAGATTTGCCCGTGGCGGTCCCTCGATACGTTCGCCAAAGGGACTGAAACGTCCTCCGTGGCACGGGCAGTCCCAGGTTTTTTCAACGCGGTTCCACTGGACGATGCATTTCATGTGAGGGCAGACCGCCGAGAACCGGTGGACGGATCCGTCAGGCGCATGATAATGAGCTTCAACCCCGGTGCCGACCTGGTGCACAACGCCTTCACCGGCCGCTGGCGAGACGTCACCGCTGCGCCCGATGAGACAACGCGCAGCCGCCTGCACGTTCAACTTGGTGGCTTCCGCCGCTGCCCGGAGATTGACGCGAGTGGGGGAAAAGAGATCCGCGAGCTCGTTCTCCCGCTCGAGAAGCAGATCAGCAAGGATGCGAGCGGAAGCCGTGCCGAGAGTAAGCCCGTCGCCGTTGTAGCCGGTAGCGACGTAGAGGTTCTTCCCTGTCAACGGCTTGCCGACATAGGGATAGCCATCGATCGGAGCGTAGAACTGCGCGGACCAACGGGCGACGACGTTGCCGGCATCAAACCGTTCCCGCGTCCAGCTTTCGAGCTCACTGTAGGGATCCCGCTTGCCATCACCTTGGCCGGTCCTGTGGT
>CAZVQJ010000158.1:0-6729 GCA_964629165.1 uncultured Puniceicoccaceae bacterium
CCCCGGCGCCACGATCGGAATGCTCGGGGGCGGACAACTCGGTCGCATGAGCCTGCGTGCGGGGCGGCGCCTCGGATTTCGCTTTGGCGTCCTTGATCCAGCGGGGAAGGAAGCTCCCGCCGCACCCGTCGCCGATGCCGTGATTGAGGCCGCGTTCGACGATCAGGCCGCGCTCGAGGCGCTCGCGAAGGCGTCTGACCGAATCACCCTCGAATTCGAAAATATCCCCCGCGAAGCTCTTCGGCATTTGCACGAACGGTGCGCGGTTTTTCCCGGTCCGCAGGTCCTCGAGGTTTGCCAGCACCGCCAGCGGGAAAAGGAATTCCTACGCGAGAACGGCTTTCCCTGTGCCCCCTTTGCGGTCGTCGATTCCGAGGATTCCCTCCGCCGGGCGGTCCAGCAGCTCGGCTTCCCCTCTGTGCTCAAAACCGCCGCGTTTGGCTATGACGGCAAGGGCCAGGTCAAGCTCACGAAGGATTCGGACCTCACCGCAGCGTGGCGCGAACTCGGACAACCAACCGGTGTACTGGAGAAATGGATTCAATTTGAGGGTGAATTCTCCGTCGTCTGCGCACGCAACGCATCCGGGGAGGAAGTGGCTTATGCCGCCTTCGAGAACCTCCACCGGAATCATATCCTCGACACGACCGTCTGGCCTGCCCGCCTCACCGCCGATCGCGCCAGACAAGCCCGCGAACTTGGACTCGCTATCTCCCGCGCCCTCGACGTCGTCGGCCTCCTCACCGTCGAACTCTTTCTCACCTCCGACGGCTGGATCGTGAACGAACTCGCTCCGCGGCCGCACAACAGCGGTCACATCACCTTTGACGCCAGCCTCACGAGCCAGTTTGAACAACATATTCGCGCCGTCGCGAACCTGCCTCTTGGCGACCCCCGTCCCCTCAGCCCAGGCGTGATGATCAATATTCTTGGTGACAGCTGGGGGGCCGACGCCCGCGAACCGGAGTGGAACCAGGTGTGGCGGCACCCAAACGCAAAACTCCACCTCTACGGAAAAACCGCTCCGCGCATCGGGCGCAAGATGGGGCATTTCACTGTTATCGGATCCGACCTTGAAGGCGCTCTCCAGACCGCCCGCGCGATCGACAGGGAACTTCTGGCCTGACACCGACGGACCGCCTTTGTGAAAAACAATCTGCCGGGGGATTGACCGACGGGAAGGCCTCTTGCGATCGTTCTGGGATGTCGTTGGCTCAACCTTCCGCGGAATTTCCGATTCAGGTTTCGGCGTTCTACAAGTTCGCGGCGTTTCCGGACTATGCGAGCTGCCGGGAGCGGTGGCGGGAGCGGGCGCAGGAACTTGGACTGCGGGGGAGCGTGCTGCTGGCTTCCGAAGGGATCAATGGCACCCTTGCCGGTGAACCGGACGCACTGCACAAGTTTCTGGGCGTATTGCGGCAGGACGAACGGTTCGCTGACCTGGAGGTGAAGCACTCTTTCGCGGCTTCTCCCCCCTTCCGGCGTCTCAAGGTTCGCCTCAAGAAGGAGATCGTCACGCTGGGTGAACCTTCCGTTGATCCACGGGCTGCCGTTGGCTCTTACGTCGATCCGGCCGAATGGAATGCGCTCATCAGCGATCCCGAAGTGACTCTGGTCGATACGCGCAATCGTTACGAGACGGAGGTCGGCATGTTTGCGGGAGCAATCGACCCGGCAACGCAGGACTTCCGCGAATTTCCCGCCTATGTCTCCCGCGATCTGGATCCGGAGAAGCACCCGAAGGTCGCCCTTTACTGCACCGGTGGCATCCGTTGTGAAAAAGCGACCAATCTACTCCTTCAACGCGGTTTCAAGCACGTCTATCACCTCAAAGGCGGCATTCTCAACTACTTGGAAAAGGTGCCGCTTGAAGCCTCCCTTTGGCGCGGGGAGTGTTTCGTTTTTGATCGACGGGTCACCGTGGATCACGCCCTCCGGCCGGGACAATACAGCCTCTGTGACGGCTGTGACCGTCCTCTGGCACCCGAGGATCACGCTTCGCCACTCTACCGCGAAGGCGTCCATTGTGCAGCCTGCCACGATCAACTCAGTCCAGAGAAACGGGCACGCCTCGAAGAACGCCAACGACAAAGAACGGCCGCCGGGAACGCCTCAACACCCCAGCCGTAAGCCCATTCACTACGCAGCCGCCCGTCACTCCCACCCCTCCAACCCGCCAAACCGGCCCGCCGGAAGCCACTGTTATGAGGATCTCAACACACCAGGAAGGACCCCCTCCCGCCGAGGCGGATTCAGCTGTCATCTTTATCCATGGCCGCGGATCAACGGGACAGGATGTTTCCGGAATCGCACGTGTGATTTCGGCCAAAGGCGTGCATTGGAGTGCGCCTTCCGCCCCGACCGGATCCTGGTATCCCCGGCGATTCCTCGTTCCAGTCGAGGAAAACGAGCCTCACCTGAGCGAAGCTCTCGGCATCATCAACAACCTCGTATGCGGCCTCGAAAGGGCCGGACTCCCCACCGAACGGATGGGACTCATCGGGTTCTCGCAAGGGGCCTGCCTGGCTCTCGAATACGCGTTTCGCCATGCCCGGCGATATGCCTTTGTCGCTGCTCTGAGCGGAGCCTTGGTCGGACCGCTGGGAACACCGCGGGTTGCGGTCGACCTTCAACAGACTCCGGTCCTGCTCGGATGCGCCGAGCAGGATGCCCACATCCCGGAGGCATTTGTCGATGAAAGTCACCGTGTCCTTCTGGACAACCATGCATCCGTGACCCGCCAGCGATTTCCCGGCAGCACCCACACCGTATTCCCCGAAGAAGTGGAATGGATCCGCCATACGCTTCCCAGGATCGGATCGTAACCGTCCGCTCTTGAGCATCGGAAGCCGTGCGATGACCGCCCCGCCGAAACGCTTTTTGGTGGCGACAGGAACAGCCGGAGCGGTTCCGCTAGAAACGCCATGAACCTCATCCTCCTTCCGGAACAGGCGCCTGTACACACCCTTCCCGCCTCGGACCCGCGTTTCGAGCACGTGCGCGGTGTTCTGCGATGCCGCAAGGGAGATTCGTTCATGGTAGGTGCCGTCAATGGCCCCCGGGGCGATGCCACGGTCGAACACATCGATCGCGACGAGGTCCGCTTCTCCGTGCGATGGGACACGGAACCGATGCCTCCGCCACCGGATATTCACCTCTTGCTCGCAACCCCCCGCCCGGCGACCGCTCGCAAGATCCTCTTTGAGGCAACCGCTCTCGGAATCCGCCGTTTTCATTTTTTCCCCGCTGACCGATCGGATCCAGCCTATGCAAAAAGCAGCCTATGGCAGAACAATGCCTGGCAAGAACCCCTCTGGCGCGGCGCAGAACAGGCATTTTCAACCTTTCTTCCCGAGGTAATCCTCCACGCCGGCATGGCTGAGGCGGTGAACGGACTGCCCGCCGAGAGCACGCGAGCTGCGCTTGATGTCTACGAGGCGACAACGCTCTTGAGTCGACTTGGACCGCCTCGACTCCCCCTCATCCTCGCTCTCGGTGGAGAACGGGGATGGTCCGCCCACGAACGGACGCTGCTCCGAGCCCACCGCTTCACCCTGGCTTCGCTCGGTGACCGTGTTCTCCGCATGGAAACCGCCGTGACGGTAGCCATCGCCGTTTCCTTTGTGCGCCTCGGAAGGTTTTGAGCCCCTCCGGGCGCGCCGCAAGGACCTCTGCATTCCGATTTCCGCGCGTGGATCGCCGATCCGTTCTGGCATACGACGGACGGCCCGGAACGCCTTTTCCGCCTTGGGTGACCGAAAAGAACTTCTTTGTGCCGCAACGCGCTAACGTGAGAGACGATCATGCCGATAAACCCGACATGTCATGGCACTACGTCCAAGGAGAGACATCCGTCGGCCCCGTGAACGAGGCGGCTCTTGCACAACTGCTCACGGAGGGGACGATCACTACGGAAACGCTCGTCTGGAATCCTCACCTTGCAGATTGGACGCCTCTCCGCGACGTGGAGTCGATCCGTCCTCAGATGCCCGCCTCCTCATCGGGAGTGAGCCTCGAAACGAAGCGGCGGAGCTTTCACCGGGTCGAAGCAGTCGATCCGGCGGACGCCCCGATTACGATTGAAAGCCTGCGGGCTCCCTTCGCCCGGACTGACGACGATCGCTCGACGGATGGTTCCGACCTGCTTGGCTGGCTGTGTTTCACCAGTCCTGGAGAGTTCCGGTTTTTTCTGGTCACTTTCGTGCTCGCGAGCCTCGTGACGGGTTGGTGCTGGTGGATGCGTCCCGAGTGGTTGTTCGTGCCGTTTCTCGCACAGGGGGCGCTCGTAATCTTCGTGGGCGACATCCTCTACGCGGTGCGCATGTTTCAGACGAGCGTGCTGTGGGGCATCGCCGGCCTCTTCATCCCCTTCGTCGATTTCGCCTTCCTCTTCCTGCACTGGGACAAAGTGAAGCGACCTTTCTTGCTCCAGCTCGCGGGGGTCGTCGTCGTCGTCGCCACCTATCAAACGGCGATACGGACGGCGTGACCGGGATCGCCGCGGTTATAGCCACCCCTCAGGCGACGCTCCCCGAGAGGATTCTCGCGAAAATCCCCATCGTGGGTTGATCGCGGCCTTTGCCGATACGGCGGATGAGCGTGAACCCCGGCAGGCGCGGCTCGAATTCACCCGGCATTTCGAGGCAGAGGCGAGCTTCCGCCACCGTTTGCAGGGCCGCTGCGGCAAGTTGGGCTACTCGCGCGGCCGCCCGGCCCATCTGGTCATAGGGCGGATCCGCCAGCACAAGATCGAATTTCTCGGACGGCCGGGGCGCCCAGTGAAACACATCGGCAGTGATCACGACCGCGCCCGCTTCTCCGGCCCCCATGCTCTTTGTCACCGCCGCCAGATTCTGCCGGAGAGAGGCAACGGTCCGCTTGTTCTGTTCGACAAACACCACCCGTTCCGCACCCCGCGAAAGCGACTCCAGCCCATAGGCTCCGCTCCCGGCGAAGAGATCAAGGACCTGTGCGCCGGCAACCTCCTCCCCGAGGCTGGAGAACAACGCCTCGCGCATTCGATCCGTGGCTGGACGCAGGTCCCGCGCCGGTCCGGGCGAAAGGGAAATCCCGCGGGCATTCCCTCCGGTTATTCGCATGACGCCGAAGCAAATTGCATGCAGAAGGCAACACAATGCCAATTTTGTTGTCTTGATTGGCAATAGAATCACTTTGCGCGCTTCTTCTGGCTCTGCCTTATTGGCCGCCTTCCCGTGTTGACCAAGCATGTACCGTAACTTCATCAGCCTCGCCGCCTCGATCGGGCTTGCGCTACTCACCGTCCATGCGCAAGCGCAGAGCAGTGAGATCCACAACTGGTGGCCAGCTCCCGTTCTCATGGAGAACGATGCCCATGGCCGGCCGGACACCCTCACCGCACTCGGCCCGCTCTTTGCCCAGACCGAATACGAGGATGTCAGCGTTTTCAGTGTTCGCCCTCTCTACACGCGATTCGATTTCAAGAACCGGGAAGCCTCCTCGACCCACCTCGTTTATCCATTCTTCAATTTTTATCGCTACTCCGAATCTTCCCACTGGCACGTCCTCAACCTGATTCGGAGTGCCGAGCGGCTCGAGGGCAACGAAAGGCAGGTCCAGGTCTGGCCATTCCTGTTCTGGAAAGATTTCCCGGACGATTCCCGGGATGCCTTTGCCCTCTGGCCCCTGGGAGGGACTCTGAAGCGCTTCCTCGGCCGCGAACGGGTCGATTTTGCCGCGTGGCCCCTCTATATCCGCACCGCCAGACGGGGAGAAGTCCGCTACAGCACACCGTGGCCCTTTATCCAGACTTTGACGGGCGAGGCGGAGGGCTTCGCATTCTGGCCATTCTTCGGACATTTCGAGCGCCCGGGGGTGTATGACCACACCTTTGCCGTATGGCCGCTCTACTACGATTACCACGATCGGCTGGATCAACCGGTTCCCTACCACCGCTTCGGAGTTCTCCCTTTCTATGCGCGTGAGACGGCCGCAGGCATGCGTTCGGAAACCTATCTCTGGCCGTTCTTCGGATACACGAGGGAACAGGATCCCCGCCCGGTCTACGCGGAGACCCGCTATTTTTATCCGTTCCTCGTCCAGGGCCGCGGCGTAGAAAAATCGGTCAATCGCTGGATGCCGCTCTATACCCATGAGCGCGTCGGCGATCGCCAAAAATGGTGGTACCTCTGGCCGTTTCTGAAGCGGGAGGAAATCGACCTGGGCTTTCTCACCCGCGAACGCACGCAGTTCCTCTTTTTCCTCTACCGCGACGAGCAACAGGATGCACCCGGGGACTTCCATGCCCGGCGGCAAGCTCTCTGGCCATTGTATAGCTACTGGCAGGACGGCCATGGCCGCAAGCAGGTCCAGGCCCTCGACCTGTTCAGCGTGTTCTTTCCAAGGAATCGCCAGGTGCAGGAAACGTGGACTCCCCTCTTTGCCATCTACCGCTATGACGAAAGGCCCGGGAGCACCCACCGCAGTTTTTTCTGGAACCTGATCGTTCACGAGCGAGCGGGTGCCGATAAACGTCTCGTCGTGGGGCCCGTTTTCGAACAGGAATCGTCGCGGAATCATTCGGAATGGAGCATCCTCAAAGGTCTCCTCGGGAGAATCGAAACGGATAACGGAACTCGCTGGAAGGTTTTCTGGCATACATGGGGAGCGAACAGACAATGAAGGCTATTTTTGTTGGTTTTCTGGAAAGCATCGGCAGCGCTGTGATCCTGTGCGCGCGCAGCGCGCGCT
>CAZVQJ010000159.1:0-6702 GCA_964629165.1 uncultured Puniceicoccaceae bacterium
GGGAGGTTTCCATCTTCATTTCCCTTTTCCGTTCGGAAATGGCATGGGTGGTGGCACCCGCCGTCGCGGGGATCGTCATTTCCGCAATCTATGGGCTCCGTGCCGTGTCGCGCATCTTTTTTGGCGATGCGAAGATGACTTACACCGGCGGCGATCTCACCGGCGCCGAGAAATGGCCTGCGGCGCTGCTCCTCGTTGCGCTGCTGGCGGTTGGTCTCTGGCCCCGCCTGATCTCCGAAGATCTCGACGCGGCGGTGGCAGAGGCCCTTGAACCGGCCCGCACCGTCTACGATAACCGTTCGCTCGAAACCGTCTCCACAGAGCCTTAATCTGCCCGCGATGAACCCGAATCCCGCAGACTTTCAGGTCGCCCACGAGTGGCGCATGATCCTTCCAGAGATCATCCTCGGGCTCACCGCCCTTGCGTTGCTTGTGCTCGAAGTCCTCGTTCCTGCCTTGAAGCGCTGGTTGCCCCACATGGCCATCAGCGTGCAGGCGCTGCTCGCGTTTTACGTCGGGTGGAGCGCCCTTGGTGCCCCCCGGGGGGAGCCGGTTCTGCTCTTCGGAGGGATGCTTGAGCAGACCTCGCAGACAGATCTCTATCGCTGCTTCTTCTTGTTCGCCGGAGCCATTGTTTCCCATCTCGGCCTCGTTTTTCTGAGGAATCGGCCGCTGTCGCGCGTCGAGTTCTTCCACATCCTGCTGATCGTCAACGGGAGCATGCTCCTGCTGGTCCAGAGCGCGCATTTTGCGATGCTCTTTGTGGCGCTGGAAACGCTGACAATCGGATTCTATATCCTCGTCTCATACGACCGGCAGAGCAGTTTCTCGCTCGAAGCAGGCTTGAAATTTCTCATCATGGGAGCGCTCAGCTCGGCGATCATGCTCTTTGGCATCGTCTTTCTCTTCGGGGCTGCGAGCGATCCCGCGATCGGTGCCGGGATCACACAACCCATGCAATTCGGCGGGTTTGCCGAGGCCATGCAGTCCACGGCGGGTGCTTATTCTCTCTACGCCCTCATCGGCGCCGGATTTGTCCTCGTGGGAGTGGCTTTCAAAATCGGGCTCGTTCCGTTCCAGATCTGGATTCCGGATGTTTACCAGGGAGCGCCTACGCCGGTGACGGCGTTTCTTGCGGTTTCGTCAAAGGCGGCCGGTATCCTCGTCCTGCTGAACCTGGTCCAGGGGCCCTTTCGGGATCTTGGGATTGTGACCGTCCCCCTCCTCACGGTTTTCACGGCGGCGACGCTTGTGTTCGGCAACTTTGCCGCCCTTCCGCAGCGCAATGTGAAACGACTTCTCGGGCTGTCGGGAGTGTCTCATGCCGGGATTCTCCTTCTGGGCGTGCTCGCTTCCCGCAGCGAACCATGGCTCGTTCCAGTGATCTTTTTCTACCTCGTCGTTTACGCCCTCGCCTCGTTTGGGGTATTTGAGGTCATGGCCCACGTTGGTCCGGCGGCGGAAGACGCCGATCAGGAGTTTGAAGATTACAGTGAGTTGCTTCAGCGCCAGCCGCTCCTGGGCGGAGCATTGGTGGTGGGCCTGGGAAGTCTTGCGGGTATCCCCCCGCTTGCCGGATTTGTCGCGAAGGCCCTGATTTTCTACGGGGCTCTTCGGGCGGAAATGTACGGGCTCCTCGCACTCGCCATCTTTGGCGTCGTGTTATCGATTTACTACTACTTTGGGTGGATGCGTTCATCCGTCACGAAGACGCTTTTCCCGGAAGAAAATCGGGGAGAAACCCGCGTGCCCAACGCAGGATCGAGGATCCTTCTCTATGGGCTGAGCGCCCTTTCGATTCTCTTCGGTCTTTACCAGGGCTTCTTCAGTTTTGCACCGTGGGGGTGATCCGGGGCCGGCCCCGCGGCGGCGGACCCGTCAGGCATTTGCGCGATAGTGGCGGATTTCGAATTCGGGCGTGTCGCGGAGCGTTTCGACGAGCGTGAACTGATCCTCGAAGGGCGGAAACCAGCGGTCTCCTTCCGGTTCCATTTTGACCACTGTCAGGTAGAGGTCGCTCACCCGGTCCATGGCGGCGCGGTAGATTTCCGCTCCACCAAACACCCAGATCTCACCGGCGGCGGGAAACGTTTCGAGTGCCTCGAGGGAAGGCAGGACAACGCAGCCGGGGATCGCCGTGACGGAGCGTGAAATGACGACGTTCTCACGGTGGGGAAGGGGGCGGCCCATCGATTCAAGCGTTTTACGGCCCATCGCGATCGTCTGTCCCCGCGTACATGCTTTCACCCACTGGAAGTCCGCCGGCAAGTGCCACGGGATGGCATTCCGATGACCGATGACGCGGTTCCGCGCCATGGCAGCGATCGCCTTCCATCGGCGGTTCGGGGGCTTCCGGGACATGGTGCAACAGTACCTTCGAATTCCGTTCCGGAATCAATCTCTTCCAACCACGGTCAGACCGCGATGGGCGCCTTGAT
The DNA here is from genome assembly GCA_964629165.1 of uncultured Puniceicoccaceae bacterium. Lineage (GTDB taxonomy): Bacteria > Verrucomicrobiota > Verrucomicrobiia > Opitutales > Oceanipulchritudinaceae > CAWVVV01. The sequence continues at coordinate 2,439 of CAZVQJ010000159.1, forward strand.
GGCAGGATGCGGTTCGTATCCGGCGAGTTCAAAATCTTCGAAGCGGAAGTCCTCGAGCTTCTGGACGGCCGGGTTCAACTTCATCGTGGGAAGCGGACGGGGAGTGCGCCCGAGTTGCTCTTTTACCTGCTCCACGTGATTCGAATAAATGTGAACATCGCCGAACGTGTGGATGAACTCGGCTGGTTTCAGCCCCGTTACCTGGGCGACCATCATCGTGAGCAGACTGTAAGACGCGATGTTGAAGGGAACCCCCAGAAAAAGATCGGCGCTACGCTGGTAGAGTTGGCAGGAAAGCTCGCCCGCGTCTTCGTCGACCCAAAACTGAAAGAGCGCGTGGCAGGGCGGCAGGGCCATTTGATCCAGCTCCCCCGGATTCCAGGCAGAGACGATGTGACGGCGGCTTGCCGGATGATTCCTGATCGAAGTGACAACCTCGGAAAGCTGATCAATCCGCCGGCCATCGGGCGCGCGCCAGTCCCGCCATTGAGCACCATAGACGCGGCCGAGCCCGCCGTCCTCCCGCGCCCACTCATCCCAGATACGAACCTTGTTATCCTGGAGATAGCGCACATTCGTATCTCCCGCGATAAACCAGAGCAGTTCGTGGATGATCCCGCGCAGGTAGAGTTTTTTGGTCGTCACAAGGGGAAATCCTGCGCGGAGATCGAAGCGGCACTGCGCTCCAAAGCGGGACCAGGTGCCGACTTCCGTGCGATCCATGCGATATTTGCCGTTGTCGAGCACGTCGCGAAGGAGATCGAGATAGTTCTGCATGGGCAAGGCGAGGTTGGGGGACCCTTCAGGCGTGTCAATCGTGGCGCGCCGGAGCGGAGAAATCCGGAGAATCGCCATGAAAACTCTCCTTCCCGCGAGAATTGGTTGACATTGCCTCCCACGATTCCGATACCACCACGCTTTCCATTGGATGCGAGAGTAGCTCAGTTGGTAGAGCACCACCTTGCCAAGGTGGATGTCGCGAGTTCGAACCTCGTCTCTCGCTCCATTTTTTCTTTAACGGGTGCCGTCTCCGAGGAGTTTTGTCGAGCACCTGGGGCGCACAGGGCACGATGCGTCCGGACTTGCCAGGGCGGGAGCGAGTCACCCTGATCTCCTGGAGAAAAGGTGCCTCCGGCGGGTTCGCGGGGTGGCAAGCCTTCGGCTTAGCGATGGGATCCTTCAAGTTCAGCAATAGCCAGCGATGGCGCTGCCGGAGTGGCGTTTTCTTCGCTTTCGCCGCTCTTTTCGGAACGAGCGGGTGTGGGACCTTCGGCGACCTCTTTGTTCCCGATGTCCATCCGGATCGGGCCCGGGATTATCGGGAAGCGGTTGAATCGCGTGAGGCCCGAGCCATGAGGGGAGCGGCCAAACGTGCACTCGGACGGAGCGAGGATGCCAGCGGGTTGCTCTACACGATGGAGGCGGCCCGGCTCTACAGCCTCGCGGGCGACTTCGAGGAAAGCATCCGTCTCTTCGAGGCCGCCTCGGATCGCTTCGAGGGAGAGCGGCAGCAACCGCTCTTCCGGGTCTCGGAAAACCTTCTGGGCGCCGCCGCCCTTGCGACGAGTGACCGCGCATTGCCCTACGAGAGCGCCGGCTACGAGCGGTTCATGGCTCACAATCTTCTCGCCCTCGACCATATCCGGACTGGCCGTCTGGATTTTGCCCAGATCGCCCTCAATGGGGCTCTTGCGGAACAGGACTACCTGCGGACCAAGTATGCTCATCTCGACGAAGCGGTCGCGCAATCGATGCAACAGTCGTCCGTCCGTCCGGGAGCCGTCCAGAATGCTTACGAGGGGGAAGCTGCCCGCCTGCGATCGAACGCAGCGGAAGCCCTGCGTCCCTACCAGAACGCCTTCACGTCTTATCTTTCAGGCATTCTTTTTGCCGTCTCGGGTGACCGGGATCGTGCGGCCATCGCGATGCGGGCAGCGGGTCGTTTGTATCCGGAGAATCCCTATATTGCCGAGTCTGTGCAGGAGGCCGGCATCCGCGCGCATCCCGACGATGTACTTGTCGTCGTCTGCCTCGAAGATGGATGGATCCCGATGAAACAGGCGGTTGGACTGCCGTTCTTCTGGGGGGGGACGATCCTGCAGGTGGTGGTGCCCACCTACGGCAGCCGCGGGTCGCGTCGGGTATCGCCCGCCTTTGTTTTCGATGGGGAACCCCTTGGGCGGACGGCGATCATCGGCGATCTCGATGCCCAGGCACGCCAGGAACTGGCGGACGCCTATCCGCGCATCGTATTGCGGCAGGCCCTGCGCCTCATCACCAAATATCAGGTGCAGCAGCAACTGGAGCAGGAGCATGCCTTCGCGGGCTTCGCCGCGCAGGTTTTCAACCTGCTGACGGACCAGGCCGACGAGCGGAGCTGGTTGACATTGCCCGCCCGGCTGGAGGTCGCGCACTTCTCGGTCGCTCCCGGCCAGCATCGTCTGGGGCTGGCGGGAGAGGGCATCGATGGGGTGGAAGCCACCCTCGACCTTCCGCCCGGGAGCACGATTTTCCTGCTCGTCACCCGGACTCACCGGGCTCTCTATCAGGACTGGGCATTATTTGACTCACAGGGGCGGTCCTTGCAGAATGATCCCCCTATCACCTCCAGCACTACACGGCCATGAAGAGATTTTATCGGACAGCGACCCTCTTGACGGTTGTCGCCAGCTTCTTTGCAGGTTGTCAGACCTCCGGTCCGATCGTGCGAAATGATTCGCCGGGCGATGTCTATGTGCAGGCGCACGTGGGAGTGGGACTCGTTATCGACGGCATGTTCAACGCCGATGGGACCCTCGACCGGCCGGAATCGCTCGGCCAGAGCTTCCGCGGGACGGATGTGCGACTGCTCGATCTACGCAGTGTGCCCAGTGAGGCAGGTTTTGTGCAGGTCCAGGCGACGGTGGAGAATACAAGCCGCTCCCGGGAGCGCATCGAGTTTCGCTATCGCTGGATCGACCCGAACGGAATGGAGATTGCCCAAGGGAGCAGTGGCTGGCGCTCGGAAACCCTTGAAAGTCGCGAACAGCGCGCTCTCACCGGAGTAGCCCGCTCACCAGATGTGCGTGCGTTCCAGCTTTTTGTCCGCACCTACGAACCCCGAAAGTAACGTCTTCGATGAAACTATCTCTGATCCTCATTACCGTTTCAGCCCTGCTCCTGGCGGGATGTTCTTCGCCGGTTCGCCGGGCCGACCCGACGGATCCGTCCACACAGACGTTCCAGCTGGGCCAGGCGGATGTGAACGAGCTCGTCAAAACGATGGTGGATTCCATGCTGACATCCCCCGCCGTCGCCCGTTTCACTGCACAGGAACGGCCCGTCATCGTCGTAATTCCGATGCGCCTCGATGCGGCCACGCTCACCGACACCCGGATCAATACGCAGGCCCTGACGACCCTCGCCCGGGAGCAGATTCTCAATAGCGGGCTTTTCCGCTTCGTTGATGCCGCGCGGCGGGCGGACTTGGCCGCCGAGATCGAATATCAGCAGGAAAGCGGCATGGTCGATCCGGCGCAGGCTGCACAGAGCGCACGGCAGATCGGCGCCAACTACATTCTGGAGGGCACGATCAGCGGGTTTGACGCTCGCACCGAAAAATCCCGGCGCGTCGGTTACGTTGTGTCCATGACCCTGCAGAATATCGAGACCGCCGAGATCGTCTGGCAGAAGACCGACCAGATCGCAAAGGAACAGACCCGCGGACTCTTTGGCTGGTAAGGGGTGGATCCCGGTTGTCGGGTGCCAAGAACGCGGAGGGAGGGGCGGACCAGGATTTCCTGGAACACCGGGCGTCCATTTGGCCTCGGGATCACTCGTTCGGACGAGAACGCATTTCCTCTTCGACCGTCGTGGCCTGTTCCTCCGCGGGCTCCTGACGAATCGTTCCGGTGTCTGGATCCGCGGCTTTTGTGCGGTTGGGTCGGGGAAATGCACGGACGACGAGAAAAATCAGCGGGAGGCCGATGACGACGGCGAGAATGGCGAGGAGATATCCGAGCATAACCCGTTTCTCTGCACCGGAGGTGCCAACTTCATCCAAAGGCCGCGGAACGGTGTTGGGTGCCGGGTTGGGGGTTGATCGCTGCTGGGCGCTACCCGTGCGGGACGATGCAGAACGCAATCCCATGCTTCTGGTGCGGTGCGCAATGCCTTGCGGGGCCACAAAAAAACCGCCTCTCGCGAAAGCAGGCGGTTGAAAAAGTGGCGTCCCGTAGGGGATTCGAACCCCTGTCGCCAGGATGAAAACCTGGTGTCCTAGGCC
>CAZVQJ010000160.1:0-6663 GCA_964629165.1 uncultured Puniceicoccaceae bacterium
TGTGCTGTGGCTCTTCTTTCCCGGGTCGGTGATCTGTGAACTGTGTTTTGTTATCGCGGTCCTCGCCTGGATCTACACGATCGGGGTTGGGCTTAGCGCAGTGGCATATACCGATGTATTGCAGGCGGTCGTCCTGATCACCGGTTCCACTGCCATATTCTTCGGGGTCATGAACCGGATCGATTGGCAGTGGTCGGCGGGACTCGCCCAACTCCCGGAGAATCATCTATCCCTCATCCGTCCACTGGATGACACTACCCTGCCGTGGGCGGGTACATTGCTCGGAGTGCCGATTCTCGGATTCTATTTCTGGTCGACCAATCAGTTCATCGTGCAGCGCCTGCTGGGTGCCAAGAGCATCACGCACGCCCGTTGGGGAGCCATTTTTGCCGGATTCCTGAAACTGATCCCGCTCTATATCATGATCCTTCCCGGGGCCTTCGCGCTGCTCCTCTATCCCGACCTGTCCGACCCGGACCTTGTCTTTCCCACCTTGATCGTCGATCTGCTGCCGTCTGGCATCGTCGGGCTCGTCCTCGCCGGCCTGATCGCCGCCGTGATGTCGAGCGTCGACTCCAGTCTCAACTCTGCCTCCACCCTCGTGACGCTCGATTTTGTCGAGCGCCGCGGGCGCGAACTTTCACCGGACCGGGCCGCCCTCATCGGCCGTCTCGTCACGTTCGGTTTCATGATTCTCGCCGCCCTCTGGGCCCCCCTGATTCAGTTTGTCCCGGGGCTGTGGGCCTATTTGCAGTCGGTCCTCGGCTACAGCGTACCGCCTGTCGCAGCGGTCTTCCTCGCCGGCGTCCTCTCCCGGCGGGTCCACGCCAACGGTGCCTTCTGGTCTCTCGCCCTGACCCACCTCTGCGCCGCCGTGGCGGCGATCCTCACCGCCACCGGGGTCATTCAGCTGCATTTCACCATCGTGGCCTTCCTTCTCTTCGCCTTCGCCCTTCTGGTTCTCGGCGGGTTCGCGGTCTTTCAACCCGTGCAACTGCGACCGGAACAGGCCCCCTACATCGTCGCGAAAGCAGATCTGGGACTCGTGCCGGGCGAGGCCAAGCCGGCATGGTGGGCCGATTTCCGCGTCCAGGCAGCCATTTTGACGGCTGTCACGAGCGCAATGATCGTCAGTTTCTGGTAACCCGAATTCGGCAGGCGGATCATCGCATCCACATCTCGTTCGCCGGTTCAGCTCATACGCGAGAATCATGGCGGAGCGCCCACAGATATTCAGCGCGATCTCGATCCCCGCTTCGCGTCCAGGTTCGCCCGTCGGTCGTCCGCCCGAAGCCTGAACCGGGCCATATCAATAACTCTTGGCAAAAACGACGCGCTGCGGACTGGGCTGACCGGTGAATATGCACGTGCCGGGCGCGGCATCCTCTTCAAACGGGATGCAGCGGACCGTCACCTTCAGCTCATCGCTGATCCGCTTTTCCAGATCCACGTCCCCACAGAAGTGGGCCCGGGCGAAACCGCCGTGGATGCCCGGTTTGGCGGTATCCTGAGGGGTGAAAAAGGCACGGAAATCGGATTCGTTGTCAAAAGTGTGGGTATGGGCGTCGCGAAACGCACGACTGCGTTCAAGGAGGCCGTCCTGGATGCCGTCAAGGATCTCTCCGACCCGCAGGAGAAACTCTTTCCGTCCGACAGATTGCTTTTCTCCCGTGTCCCGCCGAGCCATGAAAAGGCTGTCGTTGGCAAGGTCGCGGGGGCCAACCTCGAGGCGAATAGGGACGCCCTTCTTGACCCAGCCCCACATTTTTTCGCCCCCGCGCAGGTCGCGGTCATCAAGGATCACCTCAAGCGGCCGACCATTCCACATGACCTCCCGCAGCGCGGCGCGCAGGCTCGTGCAGTAGTCCATCACTTCGGTCCGGGAGTCCTCCTTCACAATGACGGGAAGGATGACAATCTGGGCGGGTGCCAGTCGCGGCGGAAGAACAAGGCCGTCATCGTCACTGTGTGTCATCACAAGCCCGCCCACGAGCCGGGTGGAGACACCCCAGGAAGTCGTCCACGCATGTTCCCGTTCCCCTGCCTCGGTCTGAAACTGGATGCCCGCCGCCTTCGCAAAGTTCTGTCCCAGGAAATGGGACGTCCCAGCCTGGAGCGCCTTGCGGTCCTGCATCATGGCCTCGATGCAGAGGGTCGAAACGGCACCGGGGAATCGCTCGCCCGCCGTTTTTTCCCCCGTCAACACCGGCATCGCCATGTAGTGCTCGGCAAAATGTGCGTAGACCTCCAGCATGCGCCGGGTCTCCTCCTCCGCCTCCGCCTGCGTGGCGTGTGCCGTATGCCCCTCCTGCCAGAGAAACTCCGTTGTCCGCAGAAAAAGCCGGGTCCGCATTTCCCAGCGTACGACGTTCGCCCACTGGTTGATGAGAATCGGAAGGTCGCGGTAGCTCTGGACCCAGCGCGCATACATCTCGCCAATGATCGTTTCCGATGTCGGGCGCACGATGAGGGGTTCTTCCAGCGGGGAGGACGGGACCAACCGACCGCTCGCATCCGCTTCCAATCGCGAATGTGTCACGACAGCGCATTCCTTCGCAAAACCTTCCACGTGCGCAGCCTCTTTCTCCAGATAGCTGATCGGAATGAAGAGCGGGAAATAGGCATTCGTATGCCCAGTCTCCTTGAACATCCGGTCCAACTCGCGCTGCATGTTCTCCCACAGGGTGTATCCCCATGGCTTGATCACCATGCAGCCGCGCACGGGTGAGTTTTCAGCCAAATCCGCGCCCCGGACCACCTGTTGATACCATTCCGGGTAATCCTCGGCTCGCGTGGGCGTGATGGCAGTTCGTTTCGGTTTGGCCATATGCAGTGAAATCGTGAACGGCCGAGCAAAAGTTGCCAACCGGGAGGACGCAAGATTGGACTCGGATCGCGATCGGACAGGGACATGGCGGTCTCCCGAAAGATTTATCGATAAATCAAAGGGTTTCCTCGACATTTGACCGTCTCGTTCTGAAGAATGGGCCTCCTCTCTCAAGATGGCCCTACAATCCCCAGATTCCTCCTCGGAATCGAATCCTCGCTCAGACGGCTCGGTGCCGTCTCTCGGGCGGCGGCGCTTTCTGCAGCGCGCCGGAGTTGCTGCGATCGGGTTCGGTTTTCCTACAATCATTCCTGCGCGTGTCCTTGGTGCCGATGCTCCGAGCAACCGCATTACCGTCGCCGGCATCGGAATGGGCGGTCAAGGCACATGGAACATGCGCGGTTTTCTGCGACCGGGCGTGCAGTTTGTCGCCGTGTGCGATGTCGACAGCCAGCACCTCGCGAATGCGAAGCGGGAGGTGGACGCGCATTACAACACCCACGACTGTGCCGCCTACGGCGACCTGCGGGAGGTGCTCGCGCGAACCGACCTCGACGCCATCTCCATTGCGACTCCCGACCACTGGCACGCATGGGCCGCCATCCAATCCGCCCGGGCGGGATTGGACATCTATTGTGAGAAGCCGATTGCCCACGACCTGCGTGAAGGGCGCCTCATCTGTGACACTGTCAGCCGCCACGGGCGCATCTGGCAGACCGGGAGCTGGCAGCGATCGGTCGCCAATTTCCACCATGCGAGTGAGCTGGTCCGCAACGGCCGGATCGGGCGGGTCGTGCATGTCGATATCGGGTTGCCGGTGGGCGAACCGGGGCCGGTGCACCCTGTTGAGCCGATTCCCGCCCATCTCGACTGGGACCTGTGGCTCGGGCCGGCCCCGGCGCAGCCCTACCGCGGCATTGCGCACTGGGATTGGCGATGGGTCCTCGACTGGGGTGGCGGCCAGCTTGTTGACTGGATCGGCCACCACTGTGACATCGCCCTTTGGGCGCTCGATCTTGAGCATACCGGACCGGAAGAGATCAGCGCAGTGGGCGCATTCCCTACCGAAGGGATGTTCGACGCGCCGACCCACTATCGGGTCGAGTGTCGATTCGCGAACGGTATGACCATGACGATCGCGGACGAAGAGCAGAGCGAGTTCGGGCGGGGCACCCGCTGGATGGGTGAAAACGGTGACTGGGTGCATGTTGACAGAGGCCGACAGATGACGTCTCCCTCCCGCCTGTGGAATGATCCGATCGGAGCCGGCGAAGTTCGTTTGCAGACCTCGCGCGATCACATTGGAAACTTTATCGACTGCGTGCGCACGCGGCGGCCGACGATCACACCTCCCGAAGTCGCGCATCGAGCCGCCAGCGTGGGGCACCTCGGCCTTGCCGCGATGCGCCTGGGGCGCAAGTTGCGCTGGGATCCCGAACGTGAGGTCGTGGTCGATGATCCGGCCGCCAACGCCTTTCTTGGGCGCGCATCGCGTCAACCTTGGAGCCTTACATGATGCCCCTCCGATTCTCCCTCTGCCTCCGGTTCGCCACGAGTGTGGTGGCTGGTATCGCCACCGTTGCCGCAAGTGGTCTTGCGGCCGAACAAGGTGATCTCGAAACATTGCGCTCACTGGATCTCCGCCTCGGTGCTGATGGGCTCGAGAACCGGATCGCCAGCGCCCTCGTGTCCGAAAATGCCGGTTTCGATTGGGAAGCGGCCCTCCTGGAAGTGGCGACGGATCCCGAGGCGACCCTTGATGGACGACGCCTCGCCTGTGATTTGCTGAGGCTCTGCGCTACCAGCCATTCCACGGAGCCCCTCGCTCCGCTCCTCACCGACCCCCGTCTTTCCCACGATGCTCGTATGGTTCTCGAGCGCCTCGACGACAGAGCGGTCGATACGGCCTTGATGGAGGCCCTTGAGGCCACGCGGGGCAACGTCCAGCTGGGCGTGATCGATTCCCTTGCTTTGCGGCGTACGGCAGACGCCGTACCCCTCCTCCGCAGGGTCGTGGACACCTCTTCGGAAAGCGCCAATATCGAAGCTGCCTTCCGCGCCCTCGGACAGATTGCCACCCCTGAAGCGGTCGAATTTTTCATCAAGACACCTCCCCCGGAAGGTCTCGGAACGACCGCTCTTCGCACCGCCTACAGCCTCGGCGCAGCGGATCTCCTCGATGACGGTCTCAATCACCTGACGAGAGAACAGGTATGGATCCTTTTCGAGCGTCTCCGGCTTCCGTCGAATCCGCTGGCCGTCCGCGCTGCCGCGATTGGTGCTGCGCTGAAGCTGGATCCCCGCGGCGTGAAGCCGCTTGTCATGATGCTCCGATCAGAAGATCCCGCTTCCCGCGCGCTCGGGGGTACTTTCATCGCCCGGCTGGCGGAGGATCCAGTGGCGGTGGAATCCCTTCTCGAAGCCGCCGTTGACCTGGACCCTGAAGGGCAGGCCCTCGTCATCCATGGCCTCACGGCCCGGGGCGACAAGGCAGTCGTATCGTTCGCCCGCGAACAGATGAACGCAGCCGAGGAACCTCTTCAGCTGGCCGCCGTTCGCGCCTTGGGAGAACTCGGGGATGTGAGCGATCTGGACGGACTGCTGCTTCTCATCGAGGCCAACGATCCGCTCGGCAGCACGGTACAAGCGGCCCTCGCCCGGTTACCGGATCCGGCCGCAGACGAACGCCTCATTGAGGAATTCCAGCGTGGTGCCGTTCCGGTCCGGATCGAGCTGGTCGAAATCATCACCAACCGCGGACTGCGCGCGGCCGTTCCCGTTCTCCTCGCGCAAGCCGTCGAGGCTGACTATCGCCTTGGCGCCGCCACCTACCGGGCCATCGGCGAGCTGGCGACCCCGGCCGAAGTCCCGCAATTGCTTCGCCGCATGGAAACCGCAACGAGCCGTGAGAGAGGTCCCATCTCTAGATCCATCGTTTCGATTGGGCGCCGTTTTGAAAACGGGGAGGTTTCAGGCATGCTCGTCGCGCGCTGGGAGGAAGCGGAGGGTGCCGAGGCAACGTTCCTCATGCGCATGATCGGGGCGACGGGTGACGAGTTTGCGCGCGACTTTCTCCTTCCCTTTGTCGAACAGGACGAGCCCGACGAGAATGCCCTCCGCCTGCTCGCGGCGTGGCGGGACGTCACCGCCTTTCCGATTCTTCATCGACTCGTCGAGCGCCCGGACTACCCGGAAGATGCCCGATTAGCCGCCTGGCAGGGCATGCTGCGTCTTTCCAGTGGCGCTCTCGACGACTGGAACGACGACGGCATGACGCTCTGGGAAACCACCTTTCAGGCCGCCCCGACAATCGAAGAGCAGAAAGCGGTGATCCGCGCGGGCGAAGGGTTCTTGCGCGAGCCAATGGTCGAGTGGTTGGCTCACCATGCAGACCACCCGCAGTTGGCGGCGGAGTTCCAGGCAGCCCACGAGCGGATGGTCCAGACCCTCCGGGGATACTGATGCCAAAGGAGCGCGGGGGATCACCTCCCGCTGGCGTTGGCTTCCCGAGATGCTCGCCAACGCCGGCGAAATTTATCTGAACCGCGATTGCCGATCAGTCGATTTCCACCGGCTCGAGGGGAATTGGATCAACGACATGGATCGCGGGATTGGCCTGTTTGAGTGCCTCCGCAAACCATGCCCGAGCATCCGCGTCTCCATGGGTGAGGACGATATGCCGCGGTCGCACGGCCAGGGCAAAATCAAGGAGTTCCTCGCGATCAGCGTGTGAAGAGAGGTCAAATTTCTCGATCCCGGCCTTCGCCTGCGTCTTGAACTCGATCGCGTCGAAGACCAGTTCGCCGTCCTCTTCCGCTGCCAGGATCGCCCCGCCG
>CAZVQJ010000161.1:0-6584 GCA_964629165.1 uncultured Puniceicoccaceae bacterium
CGCCGTTTTCCGCTTCAGCTGTCCCGGTTTTCCGTGCCCCGGGTTGCTGAACAGATAGTCGATCCGGGAGCCATCGGCGAGTTCAAACCGCAAGGTCATGGCGTTCTGCCGCGTCACCCCAGTTGCCGCGCGCATGTCCTGTGCAAAGACCGACTCAAAGCTGCGCACCGAACGTCGCGCATCGACATCGGCGTTGAGTTTCGCAAAAGCCTTCGAGAAGCCCAATTGGCCCGAAAGCACCGCTACCGAGAGCAGTGACAAAATCCCGAGGGCAATGATCAGCTCGATGAGCGAAAACCCGTTGGTGGAGTTGTGTGGCTGGGCCCGTGTCACGTGGTAATGCCTCCCGCTGTCACCGCAACCACGACGACAGCAGTCTGGGATCGCCCCAGAGGATCGGTCCAGCCAACGGCGAGCCGGTATGTGCGCAATCCGATCTCCGGTTCCATCGCCAGACGTTCCGTCGTAAAGCGGTCAGGCACGTTTTCGTTCGCGAACGCAGCTTCTTCCGGGAGCGTCCCGAGAGCGTTCCATTCGAGGCTGCGGAGAAATTCTGCTTCACCTGCGAGGAGGGCGTTCGCGGTGGAGCGAAGTTCGCTGCTTGCGCTCGTTTTCATCGCAAAATCGAGGCCCTTTGTGATCGACGTGAAGACCACCGTAAGAATCGCAAAAGCGACCATCACCTCGACGAGGGAATGGCCGCACTTCCGAATACATTTGCGCGGGTTGCATCTGTCCATGGGGTGGGGCTGCGGCCAGAATCTGAATGACCGCGAGCGTTTCTCTAAATCGGTCCGAAAAGGAACTGGTGAACTTTTTTCGCCGGGGTTTCACGAAAAACTAGGGGATGTGCCTGGGTGCATACAGGAAAGGCTGGATCCTGACGGTGGAGGTTTGCGAAGGCCGCGAGAAGAAATCCGTTTTAGACGAAGTTGGTTGAGGCTAGCGGGCCTGGGGCCGATGCTCCTTTGAAGATCTCCCCATGGAAATTTCAGAACTGCTCGAGCAAACCACGGAACTGCCGCCTTCCGCCCGCGTCCTCCCGCGTCTCCAAAAGCTCCTCCGGAGCGATGAGACGGCATCCGAGGACATCGTGCGCCTGCTCAAGGTGGACGCGGGCCTCACCGCGCAAATCCTGCGGTTTGCGAACAGTGCATATTTTTCCGCGGGAACGCCGTGTGAGAGCGTCGATGAAGCCGTCCAGCGCATGGGATTCAATGCGGTTTACCAGCTGGTTGCGACGGCGGCGTCCCATCCACTCCTCGACCCCGCGATGGAGATCTACCATCTGCAACGCGGCGAACTCCTGACCCGCAGTATCTGTCTTGCCCTCTTCGCCGCCGATCTGAACCGGCTGCTCCGGTTCAATGACCGGGACGATGCGCTCTACACCGCAGGTCTCCTGCATGGGATCGGAAAAATCGCGATCAACCAGTATTTCCAGCGCAAGGGTTTCGAGATCTATGACCTTGCCAACGACCGGCCTCTCGATCGTGAGCTTGAGGTCCGCCTGATCGGATTCACGCATGCGGAAGCGGGTGCCGCGCTTCTCCGGGACTGGAAATTTCCATCTGCGATCGCCGAGTTGATCCGCTATCAGGAATCACCTGATGAGGCACCCACCATCCCTGATCTCGCCCGGATCATCCACTACGGGCTCCGCGTCCTCGACCAGCTTCTCGACGCCGACTGCGAGGCAATCGTCGTCGCGCGTGATCCTTACTGCGCGGAAATTGGACTGAAAGAGGGGCAGATTGTTCCCTCTGTGGAGAAAGTTCGGCGGGAACTGGCCGATCTCACACGACAGCTGTAACCGGCGGAAAATACCGAAATCAGTGACGGAGTGGGGCTGTCGCTGCATCCGGAGTTGCCAGCGGACAGAAACCGGTCCGCGATGGAGGGCTGATGTCGAGCAGTGCGCCCAACGTTATTTCCGGCCGGATCGCAGAGGCCCTTGGACGGTTTCCTCCATTCTCGCTCCTGCACGATTCGGATATTCGACGGCTGGCGGAGGCGGCCGAAGTCCGCGTTCTTGTGGCCGGGGACCAAGTCTGGGTTCAAGGCGATCCTCCCGGCGAGCAGGTTCTCTTCCTTGCGCGCGGACGGGTGGAATACGTATGGCGGGTGGACGAACGCGACGAACTGGTCGATGTGCGGGATGTCGGCGACATTCTCGGGCTGAGCGCGCTGGTGGAAGGTGCCGCCTTCAGTGTCACCGCAAACGTCGTCGAAGACACCTTGCTGTATTGCCTGCCGTGGAAACCGGTGAGCGCGCTCCTCGCGTCTCACGACGAGGCGAGAAACTACGCGAGACGGCACCTCTTCTGGGCGACGCGGGTGGGCCGCACGATGCCTGCCCTGGGCTCCGGACAGAGCTCGGTCCTGCAGGCACACCTTCAGGGCGCTCGCGCGATCGAGCCGCGGCCTCCCGAACGGCTCCTCACCTGCCTGCCGGACAGCCCGATTGCCGAAGCCGCCTCCCTCATGGTGTCGAAGCGGGTGCCGTCTGTCCTCGTCGTGGATGAACGGCAGTTTCCGGTCGGGATCGTTACGAGCAACAACCTTGTAAAGCAGGTTATTGTCGGCACGACCGATCCAAAGGAGCCGGTTCGCAAAGTGATGGCGAGTCCCGTCGTCACGGTGGCACCGCGCTCCAGTGCGACCGCGGCAATCCTCATCATGCTGCGTGAACGTATTGGGCAGGTTTGTGTGACGGAGGATGGCACGCCGCAGTCGAGGGCCCTCGATGTCTGCACGCAGAAGGATCTTCTCGCCCAGAGCGGGCACCATCCAGCCGGGCTTATCCGGGAGATCCGGCTCGCCCGGTCAGCGGCCCGTTTTCGGGAAATCTGTGACGAGATCGAGGACATTGCCCGCACATACCTCGAAAGCGGCATCTCGGGTGTCTTCATGGGGCAGATTTGCGCGGAACTCTATGACGAGCTGGTGAAACGCCTGCTTGAGGAAGCCCGCAGCAGCCTGAGCGCGGAAGGGGTTACCTTCCCCAAGGTTCCCTGGGCATGGATGTCGGTGGGCAGTGACGGGAGGCGGGAGCAGGTCCTGCGCACCGACATGGACAACGCGCTCGTGTTTGCTTCGCAGGGGTATCCGGAGGCGGATGAGGCGGCACGAGAGGTTTTTCTGCGCCTTTCCGAAAGGGTGATTGCGGCGCTCGTCGACTGCGGATTCTCGCGCTGTCAAGGTGGCGTCATGGCCTCCAATCCCCGCTGGTGCAGAACGGATGCCGAGTGGATCGAGGAACTCGAAAAGGTGGGGCACCAACTCGATTCCGGCGACGTCGTTTTGCGCGCATTGGTGCTCTATGATCTGCGCTATGTGGGAGGCGACCCGGAAATCTGCGAAACGATTCGCCGAAAAGTATTCGAGACAGCGGGATCGAGTGAAGCGCTTCAGCGGCGCCTCGCGGCTCTCTGCGTCGAGACGCCCCCACCGCTCAACTTCTGGGGCCGGTTTGTCGTCGAAAAACGTGGAGGGCACGCGGGACAATTCGACATCAAGTCCCGCGGGTTGGCTCCGCTGCGGGATGCCGGACGGCTCTTCGCCCTGCGATACGGCCTGACGCGCCACTACTCGACGGGGGGGCGTTGGCTTCAGCTGCGGGATGCGCAACCCCATCTGGCGGAAGTGGCGCAGCTGGCGAATGACGGTTACGACCTTCTCCTTCGCCTGCGGGTCTTGACGGGGCTGCGCCGTGGCGATGCCGGACGCTACTTTGCTCCCGAGAGTCTGACCAAACTGCAGCGGGCTCAGCTCGCGAATGTTTTCGATGTCCAGCGTATGGTCCAGGAAGCGGTTCGGAAAGAATTCCGCCTCGAACCCCGGGTGCGATGAATTGGCTCTTCGGCCGTCGCTCCCGGGAGCCTTTCGTCGCTTCATATCTGGAATCGTGCCGTCGGCGGGTCTCCTCGAAGACGCCACTGCACGACGTTCCTCTGGTCGTTCTTGACGCCGAGACGAGCGGGTTCCGCCGCGGCGTGGACCGTATTCTATCCCTCGCCGCCCAGCCGTTGGCGGAAAGGCGGATTCCTCTCGACCGATTGCGCAGCTGGATCGTGTATCAGGAATTCTCCATGCCCAACGATGCCATGACGGTCCACGGAATCCTTCCGGACCAGACCTCGGCGGGCACCCGGGAAGAGGATCTCCTCCGCGAGCTACTCCCGATTCTGGGCGGCGCCATCCTTGTCGGGCACCACATCCGCTTTGATGCCTTGATGCTCGATGACCTGATCCGGCGTCACACCGGATGCAGGATTGAAAACCGGGTTCTCGATACGGCGGAGATTGCGATGATGGAGCTCGATGCCTTCCACCGGACCGGCTACTCCAATCAGAGGCCGCCCGCCCTCGACGAAGTCTGCGCCCAGCTCGATGTGCCGATGGTCGAAAGGCACACGGCGGTGGGCGACACCTTCACGACGGCGGAGGTCTTTCTCCTCCTGACCGGGCGTCGTCGCCGTCGCTTGGGAAGAGAATTGCTTCTGCGGGATCTTCCGGTGAAGCGGATCTGAAGCGCGAGCAGGCGTTTCCACCGCTTCCGACGACCCACGAATCAGCGGCGGATCTGGAGCGCCATCGCGCACACATCATCGGTGAAGCTCTGACGACCGGCGTGGTTTGCAAGCGCCTCACGTAGCCGGTGCACAAGGGTAACGGGATTGGCTTCAGGAAGTGAGGAAAGCGCAGCGTGAATGCCATTGAGACCGAATTCCTGATCGGTGTCATTGCGCTGTTCGACAAGCCCGTCGGTATAGAACAGATACGCGCTATCGGTCTGCAATGTGGAGGTAGAGGAGCGGTAGGAAAAATTCTCGACCAACCCGAGCGCGGGATCCCGGTGAGTTTTCAAGCGATCGATTTCGGTATGGCCGGGGCATGAAGAGACGCAAAGAAGCGACGGATGTCCGGCATTCGCGATGGTGAGAGAGTTCCGCTCGACATCGAAGAGAGCGTAGGCGGCGGTCACGAAGCGGGGAAAATCCGGATCCCGGGCAAACCCGTAGAGGACGCGGTTGATCCGATTGAAAAGGGAGGTGGGGTGAATCAGTTCGCTCCGGTTCTCCTCGACAAGCCCGCGGATCATCGCGGTCACGAGGGCGGAACGCACGCCATGCCCCATCACGTCGCAGATCAGCACGGCGAAGCGCCCTTGATCGATCCTGATGAGGTGAAAAAAGTCTCCGGCGAGGTGTTCACAGGGTTCATAGAGAAACGCCGCAGAGACGCTGGCGCCGCTTTCCAGGATCAACCGGTTGGGGAAACCAGCGGTCGCAAGCGCAATCTGCAACTTGCGCGCCATCGCGAGCTCACTCTCGATCTGGGCGTTCTTCGAGGCCAGTTCATGGCTCGCCGCGCGCACGCGCGCCTCCGCTTCCTTCTGGGGAGAAATGTCGAAGGCAATCCCGACGATCCCGCCGATCGTTCCTTCGGCGGTGCGCAGGGGCACTTTGGATACGGATAACCACTTGCCCGCCGCGACCGGGCTGGAATCGAATTCGATGCGCCGAAGGACGGGCACACCGGTCCGCATGATGGCCTCGTCTTCCTCCTGGATAATGGCGACACGCGGATCGTCCACGAGTTCACGGAGGGTTCGGCCAAGGAAGGAATCAACGACTTCGGGGTCGAGGCTGCGCCGGTATTCCTCGTTGAGAATGCGGAAGCGGTGTTCCCGATCGCGGACGAAAATACGGCAGGGAGCGACGTCGATGAGGGTTCTCAGCAGTTTGTGCTGCTGCGCCAGGGCCCGTTCCGCGACGACCGCGGCGGTCACATCGCGGGAGTGCCCGAAGGTACCGCGGATTTCGCCGTCGCGGCCGTACCAGGGGTGCTTGGTCGAGAGCACATACATCTCTTCGCCATCCCGCTTGGTGTGGTGCTCGATCTTGGGCGAAAAGCCCTTCCCGGTGCGGATGATCGCCTGCTCAGCCTCGAATTTGGCCTGCGCATATTTCTGCTCGAAAAAGTCAAAGTCGGACCGCCCGAGGACTTCCGCCGGGGACTTCCCGACATGTTCGGCGTGGGCTTGGTTCACCGCGATAAAGCGGCTCTCGCAGTCCTTGAAGTAGATGTAGTCCGGAATGGAGTTCATCAGTTCGCGGAAAAGGACGGCTTCGAGATCGGGATCGGCGGACGCGGAGGCAGCGGATGTGCCTCGGCGATAGGCGTTTTTCAGCAGATCCTCGAGGGCTTTCCGGTCGACCGACACCTGCTCCCCGCTCACTTCCTGTGCAAGAAGCTCTTCGACCGCCCGCCCTGCATCAAACTCCATGAGGAACGGTCATAGGCGTTTTCGGCGGGAGGTAAACTCTTTCCCTGAAGAGGCGATTTCAATCCGCGTAGGAATCGACGAGGGAACGCCAACGGAGAGCATCGGAGACCTCTTCGGTCTCAACAGGTTCGGAGAAATCCACGACGACATGTTTCGCTTCATTCGGATAGAGCTCAAAAAAGTTGTCGCTCGCATGGAAGGAGAAACCAGGGATGCGGAACGCGAAGCGGTGCTGGAAGACCGGAGAAAGGAAGGTCAAGCGCAGGCGGCGGGGGCCTTCGCGCTCACGGTT
>CAZVQJ010000162.1:0-6576 GCA_964629165.1 uncultured Puniceicoccaceae bacterium
GATTGATGATAGTCTTCCGGTAAACCAGAAGGTCTTCATAGATCGGCACGGGGCGGGGCGGCTTCAGTGCGAGTATTGATTTTACGTTTGGGTCATATTTGCCCCGGCTTTTCGCGCATCCCGCGCCTGCACTTGCGAAATCTTTCTCAACGGACCCCGCGTTGCCCCTGCGCCCCCCTCGTCGATCATCGGCCGCCGGGCGCGCCGGACGGCGGCTAGCGTCGGAACGAGCGCTCAGGCATCGTTGGGTGGCTCCTGCGCGTAACGGGCAACCGACGTGAAAAGCTGGTGGGCAAAGACGGCGACGGTGAAGAGCACCTGCTGCAGTTCGCGGTCGGAGAACGTGATTTTCTGCCCATCGCGAAATACTCTCGGCTGGGTTTCGAGCTGTTCGAACCAGCGTGGCCCGGCGGCGCCGGGGGCTCCCTCCGGGGACGGTAAAGCCGTTTGCAGCTCGAGCATGAGTTCGCCGTTTTCATCGAGTTGGGCGCTCTGGATGACCCCTCCCTGCCGCATGATGGCCTGGAGGCTCAGACCCAGCGAGGTGATCGTATCCTCGAGGGGGCAGAGGACCCGGTAGTTCTCTTCGAGTTGGTTGAACTTCTGGTCGAGAGGCGCGTGGACAAAAGTCTCCTGTGCCTCGTGTGCCGCCTTTTGGGCTTCCGGAGAGACGGTTCCCGATCCGGCACCCCCCGTCGCCTTCACGAGGGCGAGGAAGAGATGGGCGTTGTGCAGACAATTGACGGCTAGGTTTGCGGCGTCCCCCACGACCTGTCGCATGAGGAGATCGCGGGCAAAGGCCTGCAGTTGCTCGAAATTGCCCTGCACGGGCATCAGGCGGCGGATGCCTGCCTGCTCACCGTGTTCGGCGTAGGATTTTTCGCTCACGCCTGCCTGGGCGGCGAGGTTGAAGGTGAGCATGTCGAGGTGGCGCTGCATGCCTGCCATGAACTGACCGGCCATCTGTTGCAGGTTCAGGTTGCGCGGCTGGTCAGGGCCGGGTTGCCGGGATTCGGATGCCATAAGTATGAATGCGTCGGTGTGAAAATCCCCACTTCACAATGCCCGTTCATCGGGCACAACCCTCGAACGAGGGAAGGGAGGGGTGACGGCGGCCGCCCGTTCCCCCGCGAGGTCCGCGATCATTCCGGGTAAGATTCCCGTTTTGCGAAGGTGTAGTTGCCAGCGAAACGGGCGAACTGGTGCGGAAGGGTGGTCTCGGCAAAGGCTTTTGCGAAATCGGGACCCCAGAAGGCGAGACCGTCGTCAATGATCTGCTCGTAGGCGCTGAGGACCCATCCCTCCTGGTCGGCGACGAGGTGTTCGGGCTTGGCGATGTAGGTGAAAACGGTGCCGGGAAAGGCAGGCTTCAGCGATGCTGTCACGTCGGTCCGGTTGTAGTTCCGTTCCCGCACATCGAGGCGCACCAGCTCGTCCGCGTTCACATGGAAACTGACCCCGACAACCGAAGCGGCGGCATCCCTACGAAGGTTCAGAAAGATAGCTCGTTTTCGGGAGAGTTGCGGATCGAGCACCTCGTCAACGACATCCCAGACGCGACGGTAGCCGTGCAAGCGGGAAACGAAGAGTGCCTCCCCGGGAACCGTCCGCCCGAGGGTCTTGGCAATACTCCTCGGGTTGATCAGCGAACCGTAGCCGAAGATCGCAATGGGGTGTTCAGCGGCGATTGTGTTTTCCATCGAATTTGTGCATCCGCCCGGCGATGCGTTCAAAGCCCTCGTAGAGGGTCGGGCGTTCATGTGCCTTGCGCATCGCCAGGACGTAAGGCTGGAGTTGTCTCCAGTAGTGCCGGAGGAGGAGGCCAAAGACGTCCCAGGTGTATTTTTCCGCGATTGTATTGTGCTCGAAGGCGGTCGCCAGCTCCTGGAAAAAGTTGGTGAAGACGACGAGATCGTAAAAGAGGAGGCGCCGTTCCTCGTCCATTTTCCCCGCCTTCATCTCCGCCAGTTCCTGCGGCCAGTCAGGCTGGGAGAGGAGGAGGCGATCCACGCGGGGGCGGATACGCAACAGGTCTCCGGTGTTGAAACGCTCGATAAATCGGGTCGAGCGCTGCATCCGGAAGTGGTGGTTCGCCTGCTTCCCGACGTAGATCGCGGTCGCGATCGTGACGATGGCGGTGAGGCCGATCAGAATGACCTCAATGATGCCGAGAATGTCTGCTGTCATGGTTCCGGTGGGGTTCGCCGGCCGCCCGTCAGGAGAGCCGGTCCCGATAGTCGGAATAGCCGAAACGGCGGACAATCTCCAATTTCTCCCGATCGGGATCCCAGGTGGCGATGTGGGGATGCTGGATGCCGTTGAAGGTGGTCGTCTTGACCATCGTGTAATGGGCCATGTCGAGAAAGGTGACCCGGTCGCCGATCGCCAGCGGACGCGCAAAACTGTAGCTCCCGATCATGTCCCCCGCGAGACAGCTCTGTCCCCCGAGGCGACACGTCCATGCCTTCTCCCCCGGCTCGCCCGCGTCCACCACCTCGGGGCGGTACGGCATCTCCAGCACATCCGGCATGTGACAGGTTGCGGAAACATCGAGAATCGCAATCGGTCCTTCCGGAGAATCAATCACGTCGAGTACGGTGGAAACGAGAACCCCCGTGTTGATCGCGATCGCTTCGCCCGGTTCGAGGTAGACCTGGAGATGCGGATGCTTGTGCCGGAACCGTCGAATGAGTGACACGAGGTGTTCCCGGTCGTAGGCGGGCGCCGTGATATGGTGTCCGCCCCCGAAATTGACCCATTTCATGCCCGGCAGGAGGTGACCGAACTTCGCCTCGAAATGATCGAGGGTGCGCGCGAGAGTCCCCGCGCCTTGCTCGCACATCGTATGGAAATGCAGGCCCTCGATTCCCTCGAGATCACGCCCCTCGATGGCTTCGCGCCGGATGCCCAGGCGAGAGCCCGCCGCACACGGGTTGTAAAGTTCGACCTCGACCTCGCTGTATTCCGGATTCACCCGCAGGCCACAGGAGATTTTCCGCGGATGAGCCGCAATCGCCTCGCGGTGACGCTGCCACTGTCCGTAGGAATTGAATACGATATGATGCGCGATCGGCAGGAGGGCCTCAATGTCAGCCTCGTTGAACGCCGCCGCAAAGACATGGATCTCGCCGCCGAAGAAATCATGCCCGAGCTGCGCCTCATGCGGACCGCTCGCGGTGATCCCGGTGAGGTATTCGCGCATGAGCGGAAAGACGCTGTGCATCGCGAATCCTTTGAGCGCGCAGAGAATCTTCGCCCCGGAGGCGTCCTGCACCTCGCGCAGCTGCTCAAGGTTGTTCCGCAATCTGGCCAGATCGACGACAAAGGAGGGTGACGGGACTTCCGGCGGGAGCCCCGGATCGTAGTGAACAATGTGTTCCACAGTCAGTTCGGTTCCACCGCTCAATCGACCAGCGCGGCCGGCTTCTGATCCAGGTTCACTTCCGTCCATGGCAAACCGCGGAGGTTGAGCTGCTCCATGAACGGATCGGGATCGAACTGCTCCACATTGAAGACGCCCTCGCCCCGCCATTTGCCCGTGAGCATCATCATCGCGCCAATCATCGCAGGCACTCCCGTCGTGTAGGAGACGGCCTGGGAATTTGTCTCTGCATAACACTGCTCGTGATCACAGATGTTGTAGATGTAGTAGAATTTCTGCTTCCCGTCTTTCACGCCGTCCGCGATGACCCCGATGCAGGTGCGGCCCTTGGTCGTTTTTCCGAGGTCGCCGGGATCGGGGAGAACCGCCTTCAAGAACTGCAACGGCACGATTTTCATCCCGTTGTACACGACCGGGTCGATCCGCGTCATGCCCACCTGCTCGAGGACCCGCAAGTGGGTCAGGTATTTCTCCGAAAAGGTCATCCAGAACCGCATCCGCCGGATCTCGGGGAAATGCTTTGTCAGCGATTCCATCTCCTCGTGATACATCAGATACATTTCCTTCGCTCCGATCCCCTCCGGAAAATCAAACGTCCGATGCACCTCGAGGGGCGCCGTCTCGACCCACCCCCCGTCGCGCCAGTAGCGGCCATTCGCCGTCACTTCGCGGATATTGATCTCCGGATTGAAGTTCGTCGCAAAGTGCTGGCCATGATCCCCCGCGTTGCAATCGAGGATGTCGAGGGTATCGATGCGGTCGAAGTGGTGCTTGCGCGCATGCGCGGTGAAAATGTTCGTTACCCCGGGATCAAAACCACATCCGAGGAGCGCCATGAGGCCGGCCTTTGCGAAGCGGTCATGGTAGTCCCATTGCCATTTGTATTCGAACTTTGCTTCGTCCCGCGGCTCGTAGTTCGCCGTATCCAGATAATCCACACCCGCTTCGAGGCAGGCGTCCATGATCGACAGGTCCTGATAGGGCAAAGCCACATTGATGACGACGTCCGGCTGGAAATCCTTCAACAACGCCGCCGTTTCCCGGACATCATCCGCGTCCACCCGGGCGGTTTCGATCCGCCGATCGAGCTCCCCGGCGATCTGATCACACTTTTCCCGGCGTCGGCTGGCGAGGCAGATATCGCCAAATACCTCCGGTAATTGCGCACACTTGTGCGTCACGACGCGGCCCACGCCGCCAGCTCCAATGATCAGGACTTTGCTCATGTGATTATCTTATGAAGTTCTGCCCAAAGCCAAAGCCACCAGGGCGAAAAGGCCAGCCAGCGTTTTGCTTCCCCACACAGAACAAGGGCCCACCAAAGGGAGCCCCCAAAAACAAAGAAACGGTCCGCGTTCGCTCGCCACCTGCTCCGATCCCGCCGCTTCTTATTGACACTCAATTGCCAATAGGTGGAGGTAGGTTTCGATTCATGAAGCTTTTCTACACCATCTCTGGCGCTGACCGGCAGGCATCCTCCCGTCGATCCGCCTCATCATTATTCCCTTGTGGAGGGTTCGTTTCCGCGGCCTTTGCGGGGCTCGTCTTGGGTGCGTCCGTGTATGCGCAGGATGTCGATGTGCAGGCGGAGCTGGAACTGGACCCGTTTGCGGTGGAGGCGTTCCGGCTGCCTTTTTCGGTCGAAGATTTTCCGGGTTCGGGACTGATCCTGGACCAATCCGAGATCCGGGCGAGCGGGGCGCAGAACCTTGCGGAGATCCTTGAAAGCGCGGCCAACATCCCTTTGCGTTCGGGGTCGGGAAACACCGTGAACGCGGTTGTTGATCTGCGGGGGCACGGGGAAAGCGGATTTTTGCGCACCCTCATTCTGATCGATGGCCAACCGCTGAACCGGGCGGACATGAGCGCGCCGACCTGGATGGAAGTGCCGCTTGGCCGGATCGCACAGGTGGAAATATTGCGCGGGCCGCAGACGGCGAGGTTTGGCGATCTGGCGGTGGGTGGGGTGATCAACATCGTAACGCGTCTGGATCCTTCCGATACGCCGGAGACGCAGGTGCAGGCGGGGGTGGGCGCCTGGTCGTCCCACTGGCAGCGGCTCAATCACAGCCGGCCGCTGGGAGGGGGCGCGGTGGCCGTGGCGCTCGAGCACAACACCACCGACGGCTACCGGGAGAACAGCGCGTACGAGGCGATCTCTGGTGCGATCAACTACGCCTACACCTGGGAAAACGGTCCGACCCTCCGCACCGGTCTCTTTTATCTCGAAGACCAGCTCGAGTTTCCGGGGGCGCTTCCGGGCGGCTCCGACGGCGGGTTTCCGGACAACCCGCGGGACAGCGCCTACGGCGACCTTTCGTCGCAATACTTCAGTGACAACCGGAAGATGGACCTGACTGCTGCGCTCGTCTGGCCGATGCCTGACGCCCCGGTGCGCCTGGAGGTGAGGGGAGGTGCTGGATTCCGGGAGTTCGAGTGGAACTTCGGGCCGGGTTCACACGCAGATCTCACGCAGCAGACCCTGCGCCTCACTCCGGAGTTTCGCGGTGAAATTGGAGAAAATCATACCTGGGGGGTGGGTCTCGCGCTCGAGGAAATCGATCTCGAGGTAGACCGCTTTGCCGACCAGGAGCGCAGCCAAGGAAGCGCCTTGGCGGACCTCGAGAAGCGCTCCGTGGCGGTTTTTGGGCATGGCGAGTTCGAGCTTTCTCCTGTTTGGACCCTCCATCTCGCGGTTCGTGCGGAAGAAAACAGGCTGCAAGGTCAGCTGGAGGACCTCCTTCGCCCGGGCGATCCGCAGCTGAATTTCAACCGCAGCCGGACGGACTCGAGCGTCGCATGGCAGGTGGGCACGCAATGGAAGCCCCGGGAGGGATCCCGCGGATGGATTCGTTATGATCGTCTCTATCGTTTCCCGGTGGCCGACGAGGTTGCCTTTTATCAGGGCTTTCCGAATGAGCGGCCGTTCAATGCCGATCTTGATCCCGAACGAGGCCACAATGTGGAGGCGGGTTGGGAATGGACGCGAACCTTCTGGTCGGCGCAGATCAACTTCTTTGCGCAGAAACTCTCGGGTGAGATCGCCTACGACTACCGGACGAATCACAATGCCAATCTCGCGGATACCCGGCGGGTGGGGACCGAACTGAGCCTTACCGGGCACCTCGCCGGTTGGCGGGGCCGGCTCGCCTATACCTGGATCGACGCGACCTTCACAAGCGGCGATCATGATG